>JAZREL010000076.1:0-73345 GCA_045660785.1 Eubacteriales bacterium | reverse complement strand
AGCATGATATTTGCTCTTTACTTAATAAATTACTTGTTTCGAGTATTTCTTCTAAAAACCTAAAAGAATTTCAGAGTTCCGTCTTTTGTACATTAGTTCTCTTTTTCTAATTAGTTCATTGTTCAATTTTCAAGGATCTTTCTCAGGAACCCCAAAGCTCACTTCGTTCGCTTCGAGGACCCCTCGTATATTCTAAGCATCAAACCTCGCCGAGGTTCTGTTTTAGGCATCTCGCATAGAGTGCTTTGCTATTATATCAAACACTTTCTCGTTTGTCAATACCTTTTTTGAAGATTTTTCGAAAAAATTTTAGTTTTGTGCAAAATTAGCAAAAAAATTTGTTTTTCCATTGCTTTTTTAACAATATAGCATATATACAACGTAAAATATGCAGTTTCCATAATATATCTATAAATAATAAAATAGGAAGAAAAACAAAAGCCCGCGTTTTGCGGGCTTTCGGTTAGATTTTAGTTGTAGGAACGGTTTTGTCGTGGTGACGAATTCTGTTACTGATCTTTTTGGTCTTATCGATTTCGCCTGCTTTTTCAAGTGAAATTTTGGTAAGGAACGGACCAACGATTTCGTAAACGAGAACCGAGAAAAGAACAACGTTTGAAACGGTAGCTCCGATTTCGCCGCCGATTTCCATAGCTCTCATTGCCATACCAAGCGCAACGCCTGCCTGTGGGAAAAGCGTAATGCCGAGATATTTGCGCACGTTTGGCTCTGCCCTTGAAATTGAGGAGGAGATTGACGCGCCGAAATATTTGCCGATACAGCGAAAAACGATATAAACAACACCGACAAGAATGAACACCCAGTTTGCAAAAACGCTGAGGTCAAGCTCTGCACCGCTGATAACGAAGAACAAAACGTAAATAGGCGCGGTCCAACGGTCCAAACGGTCCATAAGCTCAGCTGAGAAGTCACAGATGTTACAGAATATCGTGCCGAGCATCATGCAGCTAAGGAGTGATGAGAATGCAATATGTAGTGAAACGTTTTCGCCGAACTTAATTGGCGGATACTTAACAAGTGAAATTGCAACGGTTAAAAATACGAAGCCAACGGAAACAGCAAGACGCTTCGAGCGTGAATGGAAAAATCTTTCGATAAACGTAAAGACAAGTCCCATAACTGCGCCGAGTACAATCGAGAGAATAACCTCCAAAAGTGGCTCAACCGCAACGGAAATTATGATTTGCCAAGGATTTGCGCCCTCGCCGATTCCGCCCGATGCCATTGACTTTGCAATACCGAAGGAAATTGCGAAAAGAACAAGTCCAACCGCGTCGTCAAGTGCAACAACAGGAAGAAGCGTTTTGGTAACGGGTCCGTGCGCCTTGTACTGCTTTACAACCATCAAGGTTGCCGCAGGAGCTGTCGCTGATGCTACCGCACCGAGAATTATTGCCGCCTCGAGCGGGAACTTCTCTGGAATAATAAAGTGAAGTGCAATCAAAACTATATCAACAACGATTGTTGTAAACACCGCTTGGAAAATACCAACTATTGTAGCGGTCTTTCCAAACTGCTTCAAATCCTTCATTCTAAACTCGTTGCCTATCGAGAATGCGATAAAGCCGAGTGCAACGTCGGAAATAATTTTGAATTTTTCTGAGTGAATTGCTTCAGCGGTGAAGCCGAGCCCATCAACACCAAACGCACCAAGGCAGAATGGTCCAATTAATACACCCGCAATTAAGTATGCCGTTACTGCAGGAAGCTTGCAAAGCTTTGCAAGACGTGATAAAAGAAGGCCTGCAAAAAGCGCAACTGAAAGAGAAAATAAAATGTCCATCTTTATTCCTTTCATATTTTTCGATAAAATTTTACAAAACATCAACTATTGTAATACTACTTATATGTTTTGTCAAGTTTAATTTTGATTTTTCGAAAAATATTTATATAAATAATGTAGGAATTAAAAAATCATTCATTGTCTTAATTTTACCAATTATAATTTTGCATCATCGCTCCATAATAATTACAGAGCGTACACGACTCATAAAATTGTTCGGCGAGTGGGCGATTTTAGGAGAGTCGCCTATGCTCGATAATATAGATTACGAACAGGAGTTTATTATGTCTAAGAACAGCATCTCAGTTCCTGAAGCTAAGGCAGCACTTGACCAATTCAAGATGCAAGCTGCAAGCGAAGTAGGCGTAACTCTTAACCAAAACGGCTACAACGGTAACCTCACTTCTAAGCAAGCGGGCTCTATCGGCGGTCAGATGGTTAAGAAGATGGTAGAATCTTACGAAAATTCCATCAAGAATCAAAACAAATAAGTTTTGATTGATTTGGTATTTGAGCAACGCGAAAAATACTAAATGGAAAAGCATTTCCGCTGTGGCGGAAATGCTTTTTCTTTTATATGAACTTGGAAAACACCTCGTCGGTGTACTTGACGTCCTTTTCGGTCATCAGGTGTTTATATTTTTGGTAATAAGCGATAAGGGCTTCTTTGTTTATTTCCTTTGGCTTTGTGCCGACGCGGCGCTCGAAGTTTTTGTAGGAAATATCCTCGATGGCGCTATCGGAGATACAAAGGCCGCTCTCGTATCTATCGGCGACGGCTTTAATAACGTCGGGGCTGGAGATAAAGCGATAAACTCTGTCGACAAGCCACATGCTGCACTCGGTTGGCCTTGGGAAATACGCGTCCGTGCCTAAAATTATCCTCTTTGAATATTTTTCAAAGAACTCCTTGAAATATTCCTTTTTTGCATAAAATGAGAGGTACATTTCCCAACCGGGGGTCAAATCAACGCACATATTTGGGTATTGCTCAAAAAGGCGTGCAAGCTCCTCGGGATTTTGGGACATAAAGAAAAAGTGTGCAAACGTAACATTCAGGTTAGGGTGATTTTCAAGGATTTTATACGCTTGGCGGTATATTTCCTCACTTGAAGCAAAGGTTGGGTCGCCGTAGTAGTCCAAGCCCTCGGTTGTCCAAAACTCCTTCGGGTCGTTTACGTGGAAGGTGATATGTGTTGCGCGCTTCTCTGCCTCGCTAAAAAATTTATCAAACTCGGGATGTAAAAGATTTTTGCCTATTTTTCTGTGTAGCGTTGGCTTTCCCTCAAGCATTTTTATGCCGTCGAAGCCGATTTCTTCAAGCTCATTTAGCTGAGTGACAAAATCCATGCCGCAAGGGAGCGCTTCGCCCATTGGATATTTATCGTAAAGAAGCCCCGCCTCGGCAAAGGTTTCCTTATTTATAAGCTTATATATCGCGCACATAAGGTTGCTTGTAACGTCACTACCGTGTCCTGACGGAAGCGCGCAAAGATTTATGCCCGCAAGACCCATCTCGCGTCTATATTCCTCAAAGCAGTGGAAAAAATCCACTCCGTTTTCGTCACGCCAATCGTAAAAATGCAAGTGCGAATCTATAACCTTGTGCTTAACTTTCGGAAATTCTCTATCCATTTGACACCTCTTAGCTGTTTTGCTCTGCTTCTTTTGTTTTTTTCGTTTTTCTTTTATAGAGCAACGCGCCGATAATCATAATAACGGCGAAAACGATAAGATAGAAAAGCACGGGGAAAGCAAATTCGCCAACCTTGGCGGCTTCCTTGTACTTTGCTATTCCGTGGGCGTAAATTGCGACGAAAATCATAAAAAGTGAAGCAATTACCGCCAAGCACGGCATTATTATATTTTTGAAAACGTTCTTTTTGCCTTCCTTTACTATAAACATAATAAAGATTGGAATGTAAAGGGCGTAGATTGTGATTATCGGAAGCTCTGAGGAGTCAAAGCTGAACACACCGAAAATCGGCTTTGTCAAATTTGCGCCGTAGAAATAGAAGAACCAAGCGGCACAGAAAAGAAGCGTCAACGCGCTTGAATTGACGGGCATATTTGTTTGAGAATCTATTTGCGAGAACATTTTCGGCTTTGGCCCGTTGCCTCTTACTGAAAGGGAATAAAGCGAGCGAGTGTTTGCAAGCATAAGTCCGTTTAACGTGCCAAGGCAGGAAACTACGATAAATACGCTTATAACTGTGCTGCCTACTCTGCCGAAAAGATTTGTGAATGCAACCGTTGAGCCGTCGGTGCGAAGTGCATCAACGGAAGCGCCGCCTGTGAGCCCAACAAAATAGGTTATATAAATCACCATTATAATGGCGGTGCCTATAACAAGTGCGCGTGGTAAATTCTTCTTCGCGTCCTTAAGCTCCGAATTTATCGAGGTTGCAATAATCCAACCCTCGTAAGCAAATGCAGCCGCCGCAATTCCCGCAAAAACGCTATCAAAATTAGCGCCTGAGGAAGCAAACGACGAGGTAAATGCCTCCGTTGTGTTTCCGTTTATAAGTCCTGCTACCGTGCCGACAAGTACAACTATTGCCAAGGGAATAAGCTTAACAACCGTTGCGCTGATTTGGAATTTTCCCGCAATTTTCGGTGAAAGAACGTTAACGGCGTAAGCAAGGCACAAATAAAAGCCCGCAAGTGCCATACAAAGCCCACCCGTGATGTCGGCTTTAGGGTTAAAAAGGACAAGGGTGTATCTTGCGGAAACCCAAGCAAGCACCGCTGTCATGGCGGGATAGTATATAGCTGTCAAAAACCATCCTATCATATAAGCGTATCTTTGACCGACTATTGCCTCGGCGTAGTCAACAACACCGTTGACCTTGACGTATTTCGTGCCGAAATTGGCAAAATTAAATGCGCAAATTATCATAACGGCACCGCCGATTACCCAAGCGAGAATGCCTATAAGCATATTACCGCCCGTGTAATTGAGAATGTCCTGCGCCTTAAAGAAAACGCCCGAGCCGATAACTATACCAACCACCATACAAATGGCGGTAAATAGCCCGTAACGCTTTTTCATTTGATTGTTATCCATATTTTTCTCCTTTGAAGAGTGTCGAACAGACACTATGATATTTTAGTGCTGTGCTTGTCTATATATTATTTTTTATAGTACCAAGTTTTACTATTTTGTTTGTTATAAGAATCATTTGGGGATATATTAACTTTGTAATCACACACAGGAAAGCTGTGACATCCCCAAAATTTTCCACCGTCTGAATGCCTTTTTCTTATCACAAGAAAATCATTACATTTGGGGCATCTTTTATTTTCCTTCACACTTTCTAAATCATTATTTTTATATCGACAAAGCGGAAAAAACGAACATCCATAAAACATATTATCGTTTTGAGAATTCTTTTTTATTACAAGTTTGCCTCCACATAGAGGACATTCTATTGAATGTTTTTCCTTGGGATTTGAAATGTAATTGATGAATTTACACTTGTGTTTTATCTCCTGAACAAATTCAGATGGTTTATCTCGATTAACAAGTATGTAGCAAATATTTTTGGTTCTCGTTATTGCTACATAAAACAATCTTCTTTCTTCAGCATAAGGATATTCACTCTTATTCGATAACACAAGTTTTAATAGTTTATCATCCTCTATTTTATTGGGAAATCCTAGTTTGGAATCATCGGCGTTTATGAGAACAACATAATCAGCCTCTAGTCCCTTTGAAGAATGTACTGTCTTAAATGTTATATCTAAACTCTTAAATTCATCAAAAACAAGCTTATCTTCAAATTTATAAGCGCCAATAGAAGGCATAACCGAATCCAAATCAAAATTATTTCTACCAAGCACCAACACGGATGAATTCGGAGCTTCTGAATAAATCATTTGCAATATTCCTTTAAATGCGCCCATCTTATTCTCGTCATAACAAATGATTTTTATTGGATTTTCAATATGCTTGTTTGAACGCACGTTCTTTTTAAATTGATCTCTATTAGCTGTGATAAATGGAGCTGCTATGTTAATTAATTCTGCGGAGTTTCTATGAGTAGAATTAATAAAGTTTACTGTTGTCTTCCCAAAATATTTTTCTGAATTTATAAAAATATCTATATCACAACCACTAAATCTGTATATAGATTGCCAGTCGTCACCAACTGCAAATAACTTGGAATTTCCGTGAGCTATTAAGCTCTTCAAAAATACCATTCTGCTGTAAGAAATGTCTTGAAATTCATCCACTATTATATATTTATACTTAAATCTGTTCGGGAGGCTGCTTAAACAATCAATAGATTTTAATATCATATCATCAAAATCTATCATTTCAACTGGCTTATCATCCTCCGCTGTTGTGTATTGCAATTGTTGTCTATAATAATTATAAATCTCTTTGCATATATCTAGCAAATGATTGGCTCTTTGTCTTTCGTAATCATTTTCAAAAACAGATTTTTTTAGTTCTTCGAAAGCCCTATCATCTTTATATCTTGCTTTGTACAAGCTAACAAACGTAATGATTAAAGCTTTGAATGAAGAAAAGTCTGTTTTATTAACAATACCTTTTAGTTTACACCAAACTTCTTCGATTGAAATGGGTTTAAATTCTACACCATTTTCTGATAACAACCTTTTAAAACCTGTGAAGAAATCACTATTGGAAAATTGATATGAATATGTTTCAATGCATTTTGTTTGATATGTAGCGTGTAAATTCCTTTTCCATTTCATTCCTTCTACATACTTATCAGATTCTTCTTTGCCAAAATGCAGTGCATTTCCATCTTTATTTATTCCAAAATGTTCATGATAAATTTTGTATTTTGGAAGGTAAAAATCTGGTCTGTAATGTCTGTATTCAGGTCCATCTGTTTTGTGTTCATATGGTCCCTCATATTCATAATCAATACCGTTTAAATAATAAAAATTAGCAATAACCAATTCTTCATAGCTTTTTACAACTTCTTTTTTTAATGTGGTCTTTGTAGAGTTATCAGTCGAAAGTTTTTTCAGTTTGTCCTTTAATGTACTATAATCTTGTTTGATTAATGCTTCGTACATTTCACCTTGTGATTTATAAACTGTTTTTTCATCAATTGATGCAGAATACAATCCATAATAGTTAACTACTTTTTGCAACAAATCATTTCTGTTAACCAATTCTTCTTCGAAAAAATCTTCTATAATCTTTTTGAATTGCTCCTCAATAACAAAAGTACTGTTTTCTGGCGCTTTAAGAATATCCAATCCCATTGAATGAAAAGTTTTAGCCACAACGTTAGGTGATACTTTCTTTGCTTTTTTCTCCAAATCTTCTGCCGACGATTTTGAAAACGACAATAAAAGTATTTCTTCGGGATTAACACCCATAACCTCAATTAAATACTTGACTTTTCCACAAATAGTTAACGTTTTTCCGCTTCCCGCTCCTGCAACAACCAAATTCATATTTTCATTGCATAAAATAGCCCTTCTCTGATCGTTGTCAAGACTTAATCCATTTACATCATCAAATATTTTATCGTTGATATGCCTTTTTATAAACTCTTCGTTATGAGATATAATTTTTTGCTTCAGACTTTCTAAAGTCGGAAATTTATAATATATTTTTTTGTTAGGTTTAGGTAACAGCTTTTCAAATTTTCCAATTAATATGCTAGCATTATATTCATCAAGATAATAATCTCCAAAGTAATCTAACATTTGCTTAGCAATTGGATAATTATTATACTGACGAATAATTTCATCAATATTTTTATCTAAATCATCATATATAATTAAGAATCTTACAACTTTTTCATTATTTTGATAATGCCTTCCGCGTATTTCTCTAACTATATAAGAATTTTCTGTAATACTACCTTTATCAAAGCTATTAGGATTAGATAAAACAGCATCGAAAATACCCAAAAATTTATTTGTTACAATTTCAACTTGATTAGCAAACTCATTATGCTTTTTTATAGCATCAATATATCTATTATATTCTGCCATATCTTTATCATAATGACCTGTTCTGAAAGTATATTCATAATCCTTCATTTTTCGCATTACTTGCGAATACTCCTGAGGCATATCTTGAATTATATCAACCGTTCTAAATTGTAAATCTAAATATCGATAATATTTACGCAAAGAATCAAGTTTCACATTTATCGGAACAGCTGCTTTCGCTTTATTCCATACAGTGCCCATAGCATCAAAAAGACCCATGTTTATCCTCCTTAGCAAGCATTATAAAAAATCGTCTATAATATAGCATAATATAATTTTACCACTATACTAAGTATATTTCAAGAATAATTTTCCAATCTTGACTAAATTCAACCATATAAAAGCTATAGTTATTCTAAACATTCTCAATGAAATTATAAAAATTTCGTGTAAAAAAGCATTTCCGTTTTCGCGGAAATGCTTTTTCTCGTTGTTATCTATCGCCGTACTGGGTGATTTCTTTGATTTTTGCCATGTCGAATTTTGGCTGTCTTTCGTAGGTGTAGAGGCCGTTTACCTCTTGCTCTACGTCGTAGAGCTGGGTGTAGCAGAAGCCGCAAACGTATGGGGAGTCAACGAGTGCTTTGGTGAGGTACTCGTATCTATCGAGGAACTCCTCGACGGTCTTTGGTCCGTCGCCGTAGCCCCAGCCGCCAACGCCGTCAGTATCCCAACGGATTCCGCCGTATTCGCTTAAGTAGAGTGCCATGTCCTTATAGTCTGCGCTCTTTTGATATTTTGAAACCCATTCGTGCTTCTTGTCGTATTTCTCGGCAAATTCCTCATATGATTTTGCAAGATAAATTTCCTCGAATTCATCCTTGCCCTGGAGGTAATCGTGAAGGTCGTAAATATCTGAAACAACCTGATAGTTACCGCTTGTGCCTACGCAAGGACGTGTTGTGTCCATCGCCTTTGTTGCATAGTACATAGCTCTTATAAAATCGTCGTTTTGGTGTCTATTGTTATTATCCCACGTTTCGTTAAGTGGGCACCAGCCGATGATTGACGGATGGTTGAAATCTCTTGCGATTTCTCTTTGCCATTCGAGCATAAACGGTGTCAAATGCTCCATATTTGAGCAGTCAACGCCCCAGTTTCCTGTTTCGCCGAATACCATATAGCCGAGCTTGTCACAATGATAAAGGAAGCGTGGCTCAAATACCTTTTGGTGAAGGCGTGCGCCATTGAAGCCTGCATCAAGTGAGAGATAAATATCGCGTACAAGCTCTTCCTCTGTTTCAGCGGTGTAAATACCCTTCTTATAGAAGCCCTGGTCAAGAACTGTACGAAGGTACGTTGGCTTATTATTAAGGAGATAGTACTTCTTATCAAAGCGAGTGGATCTGATACCGAAATAGCTCTTTACCTTATCGTTTCCGTAGGTCAATTCAAGATCGTAAAGACGGCCTGCACCAACCTCCCAAAGATAAAGCTCGTTAAGTGGCATTGTAACGCGAGTGATGCCCTCGTTAAGCGTGGCGGAGATTTCGCCCATAGGCTTACCCTCATAGCTTGCGCGTGCGCCAAACGTAGCGCTTCCAACAACCTCTGCCTCGATGGTTACACTCTTTTGCTCAATGCTTGTATAATATCTAACGCTCTTTATGTAGCTCTTTTCAACGTATTCAAGCCATACGGTTTGCCAAATACCTGTTGTTCTTGTATAGTCACAGCCCTGTGAATAGTAATTCTTTGACTGCTTGCCTGATGCCTTGCCAGCCGGATGACCGTCAATTGCGCAAACGGTGATAATATTTTCCTCGCCGCGCTTTACGTACTTTGTAATATCAATATCAAAGCCAACGTAGCCACCGATATTGTGGTATGCTTGCTTGCCGTTAATATATACGTAGCTTTCGTAGTCAACTGCGCCGAAGTGCAAGATTACGTTTTTGTCGTTGTCCTCTACGTTGATTTTCTTAAGATACCAAACGCAGTTAAGATAATCGGTGTTGCCGATGCCTGAAAGCACGCTTTCGGGGCAAAACGGAACGATAATTTTTGAATTTAAGCTATCTCTTTCGTAAAACTTTCTGTCTCTGCCGCTTGTGCCGAAATCGAATTCAAACTCCCACTCGCCGTTTAAGTTAATAAAGCTTTCTCTTTCAAATTGGGGATTGGGATGCTCGGGTCTTGGAATGTTCATAATTTATCTCCTTAAATTTTATTCATTAGTTTAGAAACGTAGTTCGCCATAAGCTTTTTGGTGCCTACGTTATCAAAAGCAATTTCGTACATATGGTCAGCACCCATTGGAGAAACGTTTAATACCGTGCCCTCTCCAAAGGTCATATGCTTCACGCGGTCACCGATTGCAAAAAGGTTTGTTGCCTTTTTTGGCGGTGGCGTGGACGTTTTCGGCTTACCGAAAAATCCGCTGAGATTTTGCGGCTTTGACTGTGTCGGGATAAAGCCGCCAAAGGAAGCTGTCTTTTCCTTTTTCATATCAAGGTATATAGGGTTAATTTCCTTAACAAACCTTGAAACGGGATTTCTTTGTGTCATGCCGTAAAGCATTCTTTCCCTTGTGTGGGTGATGATAAGCGTTTTCTTTGCTCTCGTTATCGCAACGTAAGCAAGGCGGCGCTCCTCCTCTATTTCACCGGGCATTGAAATTGACTGCTGTCCCGGGAAAACACCGTCCTCCATACCTGGCAAGAACACAATTGGGAATTCAAGTCCCTTTGCGCTATGTATTGTCATAAGCGTTACCGCGTCGGCAGTTTCGTCATAGCGGTCAATATCGGAGATAAGCGCAACCTCCTCAAGGAAGCCAACAAGCGAGGGCTCCTCGGCGTTTTCCTCATACTCCTTTACCGCAACGCAAAGTGAATCTAAGTTTTCAAGTCGCTCCGCCTCTGCTTGTCCGAGTGCGACAAGCGCCGCCTCATAGCCCGTGCGTTTAATTACCGCGCGCACAAAAGCGCTGAGCGTCATTGTGTGTAAATCATCCCTTAGCGACTCAATGATTTTGTAAAACGCTTCCATCGCGTTAGCCGCCATTTTGGGAATTGCCATATACTGTGTTGCGTTTTTAAGCAGCTCAAGCGTAGGAATTCCAAGCTCCTCTGCCATTTTCGATGCCGTATCAAACGAGCTATCGCCGATTTTGCGCTTCGGCTCATTTACTATACGGCGAAGGCGCACGTTGTCGCTCGGGTTGTTTATAACCGAAAGATATGCAATAATGTCCTTTACCTCTTTACGGTCATAGAACCTGAGTGAGCCAAGCATACGGTACGGAATTCCGCCCTTTGCAAACATCGTTTCAAGGTTCATCGATTGCGCGTTTATGCGGTAAAGTATTGCAAAATCGCGATAGTCAAGATTTCTTTCTCCGCGAAGCTCTATTATTTTATCAATGATAAAGCGCGATTCGTCATTTTGTGTATAAACCTCTTTGACAAGGATTTTGTCACCCTCCTCGTTTTGGCACCAAAGCTTTTTCGGGTGTGGGTGGTCATTATTTGCAATAACCGAGTTTGCCGCGTTAAGTATATTCGAGGTTGAACGGTAGTTTTGCTCAAGCTTTACAACCATTGCATCCTCGTATTTTTTGTCAAACGAGAGAATATTTTCAATTGTCGCACCGCGGAATTTGTATATACTTTGGTCATCGTCGCCAACAACCATTATGTTTCTGTAAAAGCCCGCAAGGAGCGAAACAAGCACGAATTGCGCGTGGTTTGTATCCTGATACTCATCAACCAAAACGTACTTAAATTTATTTTGGTAGTACGCTAAGGTTTCGGGGTTGTTGCTAAGCAGCTCAACCGTTTTCATAATAATATCGTCAAAGTCAAGAAGGTTTGATTCCAAAAGGCGCTTTTGATAAAGCTCGTAAACCCTTGCAACCTCCTTATAGCGCGCGTCAGAGCCAACCTCCAAGGAATAGTCATACGGACCCTTCAAGCGATCCTTTGCGCGGCTTATCTCATTCATAACCGCTTTTATCGAAAGGCGCTTTTCGTCAATATTCAAGTCCTTCATACATTTGGAAATGAGCTTTTTGGAGTCATCCGCATCACAAACGCCAAACGCAGGACGGTAACCAACCTCCTCACCGTGTGAGCGCAAAATTCGCATACAAACGGAGTGGAACGTGCCTGCCCAAATATCGCCTGCCCCATCGTCTAAAATTCTGTTAAGACGCTCCTTGATTTCGTTTGCGGCTTTGTTTGTAAAGGTAATTGCCAAAATTGCCCACGGCGGACAGTTATATTTTGCAAACACCTTTAGATATTTAGCAAGCTCCTCTGTGGGGAGATTTATCGCGTTTTCGTTTGCCTCAATATCGTCACTTGTTAAAAAATCGGGCACCTCGTCTGAAAAATAGGCGTCACCGTATCTTATAATATGTGCGATACGGTTTGTCAAAACGGTGGTTTTTCCGCTGCCTGCGCCTGCCAAAATAAGCACAGGACCCTTAACTGTATATACCGCCTCTCTTTGCTTTTCGTTAAGAAACGAATAATACTTATCAAAAAGAGCGCGTTTTGATTTTAGAAATCTATTTTTTTCTTGTTCTGTCATTTTAATTTTCCATTTCTCAATATTCCATTTAAGTATATCATACTTAATATAAAATGTAAATAGAAATTTTTCGCAATTTTGCTTATTGTATTGCAAAAATGAACTATTTATGATAAAATCGAAATATATCATTTTTTTAGAGGAATTTATGAAAAGAAATATATTTTTGTGTATTCTTTTGGCACTGACCGTTCTTTTGGCGCTTTGCTTCTCCGCTTGCGAGGGCGGTGGCATTTACATTGACACGGGCGAAGGCACACAAACGGACGAAACAGACACAAACATCGACACGGACGACACAAATAAGGACACCGACACGGGTGCAGGCGATGTTACCGACACCGAAACAGACACTGACACCGAGGGTGGCTCGGGTAATGAGGACAGCGACCAAGGCGGAAACGAGAACCAAGGTGGCTCAGGCAATGAGGACGACGACCAAGGCGGAAACGAGAACCAAGGCGGCTCAGGCAATGAGGACGACGACCAAGGTGGAAACGAGAACCAAGGTGGCTCAGACAATGAGGACGACGACCAAGGCGGAAGCGGCAACCAAGGTGGCTCAGGCAACGAGGGCGGTGACAACAGTGGCGATAATAGCGGTGACAACGGCGGCGAGGGCGACGGTGACGAAGGAAACGAGGAGCCACCTGCGCCTACCACAATTACGGACGCTGACGGCTTTGTTTACGTAGAGGAAAACGGTGAGCTTTACTGTGTTGACTTTGTAAGACCCGTTGATGCAACGAAGATTGTTTACATGCCGCGCGAATACCAAGGCAAGAGCGTTGTTGGAATTAAGACAAACGCGTTTACTGATTTTGGCGTGGCGTTTGGAAACAGCCAATATAAAAACGAAAGCTACTACTACACTATTGCAATTCCAAGAAGCATCAAGGTGGTTGAGGCGGCTGCATTTGACCTTTGTTGGGGAATTCGCGTTTGCTTGTATTCCGAGGTTCAAAACGGCGACAAGATTAACTATCGCTTGCTCGACTCGTCAATGAAAAACGACCTGCCGATAATCCTTGAATGGGAAAGCAACCTCACGCTTTTTGACAAGAGCGAAAAGTCAAACAGACAAGCAAGAGATTCAATTTGGGGCTTCCGCCCTGCGCTTGGTTGGTCAAGATATTCCGCGGTTGAAATTCCAGATTTTTACGAATAAAATTAAAAGAGACCGCGAGGTCTCTTTTTTGTATTTGCCTGAGCGTACCTTTTATTTTGCGGGATGCCATAGGGGGCCTCAAATCGTATAGGGGCGCGCAAACCGAAGAATGAGGTTTCGGGTTCGCGTAATATGAGGTTTGGGGTCCGCGTCAGGGCGTCATCCCCTACGAGTGTTATACAATGCGTGCATTGTATATCGCCACACGAACGTGTGTATATCATCAAGGCGTAGTCTTGCATATCATCACCAAAGGTGTATATCATCAATTCGCGTTTTGCGAATTGCATAAAAAAATCCGTACCACAAGGATACGGATTTTTTGGTGCCGGTGATCGGGGTCGAACCGATACGATATCTCTACCACCGGATTTTGAGTCCGGCACGTCTGCCAATTCCATCACACCGGCATGTGTGATTTTTAATGCTTGATTATTGTAGCACAGTTTTAAACGCTTTGCAAGTGTTTTTTTAATTTTTTTGCAAAATTTTATTATGTTTTCTCATTTTTACTTTTTTCTCAGCTTTTTTTGTACTGCTCTATTGAAATATATGAGGAATTTATGGTAGAATTATCGCAAGGTTATTTTTTGGAGGAGCATATGGACTTTTTTCAAATGAGTGCAGCCGCACTTGCCTACCTTGGGGATTCCGTGCTTGAGGTGTTGATTCGTGAGCGACTTATACTAAAGGGAGCGCAAAAATCGGCTAAGCTAAACAGTGAGGCGCTAAAATACGTAACGGCGGTGAGCCAAGCGCGCGCCTTTGCAAATATAGAAAGCGTTTTGACTGATGACGAGGCGCAAATTTTCCGCCGCGGAAAAAACTCCTCTCATCTTAATATTCCAAAGAGTGCAAGCCCTATTGAATACAAGACCGCAACGGGCTTTGAAGCAATTTTCGGCTATTTACACCTTAGTGGCAGCAAGGAAAGAATTTTGGAGCTTTTTCTCCTTGCCTACCCCGAATTAAGCTTGTCTTAAATGATAAATAACAAATAGAAAGGGAGCTTTTTGCTCTCTTTTTTCTTTCACCAAATTTTCACATAAAAATATAAGAAAATTTCTTATCAAAGTTGACTTTGCTATATAAAAATGATATAATATCAGGTGTTAATTTATAGAATTCACTTTATTTTGGAGGTGGTTTTTTGCTTAAAAATTTCAAAAAGCTTTTTAAGTACGTTAAAGAATATAAGAAAAACGCTATTCTTTCCCCGCTTCTTGTTCTTTTTGAGGTTATTATGGAATGTATGATTCCTGCCATTGCAGGCGAGCTTATAACCTTTATCGAGGCATCAAACGGTGTTGAGGGCGCGTCCCTTGAAAGAATCAAAATCACGAGGTGGTTAATTACCTTAATCGGTGAAAGTAACGTTACCGCGGTTATTTTGGTTTTCTGCTCCATTCTTATTTGCTTTGCGCTTCTCTCCCTTTCCTTCGGTGCGCTTGCGGGCGTTCATTGCTCACGCGCATCCTGCGGCTTTGCTAAGAATTTGCGCGAGGCGACCTTTAATAAAACCCAAGAATTTTCATTTGAAAACATCGACAATTTTTCAACCTCAAGCTTGGTTACGCGCTTGACAACTGACGTAACTAACGTTCAGCAGGCGTTTATGATGATAATCAGAACTGCCGTGCGCTCACCGTTTATGTTTATCTTCTCGATAATCATGGCGTTTTGGGTTGGTGGAAAAATGGCTTGGATTTTCGTTGTTGTGGTGCCTATCTTGCTCTTTGCGCTTATTATGATTTCGCGCCTTGCAATGCCTATTTTCAAGAAGGTTTTCAAAAAATACGACAAGCTTAACAACTCCGTTCAGGAAAACGTGCAGGGTATGCGCGTTGTTAAATCCTTCGTACGTGAGGAATACGAAAAGGAAAAGTTTGAGGCGGCCTCAGACGACGTAAGAAACGGATTTTGGAAGGCGGAAAAAATCCTTGCCTTCAACTCTCCCGTTATGCAGCTTTGTATGTATTCACTTATGGTTGGAATCTTGCTTTTCGGCTCATTCTTACTTATCTCCTCGGGCGGAAGTGCCTTTGCAATTGGTAACTTCTCCACACTTCTTACCTACGGTATGCAAATGCTTATGTCACTTATGATGCTTTCTATGATTTTCGTTATGGTTACGATGTCAACCGAGAGCGCGCGCCGTATAACTGAGGTTCTTAACGAGGAAACGACAATTAAAAATCCCGAAAATCCAATAAAGGCAGTAGAAAACGGCTCTATCGAGTTTAAAAACGTATGCTTTAAATATGCACAGCGCGCGGAGAAAAATGCACTTGACGGTGTTTCCTTGAAGATAGAATCAGGTCAAACAGTTGGCGTTATCGGCGGTACGGGTAGTGCAAAATCAACACTTATTTCGTTAATTCCGCGTCTTTACGATGCGACAAGCGGCGAGGTTTTGGTTGGCGGCGTAAACGTAAAGGACTACGACCTTGTTACGCTTCGTGATTCCGTTAGCGTTGTTTTACAAAAGAACGTGCTTTTCTCTGGCACCATCAAGGAAAACCTTCGTTGGGGTAACGAAAATGCAACAATCGAGGAAATGAAGCACGCTTGCACACTTGCCTGCGCTGACGAATTTATTGAAAAATTCCCCGAGAAATACGATACATATATCGAGCAGGGCGGCGCAAACGTATCGGGCGGACAAAAGCAGCGTCTTTGTATTGCGCGTGCGCTTCTTAAAAAGCCGAAAATTCTCATTCTTGACGACTCCACAAGTGCCGTTGACACAAAAACCGACGCGCTTATCAGAAAAGCAATGCGTGAGGAAATTCCAAACACGACGAAAATTATTATCGCGCAAAGAATTTCAAGCGTGCAGGATGCCGATATTATTATAATCTTGGATGACGGAAAGATAAATGCGGTTGGAAATCACGACTCACTTCTTCAGTCGAACGATATTTACCGCGAAATATATACATCACAAATAAAGGGGGCGAGCTTACAATGAATAAAACAGTGAGACCACCCCGTCAGCCCGTAATGGGCAGACCGCTAAAGAAGGTTAAAAAGGGTACGTTTTGGCGTCTTCTCAAGCTGCTTCTTAAATTTTATCCCGTGCGCTTTATTCTCGTTTTCGTTTGCATTTGCTTAAGCGCACTTGCGGCGGCTTCCCCATCTATGTTCCAGCGTAAGGTTATTGACACCTCGTCGGAGGCGATAAACGCGATCCGTTCAGGGCTTTTAACCTCGGAAGCTATGGCTCAATACTTCCCTACTATTGCCATTTCCCTTTCAGTTCTCGCTTTAATTTACGTGATAGGTCTTATCTCAAACTTCACACAGACAAGAACGATGGCAACGGTTACACAGGGCAGCTTGCATAAATTAAGAACACTTATGTTTGGCAAGATGCAAAAGCTTCCAATCAAATATTTTGACACTCATCCGCGCGGCGATATTATGTCGCACTACACAAACGATATTGACTCGTTAAGACAGCTTATTTCGCAGTCACTTCCACAGCTTATTTCCACTGTAATTATTCTTACCACCGTTACAATTTTTATGTTCTCAATGAGCTTTTGGATGGCATTTGTTGTCCTTGGCGGTATGCTTGTTATGTCCTTTGTGGCAAAGACAATCGGCGGCTCAGGCGCTAAGCACTTCAGAAAGCAACAAATTTCCTTAGGTGAGGCAGAGGGCTTCGTTGAGGAAATGATTAACGGACAAAAGGTTGTTAAGGTATTTAACTACGAGGAAAAGAGCAAAAAGCGCTTTGACGAGCTGAACGAAAAGCTTTGCACACACGCGACAAAGGCAAACACAAGAGCTAATACTCTTATGCCTATTATGAATAATATCGGTCACGTTTTGTACGTATGCCTTGTTTTCGTCGGCACTATGCTCGTTGGTAAATATAACCCCTCGTTTGCTACGTTTTTAGGCATTGAGGACCCTGTTTTCTCAATCGGTACTGCAGTTGCCTTCCTTGGTCTTTCAAAGCAATTTACAAACAACGTTTCACAGCTTTCACAGCAGGCAAACGCGATTACAATGGCGCTTGCAGGTGCTGAGCGTATCTTTGAAATGCTTGATACCGAGTGTGAGGTTGACAACGGCTACGTTACCTTGGTTGATGCTCAAATCGACGAAAATGGCGAGCTTTGCGAAGCAGACCACCACACAGGCATTTGGGCTTGGAAGCATCCGCACAGTGATGGCACAATTACTTACGTGCGTGTGCGCGGTGACGTGCGCTTAAACGGTGTTGATTTTGGCTACGTGCCTGAGAAAATTGTTCTTCACGACGTTTCAATTTATGCCGAGCCGGGACAAAAAATCGCATTCGTTGGTGCAACGGGCGCAGGTAAAACTACCATTACCAACCTAATCAACCGTTTTTACGATATTGCTGATGGCAAAATCAGATACGACGGCATTAACATCAACAAAATCAAAAAGGACGACCTGCGCCGCTCCCTTGGCGTGATTTTACAGGACGTAAACCTCTTTACAGGCACAGTTATGGACAACATCCGTTACGGCAAGCTTGATGCAACCGACGAGGAATGTATAGCTGCTGCTAAGCTTGCAAATGCACATTCGTTTATTGAAATGCTTCCCGACGGCTATAACACTATGATAAAGGGTGACGGGAGCGGCCTATCACAGGGACAAAGACAGCTTATTTCAATTGCACGTGCGGCAGTTGCTGACCCGCCTGTTATGATTATGGACGAGGCAACCTCCTCTATCGACACAAGAACCGAAGCAATTGTTCAAGCAGGTATGGACTCTCTTATGAAGGGCAGAACGGTATTCGTTATCGCCCACCGCCTCTCAACCATTCAAAACTCCGACGTGATTATGGTGCTTGAGCAAGGCAGAATTATCGAGCGTGGCTCACACGAGAGCTTGATTGCCGAGAAGGGCAAGTATTATCAGCTTTATACAGGTGCCTTTGAACTTGAATAAAAAAGAGCGCCACATTAAGGCATAAACACATCCCACAAAAACAATGAGCGAACCGAAATGGTTCGCTCGTTTTTTATGAAAATTTTCGTTAGAAATCATAAGATGAAAGATTATATACCGCGCACTCATCATCCTCTATAATTCGGGAAATGGCTTCTCTTTCAAGGTCGGTGGTAATTTCAAGATAATCAAAAATTTCGCTTTCAAAATAAACGCCCGAGAGGCGCGAGCTTGATTGGAGCAACGTTGCGCCCTTTCCGCTTTTTCTATGCTCCTTGCGCGCAAGCTCAATATCGTAGCCACTGATGCTTGGTGAATAAACCACAAAAAAGCTGCCCGTCAAGCTGCCCTTTATTGATTTAAGCAAGTCCCGTGAGCTTTCACCTTTATTGCATTTTAGCACTATGGCAGGCACACAGCTTTCAAAAAGGGAAATTTGCATAAAGAAAAAGTCCTTTTCGCCAAGGTGCGAAAAAATTATTATATTTCCAAAGCCCTCACTGTAAAGAAGTGAGGTAAGCTCAATTATCTCCCTTGCATCGCTTGATGCATCCATTATTACCGCGTCCATTGTTCTCTCCTTGGTTTTTGGTTATTATTCCCGTATTTTTGCTTTTTACTCGCTGTTTTATATATTATGTTTTGTTCATATGTGAATTCGTTCATATGTATATAAAAAAAGAAAAGGGCTTTCAAGAGCCCTTTTTCTAATTATTTATTAAGCAAGGATTTTATAAAATCCACAAAATAGCTGACAATTTGCATAAAAAGTGATATAAGAAAATCAAAAAAGCCATTCTTTTCATCGGTTGCAATTGGCGGCTTTTCTTCGCCACCGCCTATTTCGCCGCTTGGCGGTATTTCGCCGTAGCTTGGTGGGGTGTCAGTCGGAGTATTGCCCTCACCGCTTCCATCGTTTGGAATTTCGGGGCTTGGATTTTTTTCGGGTAACGCTTCAGCTTTTCTTTCTCTTTTGATAACGTCGCAGTCCCATTCGCTTGCTAACCAATTTGCGCGCGCTTCAATATGCTCAAGAAGGTAGCCGATAACGGTTGAGTCATCCTCGTTAAGTCCGCTTGAATATACGGGCTTAAAATTAAATACGGGTGCGCTTTGCCATCTATCGTAGTGTGTGCCGTCATAGTAAAGCGGCCATTTATTATAGTTATCGCTGCCCCAACGCTTAATTTCCATATGAATTGAGTCACCGATAAATGCAATTTCGTCATCGACGAAGCCGCCGCTGTCAATCATATCAAAGATAAAATCGTAAGCAAGGGTGAATTTTTCGGTAACAAGGTCGTTAAACTCCTGCTTTTTTGTCAGCCCTGCCCAAATGCTTCTGTCCTTTGCCCAATAGCCCGCCGTATTTGACGCGCCGTTTTTGTGGATGTTTCCAAGGGTGTTGTCACAGTCCCAAAGTGGGCCCTTGAAAATCTTGGCTTGCTCGCCGTTTTCGTCCTTGTCCTTGTAAAAATACATGCTTGACGAGCCCGCATCGTAATTTCTGCCAAACTCCTGCATAATATACGCCGAGGCGAGCGAATCAATATCAACGTATTCGGTATAATGCTTGCCGTGACGGTTGTAGCCGTCGCTTGACATTATCGCCTCCTCCATATCTGCAAAGAGCTTAGCGATATATTCTACCTCTTTTTGCGAGGCATATTCGGGTGATTTTATAACGTAATGGCTTCCGTACTCCGTGGTAAAATAGCAAAGCTCATCCTTATAATAGTTATTGTCAAGCTCAACGAGGTAGCCGCCGCTTATATCGCTTGGATTTGTAACTCCGTCAACGTATCTATACTCGGTAAGGCAGGTTGAGTCAATAAGGGCACCTGTGGTAACAACGGTTGCATACTGACGGTACTGCTCGTTTAGTAAATCGTTTTCCTTTTCAAGGTCGAAAATTTCAAGGCGACCTGAGTCGATTTGAACCTTTTCGCAAAGCAGATAAACGCCGTAGTATTCACCGTTTATAAAGAGGTCAACGCTTATAAACTCGGTTGTTTGCATACCGAGGAACTTGCCAAGGGTGTACATAATACTGTTTCTGATAAGCGATTGGTCATCGTAGTTTGCAAGAAGGAGCCACGTTTTGTCACTTCCCATACCGAAAAGGTTTGCCTTGTGTGTAAGCTTTAATTGAAACGGCTTTTTCGCGTATGCGGCGGTGGCGTTTCCGCGCACCTTTAATTCGCCCCCAAAGACACCGTCGGCGTGAACAATTTCGCCGTCTTCGTCAACGACGGTAGTCTTTACGCCCTCATCCTTTGCGCCGTTTGCTAAAATATTTTTAACAGGGAGCGTTGTTTGAATATTCACGCTCGGCAAGGAGCTTGCAAAGCGAAAAATCAAAAAGTAATCAACACCGTTATATTTTGAGAGCAAGGTATATGCCGTTGCATCTGCGAAAACAGTTTTATACGGCGTTACATCAAGCGTATCTCCGCTGTTTATTTCGTGATATTCGCCCGATTGGTCGCTGTAAGAAAGCTCAACACCGTCCGAAAGCTTAATGGTAACGGCGCTTGGCGAAATGTGCGACGGCAAATAAAAGGTATAGCTTGCGTGGTTGTATTCTTGCCCGTAGGCGTCAACAACGGAAACGTCGGCAGCATAAGCAAATACGCAAAGGAAAAGCAACAAAGCAACAAATGAAACGAAAAATATCGCTTTTTTCATTAGCTCTCACCGTATCTTTCCGAAAAATAATCTCTATCTATTGTCAAAACGAGGTTGAAAAGCGGGTTAATTTCCTTAATTCTTTGTGTGATTTCGTGTGAGATTTGCTTATTTGCAAGCGGAAAATCGTTACCGATGCTTATATCGAAGATAATATTTGTGTGAGTAACGCCCTTAACCACGCGAAAATCGTGCATTGAGGCGTGTGAGGAATGCTCGCATGAAAAGCTTTCAATAATTTTGGTGCATTTCTCGCGAAGCTCGTTTGTTTCGGGGTCGGAAACGGAAATCGGGTCCATATGAATTACCAAATTTATGCCGTCCTTCAAAAAGTCCGCCTCGATAATATCCATTAAGTCGTGGCTGTGCATAACGTCCGCCTCAGCATCTATTTCAACGTGCACGGTTGCAAAATATCTATTAGCGCCATATGAGTGGACAACAAGGTCGTGTATGCCCAAAACACCCTCGTAGCTTTTGATTTTTTCGACTACGCTTGAAATAAATTCGTCATCGGGTGCTTTGCCGATAAGCGTGCTTGAGGACTCAATAACAAGCTTAACGCCCATAATTATAATGTAAATTGCCACTAAAATACCTACAACACCGTCAACGTTAAACGGCAAGGAAACGTATTTTGCAAGCACCATACCGCCGACAACTGCGCTTGTGGCAATAACGTCACCTATGCTGTCAACAAATGACGCCTTCAAGGTGTCGGAGCTTATATGCTTGCCGAGCTTGCGGTAAAAGAGTGCGATTACAATTTTCACAATTATAGTGCTTGCCATAATTATAATAAGCGGCAAGCTGTAAGCTTCGTTTGCATCGTTTGCAATTAGCTTTTCAGCCGAGGAAACAAGCATTTCAAAGCCGAGGAACGAAATTATCATCGCGATAAAGAGCGAGGAAAGATATTCCATTCTCGCGTGGCCGTACGGGTGGTCCTTATCAGCGGGCTTACCCGAGATTGTGTAGCCAACTACGGTTAGTACGTTTGAGCCACAGTCGGAGAGGTTATTAAGTGAGTCGGCAATTACCGACACGGACATTGTAATTAAGCCGATAATGAGCTTTACCGCAAATAAAAATAGGTTTGAAAAAATACCTATAAAGCCCGCAAAGCGCCCAACTCTTATGCGGACCTCGGGCTTCTGCGGGCAATTATAATCTTTTATGATTTTGTTTAACATATAATTAGTTTTCTTCCTTTACAGCAATAATATCCTTTGCATACGGCAAGGACATAATAAGGTCGCAAAGAGTGTGCCATTCTTGAAGCTTGTGCGTCCTTCTTGCATAATAAATATTGATAAGCGTTTCGTAGTTCATTGTAACTGTGCGCATTTGGTTGTAGCTTGACGGAAGAAGCTGAATCATATCGTGCCAATACGCTTTTTCCTTCGTTTCAATAAACTTAAGACGTACCTCTTCGAGGTAATCGATGGTTATATCAAGCACCTTGAGTGCACCCTCGCTCATTCTGTCGTGGCTGAAATCGTCGCGCTCAAACTTCTTTGCTTGGATTTTGTGCATTGTGGAGGTCGAGTTGGCAACGGTTGCAACCTTATAAGTGTCAAACTCCTTCCACCAATAAAGCGGCGCGGTAATATCCATTGAAACGAAGATTTGACGAAGATATTTTCTATGGTCGGAGCCCGCTTTTGCAAGCTTTTTGGCCAAATTTAGGTCATTTTCGCCAAGGACGTACTCACCGTCCTCGTTATAATAGCTATCCATTCTATCCCACGAATTCATCGGGTTTCTTGCGCCTCTAATTGCATTTTCAAAATTCATAACGGAAACGCGCTCAATTTTAATCATAAAATCCTCCAAGGGGTTTTCATTAGTTATTTATATAATAACATATAAAACGGTAAGTGTCAATCAAAAGTTTGTCAAGGTTTACGAATAATTCACCCTGATGTGGTAAATAATAGTGTTGCAGTAAATTTGAAAGGAACACACAAATGGAAGAAAATGAAAAGAAAAATCCTAAGGTTTTGTATTTAGTTTTTGCAATTTCCTTAGCAATTATTTCAGTAGTTATTATCGCAGCATCATTGGCAAACAGAAGCAGCACTAACCCACCGCTCGGAAACGGTGATGACATTAATGCAGGTGCAAATTCAGACACTCTCCCCGACTTTTCAATGCCGGTCGGCGGTGATATTGCCATTGATTACAGCGATAGCGTGCCCGTTTTTTCACAAACGATGAACGATTACCGCACGCACCTCGGCGTTGATATTTCCGCACAGCTTGGCACACCCGTTTCTGCAGTTGCGGACGGCGTTGTGACTAACGTTTGGAACGATCCGTTTATGGGCACGTCGGTTTCAATTGAGCATTCGGGAAATGCGGTGAGCATTTATAAGAACCTCGCCCCCGAAATTAGCGAGGGAATTGTTATCGGTGCAAGCGTTAAACAAGGCGGCACCACCGGCGCAGTTGCCGAAAGTGCCCTGAACGACCTTGCCGAGGAGCCACACCTTCACTACGAAATGAAGATTAACGGCAAGCACATTGACCCAAAGGAGCATTTGCCAATTCCAAGCCCTAAGCCGGATGAAAACATCAACTCCGAAAACGGTACAAGCAGCAATACTCAAAGTGAAAACAAGTAACTAAAATGCAAAAAAAGGACACAGGGTGTCCGTTTTTTGTTTTATAGTAGTTTAGAATTGTTTTTCTTGCGTTTGGCGTACGGTAGCAAGGAAAACGGAGCATATTTGCGCTAAATGATGCTCAAGCCCAGCGCATGCCTGTTGGCTTTGCTTCCTTGATCATAACCTTATCAAGGAATTCAACTGCCTTCTTTAAGCCCTCGTCGATAGTCATTAAGCTATCCTCGTGCTCAATTGAAAGCACCTTGTCGTAGCCACAGAGACGAAGATTTGAAACGAATGCTCTCCAAAATTCCTCATTGTTGCCATAGCCAACTGTGCGGAAGATCCAAGAACGGTGGATTTCGTCACCGTAGTGCTTTGTATCAAGAACACCGTTAACTGCGGTGTTATACGCGTCAACCTTAGTGTCCTTAGCGTGTACGTGATAAATTGCGCCCTCTAAAGCTCTGATTGCCATTACAGGGTCGATGCCTTGCCAAATCAAGTGTGATGGGTCAAGGTTTGCACCGATTACGTCACCAACTGCCGCGCGGAGCTTAAGAAGTGTTTCGGGGTTATAAACACAGAAGCCGGGGTGCATTTCAAGTGCGATTTTGGTTACACCGTGTGCTTTTGCAAACTGTGTTGCTTCCTTCCAATAAGGAATCATAACGTCGTTCCATTGATAGTTAAGTGTTTCAAGGAAGTCATCAGGCCAAGGGCAAGTAACCCAAGATGGCAATTTTGCATCAGGGTCAGAGCCGGGACAGCCAGAGAACGTGATAATTGTATCAATTCCAAGCTTTTCAGCAAGAAGAATTGTATTTCTCATATCCTTGTCAAAAGCACTTGCGATTTCCTTGTTTGGATGCACAGGGTTGCCGTGTGTTGCAAGTGCGCAAATTTCAACGTCGTATTTTTTGAAGGTTGCCTTGAATTCTTCAAGCGCCTTCTCGTCGTTAAGTAACTTTTCAGGGTCGCAGTGATCCTTTCCCGGATATCCGCCCGCACCGATTTCAACGGAGTGAACGCCGAGAGATGAAATGATTTTAAGTGCCTCGTCAAGCGATTTTGAGCCGTAGAGGTTAGCTAAAACACTAAGCTTCATATTTTTCTCCTTTGTCGCAAGGATGCGACTTGCTTTCTTTATATTTAAGTTTCGGGCAATTTCGAAAAATTGCCCGAATTTATTTATTGTAGGGGATGGCGTCCTCGACATCCCGTTTGTCGGTTACCGATTAATTGAAATAGTAAGGTTTACCAGTCTTAGCTGACTCGTAAATACCCTCAAGAATTTGTGTTACGCAATATGCTTGCTCAGGAAGAACGGTTGGCTGTGTGCCGTTGATAACCGCGTCAATCCATTGCTTAGCTTCAACTGCGCCTGCGTTATATCCGCCTGCATCGTAGAATGCAACACCCTTGCCGTCGAGGTTAGGTCTTGTTTCATACATTTGGTTGTGCTTAACGCCGTTGATTTCAAGAATACCCTGGTCAACCATCTTAGCGCCTGCCTTTGTACCGCAGATTGTTGTGCAAGCTTCCTTGGTTTCTGTCATATTGATAGCCCAAGAGGATTCAAGCACGATTGTTGCGCCGTTTTCCATAACGATAAAGCCGAATGCGCTGTCCTCAACTGTGAATTCCTCCGGCTTCCACTGACCGAATACGTTAGCGGATTCCTTTTGGTCGTTGAGCTTGTGGTATGTAGTACCAACACAGTACTTTGGCTTGTAGTTGTTCATTGTCCAAAGAGTTAAGTCGAGTGCGTGTGTTCCGATATCGATAAGTGGACCGCCGCCTTGCTCATACTCGTTAATAAATACGCCCCATGTAGGAACAGCTCTTCTACGAAGCGCGGTTGCCTTTGCATAGTAAATATCGCCGAAAACGCCTTCATCTGCTTCCTTCTTTAAGTAGATAGCGTCCTTTCTTTGTCTGTTTTGGTAGCCGATTGTGAGCATCTTGCCTGTTCTATTTGCGGCATCAACCATCTTCTTTGCTTCTTCAGCATTGATAGCCATTGGCTTTTCGCACATAACGTGCTTGCCTGCTTCAAGAGCGTCAACTGTGATGAAGCTGTGGCTTCTGTTAGGTGTGCAAACGTGAACAACGTCAATTGTTTCGTCCTTCAAAAGCTCCTTATAGTCGGTGTAGGTCTTTGCGCCCTCACAGCCGTACTTCTTTGCTGCATCAATTGCTCTTTCCTCAATAATGTCACAGAAAGCAACCATTTCAGCTTCCTTAACAGTTTTGAGTGATGGCATGTGCTTGCCGTTTGCGATACCACCGCAACCGATGATACCAATTCTTACTTTCTTTTCCATAATTTATTCCTCCGAACAAATATAATAATACTATTGAAAGTATATCATATAATATTTAAACTTTCAAGCATTTATTAATGTTTTTTTGGCATTTTTAACTAAATTTTTCCGTGTGAGGCAACTAAAACACCACCGCTTGTGTTTATTATACCGTAAGTGGCGCCCATACCTATTGAGCCGGGGTTAAAAAGGTGAATTCTTTTTTCGCCAAAATACTCCTGTATATCAAGTGGAATATGGGTGTGACCGAAGAAAACGGCGTCCGCATCAAGCTCCATCGCCCTATATATTAGGTTGCCATAGCCGTATTTGGCATTGTATTTGTGGCCGTGTGTAACCAAGACGCGCACGCCGTCAAGGTCAAGCACGCACTCGTCGCGTGTGGCATCGCTTAAAAACGTGTCACAGTTGCCCTTAACCGCAACGAAGGGAACAGACGGAAGCTTTTGGCGCACGTAGTCAACGTCCTTCAGTCCGTCGCCTAAAAAAACGGCAAAATCGCACACTCCCCCGTGGATTTTCAATGCTTTGATTATATTTTCGCTTCGCCCGTGCGAATCGGAAAAAACAAGGATTTTCATTTTCATCCCCTACCCTTTCAAAAGCAGATTTTGTGTCAAGCTTCATTATTTATCATATCATATTAGTAGCTTTTTTGCAAAGATTTTTTAAGGAGTTTTTTATGAAGATTGACAAAAACACCATCGACAAGGTACTAAAAATGAACGACGATCAGCTTTGGCGCGTTATTCAGTACGTAGGTAAGAAAAGCGGACAAACGGAGCTTTCGTCAATGGAAAAGCCGAGTGATATGTCAAAAATTCGCGGGGCGCTTGCTTCCCTTACCGATTCCGAGATTGAAGCCGCAATGAAAGTAATGAAGGAGAGAAAAAATGAGCGAAAATAATCTTTCGGATATTATTTACGCGCTTGCCTCTAACAAAGAAATTGCACAAATGGCGCAAAAAATAAAGGAAAGCGGCGATTTTGAAAGTATTTTAAGTGAGGTTTCCTCTCTTTTGGGCGGTAAAAGCTCGTCAGATTCGGCAGATGATGCATTAAGCAAGGAATCACCCTTAGAAAAAAATGAGGAGCGCTTTGAGAGCGAAGCAGACGAGGTTGATTTAAAAGACTTATTTGACAGTTTGCAAGACGACAGTAGGCAAAGCGGTGAAGCAAAGGAAAACGAGCGCATACGTAAGGGCGACGGCATAAAAGATAATGAACGAGTAGGCGAGGCAAGCACGCTTCTTAGTGGGCTTTTGCCGCTGTTTTCTAAGAGCATATGTGAAAATTCCGCCCTTTTGATTGCCTTAAAGCCGTATTTGAGTAAGAAACGGTGCGACCTTATTGACAGTATAATCAAAATTTCAAAGCTTGCAAGCATAGTGAGCTTGGCAAAATGAGTGTGAGGTGAAATATGTTTACACGATACAGGGGCACGGAAATTCCCGAAAATTACAGCGGCGTTAGGTTCCGCGATTTTTCCCCACCGCCAACGGAGATGAAAACGCACAAGCCCACACCTTCCTACACAAGCACAAAAACCTCCGTTTCTCCCACGTTTAGAAGCGCACAGCTTCAAAGAGGCACAATAAGCAGCCGAGATGAACAGGAGCTTGACGACGTTGAAGCAGAGCTTGACTTTAACGGCGGCTATTTAGAGAAAAATAATAGCTTCCCCTTAGAGGGAAACGAGCTTTCATACGAATCAAGCGTGCAAGCACCGAGCGAGCGTGGGGATTTTTCTGATTTTGGTTGCGAATCCTGCAACGAAGAAAAAGAAAACGAGATGTCTGACAGCTACACGCATAAGAATTCCTTTGAGAAAACGACAGAAAATGAAGCTTTAATAAAATCCGAGCAAAAAAAGGAAAAGGGTGCGGATTTTAAGGGTGAGCTTGGCACGCTTTTAGATAAGATTTTGAAGGGAATTCAAGGCGAGGACTTTTTGCTCCTTGCCGTGATAATACTTATTTTGGCAGATGGAAAAAGCGACGCCAAGGGCGCGCTTTTGCCCTTGGCGTTACTGCTTTTATATTCTTGAGTTGATTATCAGTCGAAATTTTCATTTTCAAAATTCACGTCAAGCTCAGGCGATAACGGTGGATTAAATGCGTTTAGAAGCTCATTAAAGATAAGCTTTTCTTCGTCCTCCTTGGCGTAAACGCGAGGCGCTTCGGGCGGGGCTTCCTTGATTTTATATTCAAAGGTTACCGATGTGCCAATTGACTTTACCGTGCTTTTTATTTCATCCTCGCGGCAAAGTGAGGACAAATACGCAAGCTTGGATTCAAGATTTGGAATTTTTATAAGGTCTTGACGTTTTCTTAACGTATCTTGACGTTTCGTGTTAACCTTGAAAATAAGCGTTGAAACCCTTCCCTCCTTCGTCATCGAAACGGACACGGGTGAATGAAAATCAATATCATTTATTGCTGACACGGTTGCGACAACTATTGCCAAAACCGTGTAAATATAGACACTGTGCGCGGTGTTTTCAGAGCTTGCCTTGTGAAATTGCTTATACGCATATCTTGCATCGTTTGTTAACCGCTTTATAATTTCAGTAATAAAAGAGCTTGCTTTTAACGTTTTTACATCTCTTTTGTTTAGGATTTTTTCAAGGGTTTTGAAAATCCTTTCGTCTCTTTTGCGCTCGTTTTCGGTTCTTAGCGAAAAAAGCTCCTTATACTCCCTTGACACTATGCTTTTTTCCTCGTAGGTTGTCGCAATTACGTCCACAGGGTGTGGCATTTCCATTCTTATAAGCTCAACGCTTAAGATTTTTCTGCGGCTTAACTCTTGCATGCTTTCTTCTGCATCCACGTTGGCAGCAAGGTGTCGGCGCATATTCAATTTGTTGCCGTAAAGAGTGGCGCTTTTTCCTTGTCCTTCTCTTTTAATGATTTTCATATTATTTTATTTTCCTTTATTGCTTTTTTGAGTGTGATATGTTAAAATAATTTTATAATATCTAAAAAGGAGAGTAACATGGATTCTACCACTTCACTAAGAACTGTTTTACTTACTAAAATTATAAAAAATTTCAACCTTGAAACGATATACGCGCCCGAAAACATAGATTCAATTCTTCTTACGCGTGCGGAAATTCACCGTCCTGCATTACCGCTTACGGGATTTTTCGACCATTTTGACCCACTGAGAATGCAAATTATCGGTCTTGTTGAAACCGCATATCTTTCTCAGCTTGAGCCAAGCGTTCGCTACGAAAGAATTCGCGCGCTTATGGAAAAGCTTCCTGTTTGCATCGTGCTTGCAAGAGATATTGAGCCGTTTCAAGAAATGGTTGAAATGTCAAAGGAATTTTCAATTCCGCTTCTTCGCACGACAGTTGCGACAAACAGCTTTGTTTCAAACATTATTTCAACCTTGAACGTTGAGCTTGCCCCCACAATCACACGCCACGGCGTTTTGGTTGAGGTTTACGGCGAGGGTGTTTTAATCCTCGGTGACAGCGGCATCGGTAAGAGTGAAACGGCAATTGAGCTTATCAAAAGAGGCCACCGCTTGATTGCGGACGACGCCGTTGAAATAAGCAAGGTTTCAGAAAAAACCTTGGTCGGCAAGGCGCCTGAAATCATCAGACACTATTCCGAGCTTCGCGGCATCGGCATTGTCGATATTCGCCGTATTTTCGGTATGGGTGCGGTAAAGGAAACGGAAAAAATTCAGCTTGTTGTTAAGCTCGAGCATTGGATTGAGGGCAAGGCGTACGACCGTATGGGTCTTGACAACGAAACCTTTACAATCCTCGGCATTGATATTCCTGCTATGACAATTCCCGTTTGCCCCGGTAGAAACCTCTCTGTTGTTCTTGAAATCGCGGCAATGAATGCGCGCCAAAAAAGAATGGGCTACAATACCGCAGAGGAATTTAATAAAAGACTTGAAGAAATATATAAGTAAATCTTATACTTAAAAAGAGTGTTTTTCAACACTCTTTTTTGTTATTCCTCATCCTTTTTAGGTGGAATAAATTCCAAAAGGTCAGAAAGGTCACATTCGAGCGCTGTGCAAAGGCGCGCCAAAACATCCGTGTCAAGACGGGTGATTTTGTTGTTGCAGTAATTGTTTATTTGTGTGCGCTCCATTTCAGCCCTATGGCTTAATTTGTTTTTGCTAAGACCTTTTTCTTCTAAGAGTTGCTTTAGCTTAATATTGATTGTTCCATACTTATTCATAGCTACACCACCAATTTTGTTGTTGAATATAGTATAGCCAAGTTACGCAACAAATTTAAGTTCTTGCAACGCCCGTGTTACTTGTTGCACACCCCCATTAAAAAATGCCAACGAAGGTTGGCATTTTCTTTATGTTAGTATGTTCTTTTTATGCGAGTGTGATGTGATACAATCTTGACGGATACGAAACGTGGTCGTAATCGAGCCAGAAGCCGATGTTCATAAGCGCTGCGCCGAGGTAGGTTTCCTCGCTTCCGTTTACTCTATAAAGCTTTTCGGGGTTCAGACCGCGAAGGCGCAAAAGCTCAGGTGCGACGGTGCATTTTGATTCATATGCAACGGTGCAAGCAAGTGCTTCATTTCCGTCCTTGGAAACAACCTGCCAAGCGCAGTAGCGGCTTTCCTCAGGGGTGAACGGTGAGATAAGTCTATAATAATCACCGAACTGAATTAAGTCATAATACTTCTTAAATTCAACGATTTGGCGCTTAATTTCAAGCTTCTCTTCGTCTGTCATCTTTGTAATATCAAGCTCTAAGCCGTAGGTGCCGAAATATGCAACGTTTCCACGGGTACTTAGCGGAGTTACTCTTGCATTACCGTGGTTCGGGCATACTGAAACGTGTGCGCCCATTGTTCTTACAGGGTATGCAAAGGACGTGCCGTATTGAATTTTTAATCGGTCGATAGCATCGGAGTTATCGCTTGTCCAAACCTGTGGCATATAGTAAAGCATACCGCAGTCGAAGCGTCCGCCACCGCCTGAGCAGCTTTCAAATAAAATATCGGGGAACGTGCTTGTCACTCTTTCAAGAAGCTCGTAAACGCCGAGCATATATCTATGATATATTTCGCCTTGGCGCTCACTTGGTATTGCGGCACTGTATAAATCGCTCAAGTGTCTATTGAAATCCCACTTTACGTATGCGATATTGGCACTATTTAGAACCTTCACCATTTGGTCGTAAATATTGTCGCGCACCTCTTTGCGGGTCATATCAAGCACGAATTGGTTACGTGAGAGCTGCGGGTCACGGTTTGGAATTGCAAAGCGGTAGTCGGGGTGGCTTCTAAACAGCTCACTGTCCTCGGAAATGCACTCGGGCTCGAACCAAATGCCGAATTTAAGACCCTCATCGTTTACACGCTTAACAAGCTCGGGCAGTGTGCCTTGGAGCTTTTTCTCATTTACAAACCAATCGCCGAGTGAGGTTTTGTCATCATCTCTGTGTCCGAACCATCCGTCGTCCATAACGAGAAGCTCAACGCCGATAGCGGCGGCATCCTTTGCCATTGCAACCAATTTATCCGCATTAAAATCGAAATACGTTGCTTCCCAGTTGTTGATAAGCACGGGGCGGCGCGCGTTTTTGAATTTGCCGCGGCAAAGGTTATTTCTTATTGCATCGTGAAAGTTGTTTGAAATTTTGCCGAAGCCCTCGCCACTGTAAACGAGTGCAACCTCGGGTGTTTCAAAGGTATCGCCCGCATCAAGCGTATATTCAAATCCCTCAGGGTTGATGCCTGCCACTACTCTTGTTCTTTCGTGCTGTTCAACCTCGCAGGAAATAACGAAGTTTCCGCTATACACAAGTGCAATGCCGTAAGCCCTACCGTGTGTTTCGCCCGCATCCTTATCGCAAACTATAACGAATGGGTTTTGTGTATGGCCTGACGCGCCGCGCACGCTTGTCACGCTTGAGGCAAGGTGTGAAATTCTCGTCCTTTCAAGCTGTCTTTCACGCATATGCGCACCGTAAAAGTGAAGCATATCGTAAGTGCCCGTTGGCATATCAAGAGTTAATGAAAGTGCCTTTTTCAGCTTAATTTGCGCCTCAGTTTTGTTTTCTATAACGAGTGCCTTGGTAATAAGGTCGTATTCGGGCAAAACGCCGTAGTACATATGGAAATAAATATCGTATGCCTTGTCCTTCAAGGTGATTACAAGTGTTTCGCCCTCGTCGCCGTAAAACGCGGGCAAGCCCTTAATTCCATACTTTCCTTTGACTATTTTGTGGCTATGATAAATCGGCTCACATCCCGTTGAGCCATCGTGATTTACAAGCGCTAAGGCAGTTAAGCGGAAATCGCCCAAGCCGAAAACGGAAAGCTCCTCATTACTATGGTTGTGCGAATAGCTTGTATCGCGGATGTTTCCCGAAAAGGATGCGCCCCATCCCTTCTTATATCCTGCGTAGGAAAGGTCGCTGTACTCCATTTTTGTGCCGTAATATGAGTGCAAAAGAATGCCATTTTCATCCACGTGCATCTGGTACGTAGTGTTTTTGGTATTTATGGTGAAAATTTTATCACCGTTTACTAAAATTGCCATAATATTCCTCACTGTATTTTGTATATATAAAGTATAACATATAAGTAGAGATTTTTCAACAAAGAAGTTTTATTTTAAAGAAAAAGACAGCACCGAGGTGCTGTCTTTTATAGATATGGGAAATTAGTCCCTATAATTCTTTGCGTTGGTGTTCCAACCTGTCTTTTCATCGTTCAACATCTTGTTTGCATCGTTAAACGCCTCAGAGTAAAGGGTTGTGAAAGGTGATGAGGAAGCTGTTGCACCTGCGATTGTTTCGCTTTGTACGTATGACATAAACTTCATACCCATTGCCTCGTGCATATAACCTTGGTCATATGTAAGGCTCTTAAGCACGTAGTCTGTGAGCATTTCAAGAGCATCCTCTCTTGATGTGTTGCCGTCATCGTAAAGACGTGATTCCATTTCTTCATAGAATGCAGCCATAACGAATTTTTGACCTGTCCATGAAAGAACGTCGAAGAAGTATTCAGACATTTCTCTGTCGAGTGATGCCTTAGGAATGCACATTACAGTTGCTTGTGAAGCGAATGGTGTGTAATAGCTTTCTTGGTCTGTGTTTTGCTTAGGCAAAGGAAGAACAGCAACCTTGAAGGTTTCAGACTGCTCAGGGAACTCGAAAATCTTTTGTACTACTTCTTCATAGAAAAGAAGCTTGCCGCCTGTGAAGGATTGGAGCATTGCGCCGTATCCGCCGTCCCAGCTTGTTCTTGCCCATGTAGAGGACTTGATGTTTGCAAGCTGTGTAACAAGGTCAGCAACGTTAGGATCGTTAAGTGTGATGTGATACTTGTATTGGCTTGGGTCGCCTGAGGACTTATCAACAGAAACCTGGTTGATGCCGCTTGCTTGGAAGAAGCCAGCCATACCTGTTGTACCAAAGCCGTATGTATCTGTATCTTGATAGCCGGTTTCGCCGTTATCGTCAGAGCCAACGAGTGCGCCCTTCTTTGAAAGCTCAGCAAGAGTCCATCTACCATTTCTAACTGTGTTATAGAGGTTACCAAAGGTTGGGAACTTTGCAGAAATAGCTTGGTTGTAGAACATAACGAATGATGTGTATTCGTCAAGGTAGCTGAAGTCACCTGCAACGAAGAATGTGTGACCGTAAACTGAGAATGAATCTACTGCCGCTTGGTTGTAGTATGACTTTGTTAAGTCAATGTACTTGCTGTTTGCAAGGTCATAAACTGTTTCTGCAGCGATAAGTGACTGTGTTTCGTATGCACGTGGAGTAGCAATATGGAACTTTGCAGCACCTGCCTCAAGACCTGTTTGAAGCTCGTTTTGCATAGTTGTATTGCTCTTTGCTTGGTGCCATACCATTGTTACACCGTAAATGCTCTTGATTTGGTTTTGTCTTGCCCAAACTGCTGTGTTAACAATTTGACCGAGGTTACCCTCCTGATATGCTTCCTTTACGTAAAGCTCAGGTTGTGACCACGCGCCTGCCTTGCCGTAAGCGTCGCCGCCCCAGCCGCCTGCGATACAGTCAAGAGTTTGACCGCTCCACTTTTGGGATTTGTCTTTTTCTGTGTCTACCTTTTCAACGGTTGTTCCGCCTGTTGAAGTGTCGGTAGGTATGCTTGTATCGGTTGTTGTATCGCCGGTCTCAGTATCATTTGTGTCACCTGAACCGGTGTCTGTGTTCGTTTCAGAATTTGTATTTGTTTCGGTGTTTGTGTTTGTGTCACCACCGCAAGCAACTACAAAAGGAACGAGCATTAAAACCGCAAGCAATAATGCGAAAATCTTCTTTTTCATTACTTACCTCCTATAAGAATACATTATTCGCTGGAAATATTATATCATACGCTTGCACAAAAATCAATATAATATTGAGAAAATTTTGTATATATTTATAATATGTGTGTGAATTTTCGGTTAACGTTTCCACAAGCTCCATTTTTTGTGCGCGTTTTTTACCCCAAAAAATGCAAAAATGCGACACAGGGTCGCATTTTTTTGCATTTTTAGTATTGTTATTATACCACGCCTTGAGCGAGCATAGCGACAGCAACCTTGATAAAGCCCGCGATGTTTGCACCTGCAACGAGGGCATCACCAAGACCGTACTTGTTTGCTGCCTTGATTGAGTTTTCAAAAATATTCTTCATAATACCCTTGAGCTTTTGGTCAACCTCCTCAGCGCTCCAGCTGTAACGCATTGAGTTTTGTGACATTTCAAGGCCTGAAACTGCAACGCCGCCTGCGTTAACTGCCTTTGAAGGAGCAACTATTACGCCGTTTGATTTGAGGTATGCAACTGCCTCGTTTGTAGTTGGCATATTTGAAACCTCAACGTAGTACTTAACGCCGTTTGCTACGATTTCTTCAGCTTCCTTGATGCCAACCTCGTTTTGTGTTGCACAAGGCATTAAAATGTCTGCCTTTACGCCCCATGGCTTCTTTCCTGCGAAGAAAGGAACGCCGAACTTGTCAGCATAATCTTGAACCTTATTGCGGCAGGAAGCACGCATTTCGAGCATAAAGTTGATTTTTTCCTCGGTTGAGATGCCGTTTTCGTCGTAGATATATCCGTCAGGACCTGAGATTGTAACAACCTTACCGCCAAGCTCGTTAATCTTCTTAACTGCGCCCCAAGCAACGTTACCGAAGCCGGAAACAACGAAGGTCTTGCCAGCGATTGAATCCTTGAAGTAGTTAAGCATATTGTCTGTGTAGTAAACTGCGCCGTAGCCGGTTGCCTCAGGACGGATAAGTGAGCCGCCGTAGGAGATGCCCTTACCTGTCAAAACGCCTGTAAACTCGTTACGGAGTCTCTTGTATTGACCGAACATATAGCCAACCTCTCTTGCGCCAACGCCGATATCGCCTGCAGGAACGTCAAGGTCTGCGCCGATGTGACGTGAAAGCTCTGTCATAAAGCTTTGGCAGAAGCGCATAACCTCTGCATCGCTCTTGCCCTGTGGGTCAAAGTCGGAGCCGCCCTTACCGCCGCCCATTGGGAGCGAGGTCAAGCTGTTCTTAAAGGTTTGCTCGAAGCCGAGGAACTTAATAATTCCCTCGTAAACTGATGGGTGGAAGCGAAGTCCTCCCTTGTATGGGCCTATTGCGCTGTTGAACTGAATTCTGAAGCCACGGTTAACTTGAACCTTGCCGCTGTCGTCAACCCACGGAACTCTGAACTTGATAATTCTTTCGGGCTCTACCATTCTTTCAAGAACACCGCTTGTGATGTACTCGGGACGAGCTTCGATAACGGGCTCGATTGAAGCAAGAACCTCTTCTACTGTTTGGTGAAATTCGGGCTCATTTTGGTTTCTTTTTACTACTCTTTCCATGAGCTCATTAAGATATTGATTTTTAAACATAATTGGTTTCCTCCAAAATAATATAAACTAAATTAAGTAATTTGCGGCTAAAGCGGATTAATATGCCTTGCCCCAGTATACGAGCTTGTCGGTTTCCTTGCCGCAGCATACGCATTTGCCCTTTGTGCCCTGCTCGTCAAGCGGCATACAACGTGAGGTAACGTCTGCAAGCTCCTTAAGCTTAAGCTCACATTCAAGCTCTCCGCACCAATGTGCCTTGATGTAGCCCGACTTTTCGGAAGCTGTCTTGATAAAGCTGTCAAGCTCGGTTTCCGTATAGGTGCGATTTTTTCTGTTTTCAGCGGCTTTGTTGTAAAGTCCTGCGGTGATGTCGGAAAGAATTTCGGGGATTTTTGTTTCAAGCTCGTCAAGAGAAACGAAAATCTTTTCTCTTGAGTCACGGCGAACCAAAACGCATTGGTTATTTTCAATGTCGCGTGGGCCGATTTCAAGACGGAGCGGAACGCCCTTCATTTCATACTCGGCGTACTTCCATCCCGGTGAGTTATCGGAAATATCAATCTTAGCTCTTGCAAAATTGTTTACTCTTTCCATAACCTCCGTTGCCTTTTCGATTACGCCCGGCTTATGCTGAGCACAAGGAATAACAACAACCTGAATTGGAGCAACGCTTGGCGGTAAAACAAGACCGTTATCATCGCCGTGGGTCATAATTATCGCACCGATAATTCTTGTTGACACGCCCCAAGAGGTTTGGTGACAGTATTTCAAGGTATTGTCCTTATCAAGATACTGAATATCGAACGCTTTAGCGAAGCCGTCACCGAAGTTATGGCTTGTGCCGCCCTGAAGTGCCTTACCGTCGTGCATAAGAGCTTCAACGGTGTAGGTTGCATTTGCGCCTGCAAACTTTTCCTTGTCGGTCTTTCTACCCTTCAAAACAGGGATGCCGAGATCCTTTTCAAAGAAGTCTGCATATACGTTAAGCATTTGAAGCGTTTCGTTTTCTGCATCCTCTGCTGTTGCGTGCATTGTGTGACCCTCTTGCCAAAGGAACTCACGTGAGCGGAGGAACGGACGGGTTGTTTTTTCCCATCTTACAACGCTGCACCATTGGTTGTAAAGCTTTGGCAAATCTCTGTATGAGCGAATGATGTTTGCATAATGCTCACAGAAAAGAGTTTCTGACGTTGGACGAACACAAAGACGCTCAGTAAGTGGCTCAGTGCCGCCGTGTGTAACCCAAGCAACCTCGGGTGCAAAGCCCTCAACGTGGTCCTTTTCCTTTTGAAGAAGTGACTCGGGAATGAACATAGGCATATAGATGTTTTCTACGCCTGTTTTTTTAAATCTTGCATCGAGAAGCTTTTGAATATTTTCCCAAATTGCATAACCGTAAGGACGGATAATCATACAGCCCTTTACGCTTGAATAGTCAATTAAGTCTGCCTTTTTAACTACGTCGGTGTACCATTTTGCAAAATCTACGTCCATTGACGTAATTTGCTCTACCATTTTCTTATCGTTAGCCATTTTTAACCTCATAAAGTATCATAGTAAAATTTAGTTGTAAAAATAATATACGATTATAATATCACACGAAAAATATAATTTCAAGTACTTTATCAAACTAAAGTAAAAAAATTTTAAAAATTTGAGGCAAAACGAGAAGCCCGCCCGTTGTCGTAAGTAAAAAGAGCAAGGAAAAGGGTTAAATTCCCCTGTCCTTGCTCAAATTTTTAATGAATTGATGCTTGCAAACCATGAATTGTAATTTCATTACATAGTGCTGCTTCATGAAACCTTATGGTTGCAATTCATTCACGTGTTGACGTGCTAAATGCAGTCAACAACGAGTGCCCCGTCCTTTACGTCAACGCTTGCGCCGATGATGTTGCCCTTTATCTCAAAGATAATTGCGTGGGCAAGCTTATCCTCGATTTGAGTTTGAATATATCTGCGCATATTTCTTGCACCGAATTTTTTGCTGAAGGATTCCTTTGCAATAAACTCGCACACCTCGTCAGTAAAGGTGAAGCGGATGCTTCTTTCACCAAGTGCTGTTTGCATATCGCTAAGCATAATCTTGGCAATCTTTACAAAGTCGCTTTCTTCAAGTGAGCGGAAGGTGATAATTTCGGCGATACGGTTGATAAACTCGGGACGAAGGAACGAGGAAAGCGCCTTCTCTGTTTTATCCTTGGCAACCTCGTGTGAGCTTGAGCCGAAGCCCGCCTGGGATGAGGTTAAGGTTGCGCCCGCGTTAGTCGTCATTATAATAACCGTGTTTTCAAAATTTATCGTTCTTCCCTGAGAGTCGGAAATTTTACCCTCGTCAAGAATTTGAAGAAGAATGTTTAATACGTCGGGATGCGCCTTCTCTATTTCGTCGAAGAGCACAACGGAGTACGGTGAGCGTCTTATCTTTTCGGTGAGCTGTCCTGCCTCGTCGTAGCCAACGTAGCCGGGAGGAGAGCCGATGATTTTAGACACGGAGTGCTTCTCCATAAACTCTGTCATATCAAGGCGAATAAGCGAATCGGGAGTATTGAAAAGCTCATTTGCGAGCGTTTTAACAAGCTCGGTTTTACCAACGCCCGTCGGACCTGCGAAAATGAAGGATGCGGGACGTTTTTTAATGCTGACGCCTGCACGGTTTCTTCTGATTGCCGCAGAGAGCGATTTTACCGCCTCGTCCTGACCGACAATACGAGATTTTATCTTGTCCTCAAGCGCAGCAAGCATTTCAAATTCAACCTCGGAAATATTGCTTGCGGGGATGCCCGTCCAAATTTCGATAACGCCTGCAAGGTCCTGCTTGGTCATAACGGTATTTTCACATTCCTTGTCAAGCTTTTCCTTGTCTATAAGAAGCATTGAACGCTCCGCCTTAAGCTCGGCAAGCTGCTTATATTCGTTTTCGCTTGGCTCCTTGCCGCCCTCTGCAATTTTTGCATTCAGCGCCTCGGTTTTTGTGTCAACCTCTGCCAAGCGCTCGATAACTCTGTGGCGCTCGTTTATGTGTGGCGCGTGCAAAACAATGTGCGAGCACGCCTCGTCGATTAAGTCGATTGCCTTGTCGGGCAAAAATCTGTCGGTGATATAGCGCTCACTCATTACAACTGCGCTTTTTGCCATTTCATCGGAGATTTTAACGCCGTGATAAATTTCGTAGTAGTGCCTGATGCCCTTTATCATTTCGATACACTCGTCAATACACGGCTCCTCAACCTTAACGGGCTGGAAGCGGCGCTCAAGTGCGGCATCCTTCTCAATATATTTGCGGTATTCCTTCAAGGTTGTTGCGCCGATAACCTGAATTTCGCCGCGTGAAAGTGCGGGCTTTAAAATATTTGCGGCGTTCATACTGCCCGCGGAGTTGCCTGTGCCGACAATATTGTGGATTTCGTCGATAACGAGAATAATATTGCCTGCCTCCTTAACCTCCTTAAGAAGTCCGTTAATTCTTGCCTCAAACTGACCTCTGAACTGAGTGCCTGCAACAAGTGCGGTTAAGTCAACCAAGTATATTTCGCATTTTTTAAGCTTATGTGGCACGTTGCCCTCGACAATTCTTTGTGCGAGTGCCTCGGCAATTGCGGTTTTACCAACGCCCGGCTCACCTATTAAGCAGGGGTTGTTCTTTTGGCGGCGGCTTAGAATTTGAATTACTCTTTCAAGCTCACGTGATCTACCTACAATTCTGTCAAGCTTGCCGTTTAGTGCGCGCTGATTGAGGTTTGTGCAGAAGGTGGAAAGGTGCTTGCGGTTGTCCTTTTTCTTGCCCTTGTCCTTATCCTTTGCGTCCTTTTGTTCACCTGCGCCCATTCCCATATTTTTCATTATTTTGGAAAAATCAATTGTGGGAGAGTCCTCGTCGCCGTCCTCGCCGTCATTTGCAACGGGAAGCATATCAGCGAACATCTTTTCCATATTTTCAAGCTCCTCCTCGGTAATGCCCATCTTTGTCATCATATCGTTGACGGGCTTAATGCCGAGCTCCTTAGCGCAAACGAGGCAAAGTCCCTCTTGCTTTTGCACGTTGTTTTCGAGCTTCATAATATAAACCGTTGCCGGTCTTTTTTTGCATCTGGTACACATTTCCATAGTATTTTTCCTGCTTATTATCCGTAAATTTTATTCTTAATTATTTCAATAATGCTGAATTTTTCAAATATTCCAACGACCATTGAGCCGTTTATTATCTCTTCTATTTTTCCGCCTGAAAGCGGTCCTACAAACGCAGTAAGTGCCAAGAGCCCTTGTGTCACTCCCCACATTATTATAACCGAAAGTACAACTCCAATTAACGCGCCGAGCCATTTGTTTGCACTTTTCACCCCGTCAAACTCCGTAATTTTGGAAAGGAGCTTGGCAATTAAAGAAAGCGCGGCAAAGGCGATAACGAAAACGGCAACGAGAGCTATTGCAACCGAGATAAGAAACGCGCAAGCACCGCCGACGTTTTCGGCAAGCGGCACTACAACCTCGGGGCTTTTCTTTGAAATAAGCACCTCAAGGTCGGCAGTAAATTTAGCGTAATCAAGGTCGAAGCGTGTGAGTAGCTTTTCAAAAAACTCGGGGGTGTTTTCTGCAAGTGCGGTGATGTCGATTGCAATTTTTGCGGTATCGCTTTCGATGTACGCGTTAAGCGATTTTTCAAGTGCGCTTATCATAATTCTGTCCATAAAAAGTGAACAGAAGAATTTAGCAACGGGCACTCTTACAATAAATGCAATAACAACGGAAAGAATGAGCTTGCAGGCATCTAAAATGCTTTGCACAAAGCCCTTAACGGTGAACTTTATGATAATATATGCTGCCACTATAAGAAGGCAAAGGTCAATTACAAGTCCTACGCTCATTTTTTCTCCTTAAATTATTAATAAATTAGAAGGACTGCACTTAATGATTTACAGTCCTTCAGCTTTTTAGTGTATCGCTATTTTACTTATTAAATCGAGCAAGTCGTGCTCAATAAAGAATTTAACTATTATCGTTTTATTCCAATAGGAATCAAGGAAGAATTCGGGATAATAGTGCTGACCGAACTCAAAGAGGTTGCCGATAACGCAGCAAATCACCCAAGTGATAAGCAAGCCAAGAATAGCACCGATAACGCCGCCGAAGATAACGTTAAAGACCTTAGCAACGGTTGCCTTCTCTATAAGCTTGTTGAGAAGCTTGCTGAGAATGAGAATGAACACCTCAACGAAAACGAATATAAGAATGAACGATAAAACAATCGAAATGCCGAGCGCGATACGGGAGCCGATAACCTCGGAGATAAGCCCAAGCTCGTCCGACGTTGCAAGCTGAGGTCCAACTGTGCCGTCACCGATAAAGAACTTGTCTATCATTTCCTTGTTTTCCCATTCCTCGCCCGCACGCAAAACGAAGCGGACAATCTTGTCGGGAATGCCCTCGAATATAGAGTCAACGTCGTATAGAATTTGACCCAACTCGGTTGTTGTTTCGGTGGTGAGAAGAAGCTTGTTCACCCAACTTGTCGAAATTCCGTTGAAGAAAATTTTTGCAATAAATCTTGCAAGTGGAAGGTTAAAAACAACGGCAAAAACGGGTGCAACCACGATTTTCACAAGCGTAACGAGCGAATCAAGAAAGCCGCGAATACAGTTTCGTACAATCAAAAATACGATAAGTCCGAGAAAAACGATGTCAAATATCAAGCCGATAATTTGTGTAGAATCCATTTTTGCCTCCTTTATAAAATATACGCAAGGATTAGTTACTTTTATAGTATAAACTGTTTTTTAAAATTTGTCAACTGTTATAAAATATTTTTTCGAGGTAAAGTCCCTCGGGTTTTGCGGTAAAGCCCGCATTTTCGCGCTTTTTTGACTTAATTATGTCAGAAATTGCCAAAGGGTCAATTCGTCCCTCGCGCACCGAAAGTAGCGTGCCAACCATTATTCTGACCATATTGTATAAAAATCCGTCGGCGCATACGGTAAATTCAACGAGCTCTCCGTTTCTTTTTACGTAGCTTTCAAAAACCGTGCGCTCCGTGTCCTCAACCTTTGAGCCAACCGCCATAAATGCGTCAAAATGATGCGTGCCGATAAACTGCTTCGCCGCTTGGTTCATTTTTTCAAGCTCTTCGTCGCTTATTTCCCTGCCGTATTCAAAAGCCAAATTCTCGTAAAACGGATTTCTTATCTTGCTTGCGTGAATTTTATAAACGTATTGCTTTTTGTGCGCGGAGTACCTTGGGTGAAAGTCAAGCGGCACTTCCCTTGCGCTCAAAACGGATATATCGTTTGGGAGCTTTATGTTCATCGCGATAGGAATTTTGTCAAGCGGAACGGTGATTTCGTCGCCGTCGTTTTTTGGCTCAACCGTTAATGCAAAGCCGAGCGCGTGCACACCGCTGTCCGTGCGGCTGCACCCCGTCACCTTACATTCAAAGCCGAATGATGACGTAGCCGCCCTGTTCATTTCAAGCGCAACCGTTGGCTTATTTGGTTGGAGCTGATAGCCGCAGTAGGCGTGGCCGTTATATGCGACTGTTAGTAAAACCTTTTTCATCTTAAATCGTAGGGCCGTACTTGCTAAGGAAGATGTTTATAAGAATTACACCCGCAAAAAGCACAAGTGCAAAAAGCAAGCCGAAAACGTCCTTTACCTTAAATTTTAGCTTTTTCATTCTCGTCCTTCCCTCGCCGCCGCGGTAAAGACGGCATTCCATTGCCGTTGCAAGCTCGTCCGCGCGTCTGAATGAGGAAACGAAAAGCGGAATGATAATTGGGATAAGTGCCTTTGCACGCTTGATTAAGCCACCGCTTGAAAAGTCCGCGCCTCTTGATTTTTGCGCGTTCATAATCTTTCCCGTTTCGTCCGTTAGCGTTGGAATAAAGCGAAGCGCAATAGTCATCAGCATTGCAAACTCGTGCACGGGAAGCTTGATTTTTTTAAGCGGTGAGAGTGCTGTTTCAATACCGTCAGTCAGCTCAATAGGCGTTGTGGTATATGAAAGGAGCAGCGTTGTTTCGGCAAGAAGCATAACGATGCGAAGCGCCAAAAGCGCGGCGTTTAGCAAGCCCTTGTCGTAAATTTCGATAAATTTCCAGCTGAATAAAAGGTTGCCGTCCTTTGTCCAAAAAATATTTAAAATTGCGGTGAAAATAACGATAAGAATAAGCGGCTTAAGCCCCTTTAAAATAGTGCCGAGCGGCACACGGCTTATTATTATCGAAGCAAGCACGACAACGAATAAAAACGCAAAGGAATAAATGCTTTTTGCTACAAAAGTAGCAACCATAAAGGTAATTACAAGGAAAAGCTTGGTTCTTGGGTCAAGCTTGTGGATAAGCGATTTTCCCTCGTAATACTGTCCGAGTGAAACGTCAAATGCCATTTTCTGCCTCCTTTTCTTGGGAGGATGATTTATATCGGTCAACTATTGCATTAATTGCGCCGTCAACCGTATAAATGCTCTTTGGAATATCAACTCCGCGCTCAGAAAGCTTTGCAACAATGCTTGTAATCTCGGGCACGTCAAGACCGTTTTCGGTAAGAAGTGCGCTTTCGGAAAAGACCTCGGCGCAAGTGCCGCTTTTCAGCATTTTGCCGTTTGCCATAACGACAACTCTGTCGCAATACATAGCCATATCCTCCATACTGTGGCTGACTATGATTACGGTTGTGCCGCTTTTGGCTTGAAATTCTTTAATTCCACCGAGAATTTCGCGTCTGCCGCGTGGGTCAAGCCCTGCCGCTGGCTCATCAAGCACCAAAATCTTCGGCTTCATTGCCATAACGCCTGCAAGTGCAACACGGCGCTTTTGTCCGCCCGACAAATCAAACGGGGATTTTTTCAAGGTTTGAGCGTCAATTCCGCAGAAGGCGGCGCTTTCCAAAACTCTTGCTTCGATTTCCTCGGGTGGAAGCTTCATATTTTTCGGCCCGTATGCAATATCGTCCTTTACCGTGTCGGCAAAAAGCTGATACTCGGGGTATTGCATAACCATACCGACCTTAAATCTGACGCTTGCGATTTTCTTTGGCTTTTTCCAAATATCCTCGCCGTCAACAATAACAGTGCCGTGAGTCGGCCTTAAAATGCCGTTTAGCATTTGAACAAGGGTTGATTTACCCGAGCCCGTGTGGCCTATTAAGCCCGTTATTAAATTCTCTTCAAATTCAAGGGAAACGTTATCAAGTGCGTTTATTTCGTACGGCGTTTTCTTGCCGTAAACGAAGGACACGTCCTTTAGCTCTATTATCGACATTTTAACTCCTTTCTCGGATTTTCAAATTCGGTCGGTTCTCTAAATTTATTTCAAAAGTTCCCTGCTAACAAGGTCGGCACAGGTGTCTAAATCGTACACTCCTAAGGGGATTTTTGTGCCAAGCTCCTTATTCAGAGCATTTATAAGCTCAATTGACTGCGGCACCTCAAGCCCCGCACGTGTGAGCTTTTCGGGCTTTGAAAAGACCTCGGACGGTGTGCCCTCAAGGTACTTTTCGCCATTTCGCATAACCACAACTCTGTCTGCCTCTATTGCCTCGTTCATATAGTGAGTAATTAAGACAACGGTGATTTTTTCTTCCTTATTGAGCTTTAAAATTGTGTTCATTACCTCTTTTCTGCCAAGAGGGTCAAGCATAGCGGTTGATTCGTCAAAGATGATGCAACGCGGCTTCATTGCGATAATTCCAGCAATTGCAACCCTTTGCTTTTGTCCGCCCGAAAGACGGTGCGGCGCGTGGCGCGCATATGATTGCATACCGACGATTTCAAGCGCCTCATCTACTCTTTTTCTTATTTCCTCGGGGTCAAGCCCAAGGTTTTCAGGGCCGAAGGCAACGTCCTCCTCGACAACGGTTGCAACAATTTGGTTGTCGGGATTTTGGAAAACCATACCAACGTTTTTTCTTATTTCGTAAATATCGCTTTCCTTCATTTTCTTGTCGGAAATCAACCTTCCGTCAATATAAATATTGCCACTGTCGGGCGAAAGAATCATATTTATAAGCTTTGCCGCAGTTGATTTTCCCGAGCCGTTGTGACCGAGAAGCGCAACAAACTCTCCCTCGTTTATTTCAAGCGAAAGGTTTTCAAGCGCAAAGCGATTTTCAACGTTGTCATTATCGGGATATTTATAGGAAACGTTTTCAAGTTTAATTAATGGATTCATTTTTTCTCCTACAATTATAAAATGTCCAAAGGACAATTCATGCAACAAGGTTGCAATTTATGTGCGGAGCACAATTCATGTTTCACAGAAACAATTCATGCAACAGAGTTGCAATTTATGATGCGTCGCATCAATTCACGCACCGCAAGGTGCTTATTTCTTGTCCGCAACCCAACGCGCACTCGCGCCGCAGGGCAAAAAGCCCTTGGTTTCGGTAACAGGCAAGGCAACCTCGGCAGTTTCTGCCCTGCCGCCGTGCTTTTTAACAACCTCTACGTTTAATACGTAGCCCATTGTAAGCGCGCTAAGACCTGTTGTATATGAATTTATAAGCATAAAAAGTGGGTCATCTGAGATGAGCTTTTCGCAAAGATTTACAAAGTCGCAAACTGCATCCTCAAGCTTCCAAACCTCGCCACCCGGGCCCCTGCCGTAGGACGGCGGGTCCATAATAATTCCGTCGTATTTGTTTCCACGGCGGATTTCGCGCTCAACAAACTTGCGGCAATCGTCAACTATGTAGCGCACAGGTGCGTTTTCAAGTCCGCTTGATGCCATATTCTCCTTCGCGCATTGAACCATACCCTTTGAAGCGTCAACGTGCACAACCGAAGCGCCTGCTTTAGCTGCGGCAACCGTCGCGCCACCCGTGTATGCAAAAAGGTTTAGAACCTTAACCTCTTTACCTTGGGCACGTCTTTCCTTAATAAGCTCGCTAAACCAATCCCAGTTTGCCGCCTGCTCAGGGAAAAGACCTGTGTGCTTAAAGCCCATCGGCTTTAGGTTAAAGACCATATCCTTGTAGGTGATTGTCCATTTTTCGGGCACGTCGTTTTTAATCCACGCGCCACCGCCACTCTTTGAACGGCGGTAAATTCCGTCAGCACGGCTCCAAAGCTTATGCTCCCTTTTTCCCTTCCAAATTACCTGTGGGTCGGGACGAATAAGAATATATTTTCCCCAACGCTCAAGACGCTCACCGTCTGAGGTGTCAAGAAGCTCGTAATCCTTCCAATCATTAGCTAAATACATAATTTCCTCACATTTTAAAGTATTTTCCAAGTACGTTTGAGCTTGCGTGGCCGTGACAAATTGCAAGTGCAAGTGCATCGGCTGTATCGTCGGGCTTTGGTGGCTTAGGTAAGTTAAGAAGCGTTGTAACCATTGTTATAACCTGCTTTTTCTCCGCCCTGCCGTAGCCAACGACAGACTGCTTAACCTGAAGCGGTGTATATTCCGCGATTTGAAGACCCTTTTTATGTGCCGCAACTAAAATCGTGCCGCGCGCCTCGGCAACACAGATACCCGTTTTTTGGTTCGTGTTCCAAAAAAGCTCCTCAATTGCCATAGCATCGGGCTTATATTTATCGATTATTGTGTTCATACCGTCGAAAATCTGTGAAAGGCGCTCCTCAATTGGTGTGCCTGCCTTGGTTTGAATGGAGCCGTAGCCAAGCACGCGGAATTTGCCCTTGACGCTTTCCAAAACACCCCAACCGACAATGGCAAAGCCCGGGTCTATCCCCAAAATGACCATAAAAGCACTCCCCCTTCAAGGATTTTCAAAAATTCGTTATAGATTATTTTATCACATTTTTTCCCCGATGTCAAATATATTATAAAATTAATGCGAAAAATATTAAATAAATTAATGTTGAAATTTTACTTTATATATGGTAAAATGGTTGTGATTAACTAAACGAGAAAGGAAATTTTCCATGAGTGCTTTTCCACAAATAAACGTTGGCGACATACTCGAAATGAAGAAGCAGCACCCCTGCGGTGGCAAGCTTTTTAAGGTTTTGCGCGTCGGTGCCGATATAAAAATTTCCTGTCTTGAATGCGGCAGGGCGCTAACGCTTGACCGCTTGAAAATTGAAAAAATGATTAAAAAAATTCACTTAGGTAATGAAAATGAGCAATAACGAACTTGCAATTATCGAAAATAAGACCTCGTTTCCAAAGAAGCTGCTTCGCTTTTTTGAAAGCTTTTTAAAAACGAAGGTTTTAACGAAAAAATATATGCTCTTTGCGTTCTTTACGCCTATTTTAGTTATGCTTCTTACGTTCCTTTTTACGGGAATGTTTTTTGGAAAGACAAGCTATTTGGCACTTGATATGAACGCGCAGTACGTTTATTTTTTCGAGCAGCTACGTGACGTTTTAACGGGCAAGGAGTCCTTTTTCTATACTCTTGAGCGCTCCTTGGGCGGAGAATTCTTCGGCTACTACACCTATTATCTCGCCTCACCCCTTTCCTTTATCGTGGTGCTTTTCCCCGATACAATGATTGTTGAAGCAATCGGCGTTATGATGGTGCTTAAAAGCGCGCTTGCTTCCCTCTCTTTCTGTATTTTTCTTTATAAAACAAGACCCGTAAACTCAATTGGCTTTAGCACCTTTTCCGTGCTTTACGCATTTTGCGCTTATGCAACCGCGTACCAAACGAACATTATGTGGATGGACGCGCTTATTTGGCTTCCTATGATTGCGCTTGGCATAAGGGCGCTTATAAGAGAAGGAAAATTCAAGCTTTTTGTTATTTCCCTCTCCGTTGGGATTTGGTCTAACTACTATATCGGCTATATGCTTTGCATTTTTGCCGCACTCTATTTTGTGTTTTTCCTTGCCTCACATTCAAGGGACGAAAGAAACCCAAACGGAGTTAAGCTTCATTTGCTTAAATCATCGTTAAGATTTTTCTTATATACCTGCCTTATGCTTTTAATGGCGGCAGGCGTGCTTCTTTGCGCAGTTTACTCTCTTAGCTTTGGAAAGAGCGACGGCATTGACCCAACAAAGCTTGCATTTACTGTCAACATTGATTTTATTGATATAATTGCAAAGATGTTTATCGGCACGTTTGACACGTTTAGGCCCGAGGGCAAGCCGCATATTTATGCAGGCACTCTTACACTGCTTTTGCTTCCTCTTTTCTTTATGTCAAAAAAAATCAAGCTTCGTGAAAAGATTGGCTACGGCGTGCTTGTGACCGTATTTTTGGCAAGCTTCACGGTTAATACGTTCAATCTTGCTTGGCACGGCTTTAGCGTACCCGTTTGGTTAAATTACAGATACAGCTTTATTTTCTCGTTCATTATTCTTATTATGGCGTACCGCGCTTACGAAAGAATAAGCGAGGTTAAATTTAAGTATTTTGCCATAGTGTCCGGTGTGCTTATGGGAATTTTGTTTGTCGCACAAAAAACCGCGGACCTAACAAGATACGACGGAGATAAGGCAACTGAATATAATATCGGCTTAACCGCCGTTTGGCTTACCGCCTTGCTCCTTGGAATTTACTTAATTATTTTATACCTACTCAAAAGCAAAAAATCAAAAACACGTGCTTTGTCGATTATTCTTTGTGCATTCGTTTGCACCGAGGCGCTTGTCGGCTCCTGCCTTTCATGGGTTGGACAGTTTGACGACGCGGGGCTTTCCACAAAAGCAAATTACGACAGCTTCAAGAACTCACAAGACGTAATTTCCGAGTTTTTAGAAGAAAGGGAAATCGACGGCTTTTTCAGAGCCGAGCGTCTTTTCTCAAGAAAGTCAAACGACAACCTCGTGCTTAACATAAACGGAGTTTCCGAGTTTACCTCTACCTACAATAAGGGCGCGAAGGACCTTCTTAAAAAGCTTGGCTACAAAACGCAGGACCAAAGCGCGCTATATAGGTTTTCAAACGAGCTTGCCGATTCCCTTTTGGGAATTAAATACGTTATTTCCGACGAGCTTATAAACGACAAGCCCGACGAAATAGTAAAAAGCAATATATACAAGGAAATAGCGGTGCTTGACGGAAAATATACCGTATATGAAAACAAGTATGCTCTTCCCATTATGTATGCGGTGAGCGAAAAAATTTTAGAGGCGGATATGACGCGCCAAATGAGTGCGCAGAATTTTACACTCTATATTGCCGACCTTATGCTTGATCAGGACCTTGGCTCAAACGTAACGGAGAAAAAGCTTGAAAGAATTTATCCTCTCTTTATGGAGGGCGCGCTTAAAAATTCAAGCGTCACCGACACAAAAATCAGCGGCACGTTGACAGCTAAGGAGGGACAAATCGTCTTTACCACTCTGCCCTATGATAAAATGTGGCAGGTTTACGTGGACGGGGAGCGCACCCAAACCTACAAATGTCTTGATGCAACCGTTGCCTTCGATATTGAAGCGGGCGAGCATACGATTGAAATGAAATACGTACCGATGCAATGGTATATCGGGCTTTCTATAACAGGGCTTGGATGTTTGATTTTTTCACTGCTTGTTGTTTTAGAATTTATAGTAAATTTACGCCGTAAAAGGAACAGAAAGGGCGAAATTATATGATTTATCACGTTAACGGAACACTTGAATACTGCGAGAGCGGCTTTTGCGTTATCGACTGTATGGGCGTTGGCTATAAGCTTATAGTCAGTGACAACACGTATAGCGCGGTTGTATCTCACATCGGACAAAAAATGAAGCTTTTAACTTACCTAAAGGTAAGTGAGGACGGCGTTGACCTCTTTGGCTTTAAGACGAGCGAGGAGCTTAGCGCATTCAAGCTTCTTATCACCGTTTCGGGCGTTGGCCCTAAGGCGGCAATGGCTATTCTCTCTCTTTTAACCCCCGACCGCTTGTCTATGGCTATTTCAAGCGAGGACACAAAAGCTATCGCAAAGGCATCAGGCATTGGACCAAAGACCGCGGCGCGTGTTGTTTTAGAGCTTAAGGACAAGATTGTTAAGCTTCCGTTTGGCGGTGAGAGTGACGTATCAGTCGGCGCACCGAGCGTAGCGGTAACAAAGGGCTCTAACCTTTCCGAGGCGCTTGAGGCACTTGTGGTGCTTGGCTATTCAAGAAGCGATGCACAAAGGGCGCTTGGAGGCATTGACCCGAAATTGGACGTTTCAAAAATTATTCCGCTGGCACTTGCCAAGCTGATGAGATAAGGAGGGAGTAAGCAATGATTGAGGAAACAGAATTTGACTTTGAAAACCGAATAGTTTCAACCGAAATGACGGGCGAGGACACCGAGGTTGAGGTCAGCTTGCGCCCAAAGGCATTTGAGGACTACATCGGTCAGGAAAAGGTCAAGGAAATGCTTAAGGTTTATATTGACGCGGCTAAGGGCAGAGGCGACGCGCTTGACCACGTGCTTCTCTACGGCCCTCCCGGTCTTGGTAAGACAACGCTTTCGGGCATTATTGCAAACGAAATGGGCGTTAATTTCAGAGTAACGTCGGGCCCTGCAATTGAAAAGCCGGGTGATTTGGCGGCGATTTTAACCAATCTTGCCCCCGGGGACGTTTTATTTATCGACGAAATTCACCGTCTTTCACGCTCTATTGAGGAAATTCTTTACCCTGCAATGGAGGACTACGTGCTTGATATTATTATAGGCAAGGGTCCTGCGGCAAGAAGCGTACGTGTGCCGCTTCCTCGCTTCACCTTAGTGGGTGCAACGACACGTGCAGGACAGCTCACCACTCCGCTTCGCGACCGCTTTGGCGTGCTTTTGCGCTTGGAGCTTTATAACGCGGACGAGCTTGCAACCATTATTACGCGCAGTGCTTCTCTTTTAGAGGTTGGAATTGACAGCGAGGGCGCAAAGGAAATTGCCTCACGCTCACGCGGAACCCCTCGTATTGCAAACCGTCTCCTTAAGCGTGTACGCGACTACGCGCAGGTAAAGGGCGACGGCAAAATTACGCTTGAAATTGCAAAAATGGCACTTTCGGCACTTGAAATTGACGACCTTGGACTTGACAACATTGACAGAAAAATTCTTGAAACCATTATCAAATTTTACGGCGGCGGCCCTGTCGGACTTGAAACCTTGGCGGCAACAATCGGCGAGGAAGCAATCACAATTGAGGACGTTTACGAGCCGTATCTTATGCAAATCGGCTTCCTTAGCCGCACCCCTAAGGGCAGATGTGTAACGCGCTTGGCTTACGACCACCTTGGCCTTCCCTTTCAAGGCGGCGCAACTCAAATGAAAATTGAGGGATAAATAGTAAAAAGAGCTCACGGGGTGGGCTCTTTTTTACTGAATTGTGATAAATCACATAAATTGAAAACTGTATTTTAATAAATTGACGTTAACACATTATGAATTGGCTACGCCATATGATGCTTCAATGCGGTATTGCCTCAATTTATGCACCAAAGGCGCAATTCATGTCGCTTTGTGACAATTCATGAAGCTCTGCTTCAATTCATGCGTTTGCGCAATTCATTTACAAGCACCGCTTGTATTGTGCATTTTGCACAAATTTCCCCACGTTATTATGTGTAATTTATCGTATTTTCTATTATTGCTTGACAAACTGCGGGCGCGAATATATAATATAATTATAAATTATTATCTTTTGGAGGACAAAAATGAACAAAAAATTATTAAGCGTGCTTGTTTGCGTGCTTCTTGTTCTTGTAGCGATTTTTGTTGTTTCCTGCGGCGGCGATAATACCGACACAAGCACCAACACAAATACAAACGCAGACACAAGCACAAATACAGACACAAGCTCTGACACAAGCACAGATACAGAGGACCAAAAACCGGTTACACCAACGGAGTGTACTGTTGTTTTCGTTCTTAATAACGGCACAGAGGACGTAATCGAGGTTGTTAAATACAACGACGTTGTAAGAAGAATCCCACGTAATCCTGCAAAAACAGGTTACGAATTCAAGGGCTGGCTTTGCGAGGGCAAATCATGGGTACCCGGTGCGATTACAACAGATATGACAATAGTTGCTGATTGGAAGCCAAACAACAACAATCTTGCATTCATTCCAAACGGTGCGGAAAACACAATGGACCCCGTTGTTATCCCTTCTGACACAACAGTAGCGCTTAACGCTTGCACACTCGTTAAAACGGGCTACGATTTTCTTGGTTGGGCAACAAAGATGGGCGGCGAGGTGGTTTACGCTGACGGCGCTGACTTTACAATGGGAATTAACAAGTACAATTCTCTTTACGCGGTTTGGGCTCCTGCCAACTACTCCATCACCTATGAGTTGAACGGCGGCACAAACGCAGAGACCAACCCCGACTCCTACACTATTGAGTCAGTTGTGACATTTGCTGACCCATCCAAAGAGGGCTACACCTTTGAGGGATGGACAGTTAACGGCGAAAAGATTGAAAGCACAAAGAATTTACTCGGTGACATTACTCTTGTTGCTAACTTTGAGCTTGTAAGATACAACATCAATTACGTTAATATGGGAAATGCCACAAACAACAACCCAACAAGCTTTAACGTTGAGGATGAGGTAGTCCTTTCCACACCTATACGCGACGGCTACGACTTCCTTGGTTGGTTTATGGACGAGGAGCTTACAGTTCCTTTTGAAAAGATTCCACTTGGCACAGAGGAAGACGTTACAGTTTATGCCTCATTTAAGATTTTGCCATTCAAGATTACTTATGAATTGCCTATCGGTCTTACAAACAGCGATGACAACATCTCTGAATACACCGTTGAAACAGAATTTACCTTTATTGCTCCTACCGTTTCAACAACGGGCTACGCATTTACAGGTTGGTACATCAAAGGCACAGACACAAAGCTTGAGGCACTTGTTCCAGGTGAAAACGAGGGTTCACTTACTCTTGAAGCACGTACAACACTTATTATATACAAGATTACATACGCAACAGAGGGCGAGTCAATGCCATCTGACGCTATCACATCATACACAATTAACGACAGAGGCACATACGTGCTTCCTACCCTTTCAAAGTTCGGCTACGAATTTGGCGGTTGGTTCACAAGCCATCCTTACGAAGGACTTTGGGAAAATCCAATTTCAGAGATAGTAATTGACCCTGAAAATCCTTCAGACATTGTTGCTTACGCTAAGTTTACACTTGCAAACTACACAATCAACTACGTTTACGGTGATTTGGTTGAAAACTACGTAGTTGCAAACAACAACCCAACTTACTACGACATTGTAAACCCTGTTGAGTTTGTTACTGCTTATGCAGGTGAATACTCCGTTATCGCTTGGTACAAGGACGAGGCGAAGACAGAAAGAATTAAGACAACTGACGGTCTTTCGGGCGATATTACCGTTTATGCAAGATGGGCAGTTGGTGACAACGAGCCAACTAAGCTTGTAACACTTGATAATATTTCCGAGGTTTATGCAACGGAAAGATCGGAATATGCCACTGCGCTATTTGACGGTGTTAAGAAAACAGGCGGTATTTACAGCGACAATAAGGGCGAATGGTTCGCAACAGAAGGTCAATCCTTAACAATTATACTTAATGAAGAAATGGAAGTTCAGCTTGTTTACGGTTACGCAATGGGTAACTGGACAATCTCATCCCACGTATTCTACGACGCTGACGGAAATGAGGTATTCAGAAACGAAGACTTTGTTGCCAATACGTCAGGACAGCCCGAGGGCGAGCAGATTGTAGTTTTCGAAGCAATTGAGGATCAACAGCCCATTAAGGTGCAAAAGATTGTTATCACAGTTTTGTCACTTAAGTGGACTAACGATGCAAGAACACACAAGATTTCAGAATACGAAATCTTTGCAACCAACCCTGACTACATTGACCCTGATCAGCTTTAATTTTAATAAAATAATAGGAAGTGCAAGCTTTTCGGCTTGCACTTCTCTTTTTATTCGAGATTTTCCGAAGCATTGAGCTTTGGGGGTTCACGTCAAGGGGTTCCCCGAAGCGAAGCATTGAGCTTGGGGGGTTCACTGCTTGTGGCGGCGAAAGACGAGGCGGGAAAGCGCCCATGGGTTGAAGGGAAACAAGGGGTAAAGGTACGAGCGCTTATGGTTGAGCGTTTTGGTTGTGACAATTAAGAAAATGCCGACAAGTGCGCCAAGGAGAAGTCCCCACACGCCAAGGAAGGCAACCAAGATAAGCGTTATTATTCTTACGAATTTTAAGGCGTAGCCAAGCTCGTAGTTTGACTGTGTGAAGCTTGCCATTGACACAATTGCCATATAGAAAATGACGTCGGGGCTGAGCCAACCGACCTCGACGGCAAAGTCACCAAGCAAAAGTCCGCCGATAACGCCAAAGGAATTTGACATTACGCTTGGGGTGTTTAAGGAAGCAAGCTTCAAGCCGTCAACGACAAATTCAACAAGCAAAAGCTGAATTAAAATAGGCACGGCACCCGTTTCCTCGGGCACGACGAAATAGAGCCACTCGGGCACTATTCTCGGGTTGGTTGCAAGGTAATACCATATTGGTGTCAGAACCACCGCGCTCCAAAAAACAAGCTGACGGACAAGGCGCAAATAAGTGCCCGTTACGGGTGTGTAATAATAATCGTCGGTGTCCTGCAAAAAGTCAAAAATTGAGGTTGGCAAAATTATCGCCTCAGGAGAGGTGTCGCAAAGAATTATAACGCTGCCCTCTAATATAGAGGCGCAGGCACAATCGGGTCTTTCTGTGCATCTGACCCTTGGAAATGGGTTTAGGGAGCGCTTTTTTATTAAGCACTCGACAAGACTTTGGTGTCCCATAGGCAAGGCGTCTGTTTTTATATTCTCTATTTTCTTAATTATGCTATTTACGAAGACAGGGTCGGCTTGTTTGTCAAGATAAACAACGGCAAGGTCGGGTTTTGAAAGCTCACCCACACACATATATTTTACGGTCAGCTCGGGCGCGCGGATTCTGCGCCTTATCATTGCGGTATTAAAAATAAGCGTTTCGACAAAGCCATCACGTGCGCCGCGCATTACTCTGTCGTTTTCGGGCTCGTCAGTGCTTCTTGCGGGGTATGAGCGCGCGTCAACTATAATTGCGCCGTCACCGAAGCCGCCTGCCAAAATTGCCGAGCAGCCCGATAGCACTGCCGTTACAATAGCTTCAACGTCGTATGCGGTATCAACCTCGACGCTTGGCACGGTTTTTGCAAATTTTTCGCACGCGCCCTTTTCACCGTTTCCAAAATCCTTCACGGTTGTAAGGTGCATAATAAGCTTTTGCATAAGCGCGCTTGTCACGAAGCCGTCAACGTAGTACATAACTACCTTTTCGCCGTTTATCTCCATTTCGCGCTTGATTATATCAAAGCTCTCCTTCGGGCGAAGACGGTTGTCTATTATTCTTATATTTTCTTCAAAATCCAAGGTCATTTTAAGCATAAAAAACCTCCGTAGATACTTTTTTAGTAGTATTTACGGAGATTATTTATTTAATCATTTATTCTTAAAAAATTGGTAAAAATAGCACGGGATCATACCGTTATAAAGCTTTCTTACCTTATCTGCACGTCTGCCAAAGAGGTTTTGGAAACCCTCGTGGCTTGTCATAACGTACTGCTGCCATCTGTCAAGCGTAGCAAAGTGCTTGCCCATTTTTCTATATAGCTCCTCTGTTTGCTTCATTGTAAAGAGGCGCTCACCGTACGGTGGGTTGCAAACGATTGTGCCGCGGCGTCCCTCGGTTTTAATGGTGAGGGCATCCTGCTTAAAGATTTTCACGTGGCTCAAAACCCCTGCGTTTTTTGCGTTTTCGGTTGCAATTTCAATACATTCGGGGTCGATGTCAGAGGCGTATGCTTCAAATTTGCTGTCTCTTTTCTCTAAATCCTTGGCTTCCTCTCTTGCATTTTGCCAAATCGATTTATCAAGCTGTGGGAAGCTTTCTGCCGCAAATGAGCGGTTTATTCCCGGGGCAATATTAAGTATTTGCATAGCGCCCTCAATGGCAATAGTGCCTGAGCCGCAAAACGGATCCCAAAGCAGCACGTCCTCGCGTGGGCGAGAAAGCTTAGCAAGCGCCGCGCCGAGCGTTTCTCTGATTGGGGCATCGTTTGATTTTGGGCGGTATCCCCTTTTGTGAAGCGGTGTTCCTGAGGTATCAAGCATTAAGGTGCAGCGGTTTTTGAAGATGAAAAAGTCAATTTGGTATTTAACTCCCGTTTCCTCGAACCAAGAAATGCCATACTCCCTTGAAAGACGGGAAACGATAGCTTTTTTTATGATTTTTTGACAGTCGGGCACGGAAAAGAGTGTGCTTTTTATCGAATGTCCGCGCACGGGGAAAACATCCCTCTGTCCTATCCACTCATGCCAATTGAGTGCTTTTGTGCCCTCAAAAAGCTCGTCAAAGGTGGTGGCGTTAAACTCGCCGATTTTGATATAAATTCTTTCGGCAAAGCGAAGCATAATGCTTGCTCTTGCAAGCGCGCTTTCGTCGCCTACAAAGCTGATTCTGCCATCCATTGTTTCGGTGCGGCGATAGCCAAGGGCGTCGATTTCCTCACCGAGAAGTCCCTCAAGCCCGAAAAGGCAGGTTGCAACGTATTCCATTGTTAATTACTCTCCTTTTGGTAAGCTTTTTGGAGTTTTCGGAAGGGTGAACGAAAATTCGCACCACTTTTCATATTCACTCTCAACTGTTATTTTTTGTCCGTGTGCTTCTACTATCGTCTTTGTAATGAACAGACCCAAGCCCGTGCCCGTTTTGTCAAGGCCGCGGCTCTTGTCGCTCTTATAAAATCTATCAAAGACGTAAGGTAAATCGTCCTTAGCTATTCCTACGCCCTCGTTATACATTGTAAAGCGCACGCTATCGTTAGTATCGTATTTTATGCTAACTCTATATAATCCCTCGTTATACGAGAATTTAACGGCATTGTGGCAAAGGTTATAAATAACTTGGTTTATAGCGTCAGTGTCTCCGTATGCCATCATATCGAAGTCATCCGTGTCAAACTCAACGTTCAGCTTCTTTTCCTCGAGCTGATTTTCAAAGGAAAGCACGGTTTGGCGCGTAAGCTCACAGATATTAAACTGCTTAAATTCAAACTTTCTTTCGCCTGATTGAAGGCGTGAAATGTCAAGAAGTGAGGTAACCAAGCGGCTGAGTCGCTTAACCTCATTTTTTATAATATTCAGGTAATATTCCTGCTTTTCAGGCGGAATTGCGCCGTCCAAAATGCCGTCAACGAAGCCCGCAATTGTGGTCATCGGTGTTTTCAGGTCGTGGGAAACGTTACTAAGGAAGTTCTTTTGCATTTCGTCCTTTGATTCAATTGCGCTTGCCATTTGGTTGAACGATTCTGCAAGCTCGGCAAGCTCGTCATTTCCGCGCACCTTAACGCGCACGTTGAACTTTCCGCGCGAGAAGCTCTTTGCGGCTTGACCGATTTGGCGAAGCGGCTTCATCGAATAGTAGCTAACGCCGTAAATTGCAACGAGTGAGGCAACCATAATCCAAACAAGCGTTGAAATAATTGCACCCATCATGCCCTTTAACATTCTGTCCTGCTCCGTGTTACCCGCGTCGTAGCAAATTACAACACCAAGGAGCTTTTCCTGCATTACGGGCAATTGCTCTAAGCTTTCGTCACTGTCTGCGCCCTCTTGATTAGAGGAATCAACGGAGCTTGAGCCCGCGGATTTTGTCTTTTGCCCGTCCTCTTCGCCATCTTCATTTGGCTCATTGGGAAGCTCTACCATTGTTGTCATCGCCCTTGCATAAAAATAAACCTCTGTGTCGAAATATCCGTCACAGCTATCGTTTAGCGATACCGCTTTGTTTTGCATAATACGGCTAAGGAAGCCCTCGGGCAAGGTTTCCCTTGAGATAATTTCGGGCACGCCATCCTTGTGCGCATACGACAAGGCAATTTCGCCGTTTTCGTCCTTGCTTGCATGGAGCATCATTTTTCCCTCACCGTCAAAGACCAAAACGCCCGTTTGAGGAGAAATTAAAAACAGAGTTTTTAATACGTCGTTTAATCCCTCGTTAATTTTTCCGTCCTCACCCGTAATTTCGGGCAAAACGCCATCCTCTTCCTCCACCTTAAAATACGAGGAGAGAGTGACGTTTGACTCATACATTTCCTTTAGCTTTAAGTCAAGGGTAAAGTTCGTTATGATATTTGTGATAATGATACCGAGAATCAAAATCGTTAAAATCATTATCGTCATAAAGGTAAGCATATACCTTGTGTGAATACTTTTTAAGTAACGCTTCACTTTCTCTCCTCCTTTCGTGCTAGGCGCCGCACAAATAATAGCGGCGGGAGCAAGCCCCCGCCCTACAAGTATGTCGGGTTTTTGCCCTATTTTAATTCTTTCTTGAACACTTCTCCGCATCTATTGCAAGAACAAGCATCAGAGAATAAATTGCATCGTTTTGATTCCATACATCAATCACGTACGTATCTCTCAGTCTCCAAACATCCTTGGAAACGGTAGCGACAAGTGCGCCGCTTTCGCTTTTAATTGAATAGTCCCATTCGAAGAAGTCGCCCTCAACCTGCCAACCGTTATAATCAATGCTGAATTTAGGCTTGAATAAGGATAGCTCCTTTTTTATGCAGCCTATGTAGGTATCGTCACAATACATTTCAAATTTTGGAAGCCAGCTGAGAATTTTTTCTCTCACACATCCGATTTCGTTACCCTGTGCATCATAAATGCGCAAAAGGTGCCCCCACGCAAGCTCTCCTTTAACTGTATAAACGGTATTGCCTTCTTCATCATATATATCGTAGCTGTCAAACCACGAAAAAAGTCGTTGTTCGAATAAAAGCCGCATAAAGTCCTCCGCTTAATTGATTTTTTGAAAGCGTACGCTTTATTACACGTTGAATCTGAAAAGAACTATATCTCCGTCGTTGATTACGTATTCCTTACCCTCGGAGCGAACAAGGCCCTTTTCCTTGGCAACGTTCATTGAGCCGCAAGCAACAAGGTCATCAAAGGAAACGATTTCGGCGCGGATGAAGCCACGCTCAAAGTCGGAGTGAATCTTGCCGGCAGCCCCAGGTGCTTTTGTGCCCTTAGTGATTGTCCAAGCGCGAACCTCCTTTGGTCCTGCTGTAAGATAGCTGATAAGTCCAAGGAGTGAATAGCTTGCCTTGATAAGGCGGTCAAGGCCGCTTTCGCTGATTCCAAGGTCTGAAAGGAACATTTCCTTGTCCTCACCCTCAAGCTCTGCAATTTCTGCCTCGATTTCCGCGCAAACGGGGATAACCTCGCTCTTTTCGCTCTTTGCAAAGTCGGTAACTCTTTTAAGGAAGCTGTTTGCTTCGAGGTTTGCAAGGTCGGTTTCGCTAATGTTTGCCGCATAGATAACGGGCTTGATTGTTAGGAGTGCAACCTCGCTAATCCAAGCGGACTCCTCCTCGGTATAGTCGAGTGAGCGTGCGCTTTTTCCGTCCTCGAGAGTTTTCATAACGCGCTCATAAAGGTCGAGCTTTGGCGCAAGAGTTTTGTCACCCTTCATTGCCTTTTTAACGTTATCTATTCTTCTTTCAAGAATTTCCATATCGGAAAAGATAAGCTCTAAGTTTATAGTTTCAAGGTCACGAATTGGGTCAATTGAGCCGTCAACGTGAATAATATCGTTGTTTTCAAAGCAACGTACAACGTGAACTATCGCATCAACCTCTCTTATGTGTGAAAGGAACTTATTGCCAAGACCCTCACCGCGGCTTGCACCCTTAACAAGACCTGCAATATCAACAAATTCGATAACTGCGGGAGTATATAGCTCGGGATTATACATTTTTGCAAGCGTATCAAGGCGTGAATCAGGCACGGCAACAACGCCAACGTTTGGCTCAATCGTGCAGAATGGGTAGTTTGCGCTTTGTGCGCCTGCATTTGTAAGTGCATTAAAAAGTGTGCTTTTTCCTACGTTAGGAAGTCCAACGATACCAAGTTTCATATTTTTACCTCGTAAAAGTCGTATTTCTTTATATTATCGCACTAATTATACATTATTTTTCGCGCGTATGCAAGTGAAAAGGAAAAAAATTCAAAAAACTGCACATTTTTATGATTATTACACTGCTTTATCACACAATTTTCACATTAATGATGTAAAATATTAAGCGTGTGTGAACTTTTTTGTTAAAAAGTTGTTTACAATTCACTTTTTATGTGATATAATTTCTAAGAATTCATATTTTTTTAATATTTGGAGGTAATTATGCTCGGAACAAAGATGCTTGTTATAGACGACGACGTTAACATCTGTGAGCTTATTAAGGTTTATTTTCAAAATGAGGGCTACGAGGTTGCTATTGCAAACGACGGTGTTAGCGGTATGCAAATGTTCAAAACCTACGACCCTGATATAGTTCTTCTCGATCTTATGCTTCCAAAAAAGGACGGCACGGACGTTTGCCGCGAGATAAGAGCTAATTCAAACAAGCCAATGATTATGATTACTGCTAAGGGCGGTGTTTTTGACAAGGTGCTTGGACTTGAGCTTGGCGCGGACGACTTTGTTGTAAAGCCGTTTGATATGCAGGAGCTTTTGGCAAGAGTTAAGGCGGTGCTCAGAAGATACAGCACTATGGAGCTTCATGCGGACAAGGACACACTTCGCTTTGACAATCTTGAAATCAGTCTTTCAAATCACGAGCTTAAAATAAAGGGCGAAAGCGTTGACTTGCCAAACAAGGAATTTATGCTCCTTCACTTCCTTGCAAAGAACTTTAACAGAGTTTTCACAAGAGATCAGCTTCTTAACAAGGTTTGGTCATTTGACTACCTTGGTGACTCACGTACGGTTGACGTACACATTAAGCGCCTTCGCGAAAAGCTCACGGGCGTTTCAACAAAGTGGGAGCTTCGCACAATTTGGGGCGTTGGCTACAAATTTGAAGTATTTCAGAATAATGACTAATAAATTATGCCGTGGCTTTTGCTACGGCTTTTCTTTTTCAATCCCTCACCCACCTTCGTGGGAGCTCCCTTTGCACAAGGGAGCCAAGAGGTTTTCCAAAATAATGACTAATGTTTAGGACAGGCGGTTGCCTGTCCTTTTGTTTTGCGCTCCCGAAGCATTTTGAAAAATTCTATCGTTTTGCTCCGAAATGACAATTCTTGATTATGCTATTAAAAAAGAGGTCTTGCGACCTCTCTTTTTTAGAATTTTAATTCTGTAAAGCCAATTTTGCGGCGAACCTTGGAAAGGGTCTTTCTTGCATGGCGGTAGGCATCCTGCGCGCCCGCTTTCATAACCTCCTCGAGGTATGCTTTATCTGCCATTAGGCGGTTAAATTCCTCTCTTACGGGTGCTAAGGCGTCTGCACACGCTTCACCAACGGCAAGCTTAAATTCACCGTAGCCCTTGCCCTCAAATTCCTTAATTGCTTCGTCAACGGTTTTGTTTGCAAAGCAGGAATAGATGCTTAAGAGGTTGGCAATGCCGTCCTTGCCCTCGCCTATGCAAATTTCATTGCCCGAGTCAGTAACTGCCCTTTTGAACTTTCTGATTATATCGTCCTTGGAATCAAGGATTCTGACAACGGCGTTTTCGTTTACGTCGGATTTGCTCATCTTCTTTGTTGGGTCTTGAAGTGACATAATTTTAGCACCACCCTTGGAAATATATCCGTCGGGCACAACGAAGGTTTCACCGTACACCTGATTGAAGCGGTTTGCAATATCACGTGCAAGCTCAAGATGCTGCTTTTGGTCGGAGCCGACAGGCACAAGCTCGGTTTGGTAAAGTAAAATATCAGCCGCCATAAGCGCAGGGTAGGTAAAAAGACCTGCATTTATATTATCTGCATTCTTGGCGCTTTTGTCCTTAAACTGTGTCATTCTCGAAAGCTCACCAAACATAGTGTAGCAGTCAAGAATCCAACCAAGCTCCGCGTGACCGGGCACGTGGCTTTGAACGAAAAGCGTGTTCTTTTGTGGGTCAAGGCCGCAAGCAATATAAAGCGCGAGCGTTTCGTAGGTTCTACGTCTGAGCTCCGCCGGCACTTGTCTTACCGTAATTGCGTGCATATCAACAACGCAGTAATAGCAATGATATTCCTCTGAAAATGCGCTGAAATTCTTAATTGCGCCAAGATAGTTTCCTATTGTAAGGTTTCCCGATGGCTGTACGCCTGAGAAAACCACCTTTTTATCGTTATACATACTATAAAAATTCCCCTTGCAATAAAGTAAGTTAAATTATATAGTATATAATATCACAAGCTTTATCGTTTTTCAACACTTTTTTCATTTTTAATTCGGTCTATCGTGATTTTAACAATAAAGGCAACGATAGGTGCCAAAACGAGCCCCAAAAAGCCCGCAAGCTTTAGCCCTGCATACATTGAAATGAGCATAAGAAGCGGATGAAGGTTCATTTGCTTGCTTAAAATCTTCGGCTCGAGTATTTGGCGTGAAAAATAGGTCACGCCTGCCAAGATGAACAGTATTATCGCGCTTTTGTAGTCGCCTAAGACAAGCGCAATTACCGACCACGGCACCAAAACCGTGCCTGCACCAAGGATTGGAAGCATATCGACAAGGGCGATTATAACGGCTAAGATAAACGCATTTTCAAGCCCGAGTATAAAGAAGCCGACAATCAGCTCACAAAAGGTGATAAAAAGCAAAATGACGTACGACTTCAGATATTTTGAAACGACAAGGAGCACGTCATTTTTGAAAATAAGCGCGATATTACCAAGGCGCTTCGGTAAAATTTCAATCAGCTTGTTGCCTATTTTGTCGTAATCCTTTGCAAAATAGAAAAGCGAAAGGGCAACTGCAATAGCGGTGACGGCAATATTCGGCAGTGCGGCAATAAGTCCAGCAAGGAATGAGGTTAGCTTTAAGCTTAGAGATTTTGCCCCGTCAAGGAGCATATTTATAACAAGCGAATAAAGTGATTCCTCGTTTGGAAAAACGTTATTTACAAACGGAAGCTTTTCCTCGATTTTTTCGACTATATTAAATAAGACGCTTACATAATTTTCGTCACCTGAGAGGTTATTTATTATTTTTTCGGTTATGCTTACAAGCTGATTTGCGGTTATGACAACCAAGCCGCCAAGCACCGCGCCCACGATAAGAAGCATCATCGAAAGCACGAAAATACTTACAATTGGCTTGGGGAGTGTCGTTTTTTTCGCAATTTTGTTTATAATCGGGCGTGAGAGCGCCACGACCAAAAAGGAAGTAAGAAACGGCAAAATAATGCCAAACGCGTATTTGAAAAAGAAATAGCCAAGAAGTGTAAATATCACTATGCTTATGGCTATATACGTTACTTTTTTATATTTTTCCAAAGCTTCACCTCGTTAATATGGTTAAACCGCACCTGTATGGCTGTTTTAGTTATATTTCCATAAAGTGAAAAATATTAAACACAAAAGAAAAATTTTCTTTTTTATTTGACTTTTGCACGCTTCTCTGCTACAATTAATATATAAATTTTTTTCGAGGTGACTATTATGGTAAGAATAGAAATGGAAAACGGCGGAATTATCGACATTGAGCTTTACGAGGACAAGGCGCCTATTACCTGCGCTAACTTCAAAAAGCTTATAGCAGGCGGATTTTACGACGGTCTTATTTTCCACAGAGTTATTGCGGGCTTTATGATTCAGGGAGGTGACCCAACAGCCACCGGCTGCGGCGGAAGCGACGAAAACATCAAGGGTGAGTTCTTAGCTAACGGCGTAAAGAACGATATTTCACACGTACGCGGCGTTATTTCAATGGCGAGAAGCCAAAATATGAACTCGGCATCAAGCCAATTTTTCATTATGCACGCGGACGGCAAGTTCCTTGACGGTCAGTATGCGGCGTTTGGCAAGGTTGTATCCGGCATTGAGGTTGTTGACGAGATTGCAGGCGTTAAGACTGATTTCCGCGACAGACCCGTTATTGATATGAGAATGAAAAAGGTTACTTTAATCTAAATGAAAAAAACAAAGCTTATGGTTAAGGAGCTAATAGTTTTTGCTATGCTTGGCACTATTATGTTCCTTTCCGACCTTTTGATGGAGGCACTTCCAAACATACACGCAATTGCTATGTTTATTGCCTTGTTTACACTGATTTACAGGTGGAAGGCGCTTATCCCCTTATACGTTTACGTTGGCTTAATGGGTGTTTATGCAGGACTTGCGCCGTGGTGGATTCCGTACCTTTACGTATGGACACCGCTGTGGATGCTTATGATGCTTGTTCCAAAAAACGCGCCCAACAAAGTAAAGTTTATCCTTGCAACAGTCTTCTGCTCCTTGCACGGAATTACCTTTGGACTTTTATATACACCCGGACAAGCGATTTTGTACGGACTTAGTTTTCAGGGTATGATTACTTGGTATTTAGTTGGAATACCGTTTGATATTCTTTCCTTGATTGGTAATTTCGCAATGTCGTTTTTGATTAAGCCGCTTTATAAGGTTATGAAAAGATTTGCATAAAAAAAACGGATGCGTTTGCATCCGTTTTTTGTTTTTTGCTCGGGGAGTGTCTATTTTAGCTTTGATTCCTTCCAAGGAGTAAGCTTTTCCCCCTTCACGATATACGCGCTTTTTGCCTCGCGCGCCATTGGGGTGTCGCAATATAAATCGGAATAGAACTCGTCAACCTCGTCATTCGGAAAAAGCTCTCTAAAACGGCGCACCTTTTCTTCTCCATGGCAATTTTTGCCATCAAAAAGGCCTGTGTGCTTATCGGTTTTCGATGCCATAAGAGTGCCTATACCAAGACGGGTACAAATTGGCTCAAGTAAAAACTCGGGCGAGGCAGAAATAATAACGTCGCTTGATTTCTTTTGTGCCAAATACCATTTATGTATCTTTTTTTCGTTTTGGTCCCAAAACTCAACCACTGCTCTGTCAATATCGTCAATGTAGGTAACGAGGTGGAAAAATTTCTGCTTGAATTTGATTTTTTTGATAATTCTCAAGCCGTATAAAGCACCGAAAAACAGACACCTGGGGAGGTTTTTTATTGTTTTTGGGTACTTTTTAAGGCAAAAGCGAAAGAAATCAAATGAGCTGTCGCCGTGATAAATCGTGCCGTCAAAATCGTAAACGTTCATATTATCTCCTGTTGATTTCACCGCGCGTCTTCAAGCTTTGCGGTGGTATTCCTTGAAAAAAGGTGCTTATTCTGCACCTTTTTCCTCTTCTTCTATTTTAGATACGTGTGCTTTCTCAATACGCTTTGGACCGATTTTCTTGATTTCAAGGCGCAAGCCCTGATAGAAAATTACGTCGCCAACGTGTGGGAAGGTTTCAAGCTCCTTCATAATGAAGCCGTTTAGTGTTTGAGGCATATCCTCGTCACTGTTTATCTCAATGCCAAACTTCTCAAAGAAATTATCAAGCTCAGTTGAGCATTGTACGATAAAGCTTCCGTCGGGCAGCTCCTTATAATCCTCGGAGATTTCATCGTGCTCGTCAAAAACGTCACCGATAAGCTCCTCGATAATATCCTCCATTGTGACAATACCCATAGTGCCGCCGAACTCGTCAACAACGACAGCCATATGGCATTTTTTGGATTTAAGAACCTGAAGCAGGTCTGCAATTTTGATGTGTTCAGACACGTGCACGGGTTTTTTTAAGTGCTTTGTGATTGTTTTATTGTTATTATGGTATGCGATAAAGAAATCCTTTTCGTGCAAAATACCGATAATATCGTCAAGATCCTCGTCGTAAACAGGCAGACGGGAATATGCATTTTCAATAAATATTTTTGCGATGTTTGGAACTGATTCATCCTTGGAAATTGCGCAAATATCGACACGCGGTGTGAGGATATCGCCTGCGCAAACGTCGTTGAATTCAATGGCTGAACGGATAAGGTCACCCTCCTCAGATTCAAGAGTGCCGTCCTCCTCTGCCTCGTCAACTATGGTAATAAGCTCCTCTTCAGTATAAGCTGTCTGCTCCTTTGAGCGGAAGATTTTAGAAAGAAGCTTGCTCCAAGCGCCGAAAATTACGCTAAGTGGCATTAAAATTATGATTACAACATTGATAAACGGCGCTAAAAGCATTGCCATTTTATCGGCGTTTTGTCTTGCAATAACCTTCGGAGTAATTTCACCGAAAATTAATACTGCAACTGTAATAACAACTGTTGCAACCGTTGAACCTAAGCTGCTTGGGTCTTCAACCACGTCAGTAAAGAGTCCTATAAAGAAAAGTGTTGCTATTGATGAAAGAGTGATATTTACTATATTATTTCCAACAAGCACGCTCGTCAAAAATCTGTCGTATTTGCTTTCAATTTTTGTAACGAGGTTAGCACGCTTGCTTCCGTTTTGTGCAAGATTCTTCATTCTTATTTTATTAAATGAAGTAAATGCTGTTTCGGTTGATGAGAAAAATGCGGAGAAAATAAGCAAAATCACCATTGCGGCAATAAAGCCGATTTCCCTTGCGCCAAAGCTTGCCATAAAGAGTGGAATAATATTAGTATTACTAGGGTCTGCGTCCATTAAAAAAATGTCCTTTCAAAAATATTTTCAATTATTATATCATATATACGCCACTATGTCAAGAGAATTCGCCCTTTTGTCTTGCCGTTATTCGCCTTTTGAGTATTTTATATTCTTTTTTGCGTTTTGCATAACGCCTATGTTGACTTTTTTAAAAAATATGATATTATATAAATAGATATTTTATTTTTCGCGAGGTATTATGGATAACATTAAAATAAATGAAGAAAAGGACGCTGATTTGCCAATTTCAGTTGAAGAAAGTGGCGCACTTAGCGTTGTGCCGCCGAGTGAGATAGTTGAGGTAAAAAAGCGCGATAAACGTAACCGTAAGAAAAAGGAGCCGCGCGCTTTGGCGATTTTATCTCTTATTTTCACGTCACTTTCCTTGCCATTTGCGCTCATTGGCTTAATTCCCGTCCAGATTTTCTTTATTCTTCTCGGTCTTATTTTTTATGTAGTTGACAGAAAGAAAAACGGCAAGCGCGGCGTTTCGCTCATCGGTATGGTTTGTACGCTTGCAACCTTTATCGTTATTTTCGTAACGCTTGTTTATTCTATTCTTTTGTTCTGCTTTGGAATATACACAGTATACATAAATCCCGAGCCGTACAACTTTATTATGGGCACATTCAAGGGCTTTATCAGCTGGTTTTTAGGAATTTTCGGCATTAATCTTAATTTTTAGGAGATTTTATGGACAGCAATACAGTATATACGGGCGATTTTGTGGATTTAAGCGAGGAAGGCGTAGAAATTATCGAAAAAAAGCATTATTACAAGCCGTTTGGTATAGTTTCAATGGTTTTTGGAATTCTCTCACTTGCGTCCTACGTTGCCACTTTTTCTATGCCATTTGCGATATTATATCCGTTTATCGGCTTGATTTTCGCTTCCTTTGACCTCAAAAGAAACAAGGAGCGCTCACCGTTTGGCAAGGTTGGCTACATTACCTCAATGATTGCCTTAATAATTGAGATTGTTTTAATTGCTTTCTTTGCCGTAGCCGTTTGTGGGCTTGTTTTTCTGTTTCTTTTATCATTAGGAGTTATATGAACAGTACAATTAAAATCAGCACACTCGTTTTGAGTGTGCTTTTTTTGCATATTTTGCGCATTATGCGAATATTGTTTAATAAATCTTACTAAAGGACGGGTGGTTTATGAATATATACGAGGATATAGCGCGTCGAACAAACAATGAAATTTACATAGGTGTGGTTGGCCCGGTGAGAAGCGGAAAATCAACCTTTGTTAAAAAGCTGATGGACTTAATGGTTATTCCCAACATTGAGGCGGAATACGACAGGGAGCGCGCACGTGATGAGAGCCCACAAAGCGGCTCGGGCAAGACAATAATGACGACTGAGCCGAAGTTTATTCCCGACGAGGCGGTAAAAATTTCAATTGAAAATACCGAAATGAGCGTGCGGCTCATTGACTGCGTTGGCTATATGATTGACGGTGCCCTTGGCGGTGAGGACGAAAACGGCCCAAGAATGGTGCAAACACCTTGGGACAAAAAGCCGATGGAGTTTGAGCGCGCGGCGGAGCTTGGCACAAAAAAGGTAATTTGCGACCATTCAACGGTTGGAATTGTCTTAACAACCGACGCTACAATTGGTGAAATTGAGCGAAGCGCATACGAGGTTGCCGAGGAGCGAGTGATAAACGAGCTGAAGTCAATTAAAAAGCCGTTTGTAATTGTTTTAAACTCAAAAAATCCCGAAAGCGACGAGGCGCGCGAGCTTGCAGTTTCCCTTGAGGAAAAATATGGCTCACCCGTTGCCTTGATAAACGCGATGGAGCTATCAAACGAGGATTTCGAGGGCATTTTCCGCTTGATATTAGGACAGTTTAATATTAATGAAATTAAATTTATGCTGCCAAGCTACGTTTCTTCACTTGAAAACAGTCATTGGCTGCGCGCAAGCTTACTTTCAAGCATTAGGGATGCAGTAAGCGGGGCAAATAAAATTGACGATGCAAGAAGCATTGGTCTTTCGCTTTCCGAAAATGAAAACGTACTTAGTGAGCCGAGTGTTAAAAGCGACCTTGGAAGTGGCGAGGTTGAGGTTGAAATTTCCTTGAAGCCGGAGCTTTACTACCAAATTATGAGTGAAATTTGCGAAATTGAGATAAATAACGACGAGGATTTGTTCCTAAATATTAAGGAGCTTGCCGAGGTAAAAAAGGAATACGAAAGATACAGTGATGCAATAAAGTCGGTTAACGAAACGGGCTACGGCATTGTGCTTCCAAAAATTGAGGATATGGCGCTTAAGGAGCCCGAAATGGTTAAGCAGGCGGGCGGTTACGGTGTGAAGCTTCGCGCCTCCGCACCGTCAATCCATCTGATACGTGCGGAGATTAATACGGAGATAAGCCCTATGGTAGGCACGGGTGACCAAGGTGAGGAAATTGTATCAAGCATGCTAAGCGAGTACGAAAACGATCCGGGACATCTTTGGGAATCGAATATGCTTGGAAAATCACTTTACGAATTAATAAACGACAGCTTGCACGCAAAGCTTGAGCATATTTCAGACGATTCACAAAAGAAGCTTTCAAGCACACTCTCACGGGTGATAAACGAGGGGGCAAACGGTTTGATTTGCATTTTGCTTTAATTTAAGAGCAAAATTTTGTGTCAAATTTTGCCAAAACTTGTATAATTATATGCACATATGTTAATTCGTTCATATATAAATAATAAGAAAATAGCTGATTTTTTAATAAAATCAGCTATTTTTATTCTTTTTCAGCTTGTCAGCATGATACATTATAAAGTGAGCTTAAAAATTGCAAACACCGCGGGATGAAATTAGAAAAATTCACGCTTTATAAACTCCTTGGCAAGAGCCAAGCTTCCTTCCGAGTTTGGATGTCCGCCATAGCGCGCACAATGCTCGTTTGGTGCATCCTGCCCCCATATGGAAACGGTGTCAAAAACCTCGACTGTTTTTGACAGTGTATTATTAATATAATTGTTAACGTCGTTCCATTTTTCGCGTCGTTCTTCATTATAATCAAATGGTGGCACTGTGAAAAGAATAACTCTTACGCCGTTTTTTGTAAGAATGTTTACTATTTTAGTGAGATTTTCCTTGATTTTTTCCGCTGTATAGCCCTGGCAAATATCGTTTACGCCTGCACAGAGGGTAACAATGTCAAGTCCCTTTGCGCGCTGAAGCCAAATTCCGTCACTTGCAATATCATCGGCTCTGCCAAATCCAATTCCTAAATTATAGCAAGAATTTTCCTCACCCGAAAGCTCGGCAATTTCTGCATTCCACCATTCATATGAGTTTTTTGGCGTGCCTATTCCCTCGGTAATAGAATCACCAAGGAAGCCGATTTTTCTCTTAACATCGCGCTTTACACCAATCATATTTGAAAGCGGAGTGCGGTTGCTTTCTACCCATTTTCCGTCAACAAAGCGGTAGGCGGGAATCCAAATTTCCTCAAAATACGGCATTTTCCCATCGCCCGAGAACTCCATTTCAAGGCAGATATAATCGTTCTTTTCGGCATTTATCACTATTCCGTCGGTATAAATTTCACCCTCTATTTCTATCTCCTTTGAGATTTTACCGTCAAAGGTAAGCTGATATTCGCGAGTAATTTTTGGGTTTGAAAAATCACGTGTTTTAGCGTCAACAACGAGTGCCTTTAAGCTTGAAATTGCCCATTTATCGCATTTGAGATTTGCTTTTGAGTGACTTCCGTCTGCAAACGTTGAGTAAATTACATTAGAATAAACGAAGGAATACTCGAATTTTCCGCCGTTTTTCACCTTATAAAAGCTGCGAGAAATGCATTTTTCTCCGCTTAAAAAGTATGATTGATTGCTTGACGGAGCCAAAGAATTAGAAACGTAGGTATCAAAATAATTCATTTATTTACTTCCTAAAATTAATAATTACATATTAATTGTACTGCAAATTTCACTTTTTGTCAAGAAATTGAAAAGAAAAAAGGAGCTTCCGAGGAAGCTCTTTTTTATATAATTAGTAAACTAATTAAGCAAGGATTTCAGATACAGTACCTGAACCAACTGTTCTACCACCCTCACGAATAGCAAAACGGAGTTGCTTTTCGATAGCGATAGGAGTGATGAGCTCAACAGTCATAGTTACGTTGTCACCAGGCTTAGCCATGTCAACGTCTTCTGGAAGGTTGATGATACCTGTAACGTCAGTTGTTCTGATATAGAACTGAGGTCTGTAGTTTGTGAAGAATGGCTTTGAACGGCCGCCTTCCTTTTCAGTAAGAACGTAAACTTGACCTACAAACTTTGTGTGAGGTTGGATTGAACCTGGCTTACAAAGAACTTGACCTCTTTCGATGTCGTTCTTGTTAACGCCACGGAGAAGAAGACCAACGTTATCACCAGCTTCAGCGCTGTCCATAAGCTTATGGAACATTTCGATACCTGTAATAACAGTCTTTCTTGACTCGTCTGCAAGACCAACGATTTCAACTTCGTCAGCCATCTTAACTGTACCACGCTCTACTCTACCTGTAGCAACTGTACCACGGCCAGAGATTGAGAATACGTCCTCAACTGGGAGAAGGAATGGCATGTCAGCCTTTCTGTCTGGAGTTGGGATGTAGTTGTCTACTGCTTCCATAAGCTCGAGAATGCAAGCATACTCAGGAGCAGATGTGTCGTTGTTTGAGCTCATAAGAGCGTTTCTTGCTGAACCACGAACGATCGGAATGTCATCGCCTGGGAATTCATACTCAGAAAGAAGGTCACGAATTTCCATCTCAACGAGGTCGAGAAGTTCTGGGTCGTCTACGTCATCACACTTGTTGATGAATACGCAAAGAGCAGGAACGCCTACCTGACGAGCGAGAAGCATGTGTTCACGAGTTTGAGCCATAGGGCCGTCTGTACCAGCAACAACGAGGATAGCGCCGTCCATCTGAGCAGCACCAGTGATCATGTTCTTTACATAGTCAGCGTGGCCTGGGCAGTCAACGTGAGCGTAGTGACGGTTAGCTGTCTCGTACTCAACGTGACGTGAGTTGATTGTGATACCTCTTGCTCTTTCCTCTGGGCAGTTGTCGATTTGGCTGTAGTCCATGAACTCAGCACCGCCGTTGAGTGAAAGTGTCTTTGTGATTGCAGCTGTAAGTGTGGTCTTACCATGGTCAACGTGACCGATAGTACCAATGTTTACGTGGGGTTTTGTTCTTTCAAATTTCTGCTTAGCCATTTGAATTTTCCTCCAAAAATTAAATTATTTTTATTTTTTTAATTGGGAACTAAATTAGTTGTTCTTTCCGCGAGCTGCCATAATTTGCTCTTGGATGTTCTTTGGAACCTCAGCAAAGTGATCTGGCTCCATTGAGTAGTTACCTCTACCTTGTGTTGTGGAACGAAGTGTTGTTGCGTAACCAAACATTTCAGCGAGAGGAACCATAGCGGTGATTTGTTGTGCACCTGCTACTGGGTCCATGGATTGAATTTGTCCACGGCGTGAGTTCAAGCTACCGATTACGTCGCCCATGTAATCGTCAGGAGTTACAACAACAACCTTAACGATTGGCTCTGTAAGAACTGGATCTGCTTTTCTCATAGCTTCCTTGAATGCCATTGAAGCGGCAATCTTGAACGCCATTTCAGATGAGTCAACCTCGTGGTATGAACCATCATAAAGTGTAACCTTAAAGTCTACAACGTTGTAGCCAGCAAGTACACCTGTTTGTGAAGCTGCTTGAATACCTGCATCAACGCATGGGATGTATTCCTTTGGAATAGCACCACCAACAACCTTGTTGATGAACTCGTATCCCTTGCCCGGCTCGTTTGGCTCCATAATGATCTTAACGTGACCGTATTGACCCTTACCACCAGACTGACGAGCATATTTGTGGTCAACATTTGCTTCTCTACGGATTGTTTCCTTATAAGCAACCTGTGGCTTACCTACATTTGCCTCAACCTTAAATTCACGGAGCAAACGGTCAACGATGATTTCAAGGTGAAGCTCACCCATACCAGCGATGATAGTTTGTCCGGTTTCTTCGTCGGTGTAAGTCTTGAACGTTGGGTCTTCCTCAGCGAGCTTAGAAAGAGCAATACCCATCTTTTCTTGACCTGCCTTAGTCTTTGGTTCAACAGCAACGCTGATAACCGGCTCAGGGAATTCCATTGATTCAAGAATGATAGGATACTTTTCGTCACAGAATGTATCACCTGTTGTTGTATTCTTAACGCCTACAACTGCGGCAATATCACCTGCGTAGCAAATATCGATATCTTTTCTGTCGTTTGCGTGCATTTGGAGGATACGTCCGAATCTTTCGTTCTTATCCTTGCAGGAGTTATACACGCTTGTACCTGCTTGTACAGAACCTGAATATACGCGGAAGAAGCAGAGCTTTCCTACGAATGGGTCTGTCATAATCTTAAATGCAAGTGCTGAGAATGGCTCAGTATCGCTTGCATGACGTTCATCATCTTCACCTGTTTCAGGGTGAACACCCCTAATAGCAGGAATGTCTGTTGGTGCAGGCATGTATTCGATAACTGCATCGAGAAGTTTTTGAACGCCCTTGTTCTTGTAAGATGTACCACATGTTACAGGAACAATCTTGTTAGCAATAACTGCCTTACGAAGAGCCGCTTTGAGTTCTTCATTAGATGGTTCTTCACCCTCTAAGTACATCATCATAAGGTCGTCATCTGTTTCACAAATACATTCAACAAGGTTGGATCTGTATTCGTTTGCTTTATCGATGAGATCAGCAGGGATATCTTCAACTCTCATATCCTTACCAAGGTCATCATAGTAAACATCAGCCTTCATTTCGAAAAGGTCGATGATACCTTTAAATGTTTCTTCAGCGCCGATAGGCAACTGAATCGGTACTGCGTTTGCGTTAAGTCTTTCCTTCATCATAGATACAACTCTATAGAAGTCTGCACCCATAATGTCCATCTTATTAACGTAAGCCATGCGTGGTACGCCGTACTCATTCGCCTGTCTCCATACGGTTTCAGACTGAGGCTCAACACCGCCCTTCGCACAGAAAACGGTAACAGATCCGTCAAGAACTCTTAATGAACGC
>JAZREL010000075.1:0-26893 GCA_045660785.1 Eubacteriales bacterium | reverse complement strand
TTCCAATTTCAAAACGATATTGCCAAAAACTTTTTCGTTATAATCAAACGAAACTACAGTTGCGTTGGTCGGTAGAAGTCCCTTTATCATCTCTAACATTTCATTCTTTCTTTGTTCTACTCTTTTCTTGAAAAACAATGTTCACACCTCCGCTATAATACTAATACATTATACCACGCTTTTGTAAATAAATCAAGGCATAGCCTTGTATATCATCAATTCCGCAGGAATTGCATATCATCAACACAAGGTGTTGTATATCATCAAGCCGCAGGAAAGATACACGCTAAAGCGTGATGAGATACAGCCCCAAAGGGGCTGATGATATCCACGACTGCGTCGTGATGATATGCCAAGCCTGCTGCTTGGATAAAAAAATCCTCGTTCCGAAGAACGAGGATTTTTTGGCAGGGGCGCAAGGACTCGAACCCTGGACACCCAGTTTTGGAGACTGGTGTTCTACCGACTGAACTACACCCCTATATGGACTATAAAAGTATATCATATGTTTTTCAAAATTGCAAGTCTTTTTTGAAATTTTTTAAATTTTGAATTTTTGGGAATAAAAACCGCATATTTCCTATATAATAGAATATGTAACCGACCGCCAAAATTGAGCTTGAAAAATTTTTCAAAAAGCACTTGACAAGTAATTTTATGTGTGATATACTTATTAGGCAAATAAGCCGATGTGGCGGAATCGGTAGACGCCACGGACTTAAAATCCGTTGGGAAGAAATTCCCGTGCCGGTTCGAGTCCGGCTATCGGCACCAAATTAGGGGTTCCCCGAAACGAAGCATTGAGTTTTGGGGGTTCTCATATATCGCGGAGTAGAGCAGCTTGGTAGCTCGTCGGGCTCATAACCCGGAGGTCGCGAGGTTCAAATCCCGCCTCCGCACCCAAATAAAAGAAAACACACCCATCGGAGGTGTGTTTTTCTTTTATTTTGAGCATGGGTGCTCGGAATTCGAACCGATCACGACCGACGGAGGAGGGAGTGGGAAACGACGGAGAAAACAATTGAGTATTGTTTTCTCCTAAGCTTTCTCCTCAAAGCAAGGAGAATGATGAGCTTGACACTTGGGCAAGCGCCAGCAGTCGACTATGCGACAGGAGCGGCGCGAAGCGATAACCCAAAGTGCGCCTTGATTTATTTACGATAGTGTGATATAATAATCTCACCGATAAATAAGAATTTGACGAAGGAGGTTTCATAATGAAAAAGATATTAGCAATTATGTTTGTGCTTTGCATACTTTGTCTTTCAAGCTGTGGGCTATTTAATAAAGACCTAGACACAACAGATATTGAAAAATACGGAATATATGATACTTGTGTGCATGAGAATATAGGAGAATTTTTCCCGGAATTAGATAAAAGCATAATGAGCAACTTTAAATATTCTTACAATGCCTATTGTTTTATTGATTGTGCTCACGAAATATACCTTGAATTTACTATCGAAAACGAGGATGAATTTACTCAGTTTATAAACGAAAAACAAAGTAGCATTATACAAGAAAACACAGATGCAATAGTTCAAAAATTAAAGTATGACGAAAGCTATACTGAGGTTGTTATTGAAGATAGAATTACAACAAGATATAGCGACGATGGTGAGCTTGTGATTGATAGTGCATATATCAGAAAGTTAATATATAACGAAGATATCAACTCTATTATATTTGTTCACTTGTATGTAGTGGATTATTGGGAATTTGAAAACTCGACATACATAGAAAGATTTAACATTGATCCAAACACGTTGAATAAGCGTTGAGAAATGGATTGCTCGGCAAATCCCAATTTGCCAAGCGGCACAAATGGTGTGCTTTTAGCTGTTTTTATCCAACCTTACACACCTTCTAGTCGCTCCTTTGCAAAACGAAAGACACCCATCGGGTGTCTTTTTTTATTTCGTCTTGCAAATATCGTTTGTTTATAATATAATAAAGTTAAGAAAAACAAGCAGGTGAGATAAAATGGATATTTCAAAAATAGATAAAAATTTCAAGGTTGAAACGAAGATAAACAAGGGCGATATTGAGTTTTATTCGGTGCGCTCATCTCCATTTTCCGTTCACGGTTTAATTTATACGGGCGGAAAATTCAGAAGAATGGACGAGGATGTGGCAAGGCAAGTGAGCCACGGCGTTTACGGCTTGCACACAAACACCGCGGGCGGCAGAGTGCGCTTTAAAACCGACAGCCCATACGTGGCGATAAATGCAAAAATGGAAAACGTAGGCAAAATGCCGCATTTTGCGTTAAGCGGCTCGGCGGGCTTTGACTTATACGTTGGTAAAAAATACCGCGCAACCTTTGTGCCACCGTATGAAATGACGGACGGATACGAGGGCGTGCATGAGCTTGGGGAAAGAAAAATGCGCGAAATCACGATAAATTTCCCACTTTACAGCGACGTGAGCGAGCTTTTTATAGGTCTTAGCAGCGGCGCGCGTATCTTACCTGCCACAAAATATAAAACAGAGAAGCCGATAGTCTTTTACGGCTCGTCAATAACTCAGGGCGGTTGTGCCTCTCGCCCGGGCGCTTCCTACGAAGCAATCGTTTCGCGTGAGCTTGATGCCGAATATATAAACCTCGGCTTTTCGGGCAATGCAAGGGCAGAGGACGAAATGATAAGCTACATAAAAGGGCTTGATATGTCCGCTTTCGTTTACGACTACGACCATAACGCACCAACGCGCGAGCACCTTTTGGCAACGCACGAAAAAATGTTTATGGCAATAAGAGAGGCGCATCCTACCTTGCCAATACTTATTTTGCCGCGCCCAAAATATTACCTAAACGAGGATGAGAAAAAGCGACTTGAAATAATCAGGCAAACGTACCAAAACGCGCTTTTGCGAGGCGATGAGAACGTTTATTTCATCGACGGAAAATCGCTCCTTGGCAAAATACGCGACGAGGGCACGGTTGATAACTGCCACCCGACAGACCTTGGCTTTTTCTTTATGGCTAAGGCGGTAAGCAAGCAGCTTAAGAAAATTTTATAAACAACATAAAAAACACACCAAACGGTGTGTTTTTTGTTGCAAGAGAAAAGCAAACGGTTGATTTTTTTAAGAAAATATGATACAATAAAGCAAGAAAAGCACATAAAGCTTTGAAATTTGCAAATATTATTCTTGAGGTGTTATATGAACGTTACAAAAGATATTAAATACATTGGAGTAAACGACCACAGAATTGATTTATTTGAGGGACAGTACGACGTGCCAAACGGTATGGCATATAATTCGTATCTCATTTTGGACGAAAAAATTGCCGTTATGGACACAGTAGATGCCTCTTTCACACACGAATGGCTTGATAACGTAGAGTCCGCGCTTGAAGGTCGCGCACCCGACTACCTTATCGTTCAGCATATGGAGCCCGACCACTCCGCAAACATTGTAAATTTTGTAAGAGCATATCCAAATGCCAAAATCGTGTCCTCACAAAAGGCATTTAATATGATGAAGCAGTTCTTCGGTACGGATTTTGCAGATAAGCAAATCGTAGTTGCCGAGGGCTCAACCTTATCTCTTGGCAAGCATACCCTTACCTTTGTTGCCGCACCTATGGTGCATTGGCCCGAGGTTATCGTTACTTACGATTCCTACGACAAGGTGCTTTTCTCAGCTGACGGCTTCGGCAAGTTCGGCGCACTTGACGTAGATGAGGAATGGGCTTGCGAGGCGCGCAGATACTATATCGGTATCGTTGGTAAATACGGCGCGCAGGTGCAAAACCTTCTTAAAAAGGCGGCGGGCTTGGAAATTGAAAAAATTTGTCCGCTTCACGGCCCTGTGCTTACTGAAAATCTCGGCTACTACATTGGTTTATACAATACTTGGTCAAGCTATCAGCCCGAGGACGAGGGTATTGTGATTGCATACACGTCCGTTTACGGCAACACCAAAAAGGCGGTTTTACAGCTTGCTGAAAAGCTTCGCGCATCGGGCGCACCGAAGGTTGTTTTACACGACCTTGCAAGGACCGATATGGCAGAGGCGGTTGAGGACGCGTTCAGATACAATAAGCTCGTTTTGGCAACCACAACCTACAACGCGGAAATTTTCCCGTTTATGCGCGAGTTTATAAACCACTTGACCGAAAGAAACTATCAGCAAAGGACCGTTGCACTTATCGAAAACGGAAGCTGGGCGCCAACTGCGGCTAAGGTAATGAAGGAGCTTTTTGAAAAGAGCAAGGGCATCACCTTTACCGAAACAACGGTTAGAATTATGTCCGCGTTAAACGAGGAAAGCACAGCTCAGCTCGACGCGCTTTGCGAGGAGCTTTGTCGCGAATATCTTGCACAAAATGACGAGCTTGCAAACAAAAACGATCTCTCTGCGCTCTTTAATATCGGCTACGGCCTTTACGTTGTTACCTCAAACGACGGCAAAAAGGATAACGGCTTGATTGTAAACACGGTTACACAGCTCACAAATTCGCCAAACAGAGTGGCGGTAGCGATAAACAAGGAAAACTACTCACACCACGTTATTAAGCAAACAGGCAAAATGAACGTGAATTGCCTGACAACCGATGCACCGTTTGCTGTTTTTGAATCCTTTGGCTTCAGAAGCGGCAGAAACGTAAACAAGTTTGAAAATTGTGAGCCGCTCCGCTCAGACAACGGACTTGTTTTCTTGCCAAGATATATAAATTCATTTATGTCCTTGCAGGTTGAAAGCTACGTTGACTGTGACACCCACGGCCTCTTTATCTGCACGGTCACCGAGGCACGCGTGCTTTCCGACAAGGAAACGATGACCTATAATTACTATTTTGAAAACGTTAAGCCAAAGCCCGAAACCGAGGGCAAGGTTGGCTACGTGTGCAAAATCTGCGGCTACATCCACGAGGGCGAAATTGACGAAAGCTTCATTTGCCCGCTTTGCAAGCATGGGTATGCTGATTTTGAAAGAATTCAATAATAAAATTAAAAGCGCTCCAAAATTCGGGGCGCTTTTTACGAATATATTTTGCTGATTTTATATATCATATTTATACTTGTTTACACTTGCAAAATCTGGCTTTTTATGGTATAATTTTAGCGAAAAGAAAAGAAAGAAGGGTTTTTATGTTACCTAAGAAATTTACAAGCAACAAAACACGTACTATAATCGTTGCGTGCATTACTCTTGTTTTGGGTGTGCTTTTCTGTTGCTCTATGTCGTTTGGCAGTGGACTTAGCTATCTTATCGGCGGCTCGCTTTGCTTTGCAGGCATTTTATTTATTATCAATTCTATTATTGAAGCACGCGCGCTCGTTACAGTAAACGGCGTTGTTGGCTTTGGCGCACTTTCCTTCGGCATTATGTTTATGATAAAGCAGCTTGCGGGAATTTTGCTTGACTACGTGCCTTATCTTATGATTGCAATCGGAGTTTTGCTTCTTGTCGATGCATTTCTTTCTAAGTTTGCAAGATACAACTCCACAGTACAGTTTGTTATAACACTTGTGTTTGGCACGGTTTTGACAACGCTTGGCTTCTGCCTTATGTTCATTCCGGCGCTTTCAAAAATTGCGGCAGTTGTCTTTGGCTGTATGCTTATTATTGCATCACTCTATACGCTAATTTGGCTTGGCATCAACAAAAATAAATAAATCCATGAATATAAAAAACACCTTGATTTTCAAGGTGTTTTATTTTTATTAAAGTGAATCAACGTAGTCGCAAGCGGCGATAGCGGCAACGGCGCCGTCGGCACAAGCGGTTGCAACCTGGCGGATTTTCTTTGAGCGGCAGTCGCCCGCAACGAAAATGCCCTTTACGTTTGTATGGCAGCTTTCGCCGGCATCGACGTAGCCCCATTGGTTCAAGGTGACGAGGTTTTCAACAATTTCATTTTGAGGAATTAAGCCGATAGCCACAAACATACCGTCGATAAGAAGCGTTTGACGGTTCTCGCCACTCCTGATTACAATTCCGTTGAGCGTGTCCTCACCCATTAGGGATTCAACCGTTGCACCAAGAATTATTTCAACGTTTTTCTTTTGTGCAAGCAATTCTTGAAGCTTCACCTCGCCTGTTAAGCGGTCAAGGTTTTGCACAACGTAAACCTTTTTGCATAAATCAGAAAGCATAAGCGCCTCTTGAAGTGCGGAGTTGCCACCGCCGATAACCGCAACAGTCTTTGAGGTGTAGAAGGCGCCGTCACAAACGGCACAGAAGGAAATTCCCTCACCAACAAAGTCCCCTTCGCGCTCAAGCCCAAGCATACGGTGCTTAGCGCCCGTTGCCACGATAACGCTCTTGCCAAAAAAGTCGCCTGAGTCGGTCTTTACCGTTTTAGTTTCGCCGTCAATAACCTCGATTACCTCGGCAACCTCAACGTCCGCGCCCTGCTCCATAACCTGCTCAATCATTTTTTCCGCAAACTCGTTGCCTGAAAGGGCAAGGAAGCCGGGAATGTTTTCAACCTTTGGCGAATAGGTAATTTGTCCGCCAAACGTGCCCTTTTCAATTACAAGGGCGGTTTTGTTAGCGCGGCGCGCATATACAGCGGCAGTAAGACCCGCAGGCCCACCGCCGATGATAACTATATCATAAATCATAAACGTTCTCCTTCAAAGATAGGGTGTTGATGTCAACACCCTATTTTCTTTAATTATTATGCACCGAGATATTTCTTTATATCAGAAACACCTGCGTACTTTGAAACGTTTCCGTTTTCAACAACAACTAAGGTTGGTGCCGCCTTGATGCCAAGCTCCTCTACAAGCTCCTTGTTTTCGTTTGCCAAAAGCTTGTTATATGAAACGCCTGCCTTGTCAAGGAATGAGCAAGCAATTTTGCAGTTAGGGCAAGTAGCGGTTGTGAAGAGGTAAACACCGTTTTCGATGCTTGATGCGCACTCGCATGCGTCTTCCTTAGCTACCACCTTGTCTGATTTTTTAAGCTGTGATGTTTCAATGTTGTAAACAAGACGGTCCTTGTATTCCTGGCTCTTACCGTCGTTCCAGTTTTGAACAGGGCGGTAGTAGCCCGTGATACGGCTGTAAACCTCTGTTCTTGACTTACATTCAGGGCAGGAATAATGCTCGCCCGCGATGTAGCCGTGGTTCTTACATACGGAGTAGGTTGGGGACATTGTGTAGTATGGAAGCTTGTAGTTTTCTGCAATCTTCTTAACTAAGTTAGCCGCCGCCTTCCAATCAGGAAGCTTTTCTCCAAGGAACGCGTGGAATACTGTACCTGAGGTGTAGAGTGTTTGAAGCTCGTCTTGAATATCAAGCGCGGTGAAGATATCCTCTGTGTAGCCAACGGGGAGGTGTGAGGAGTTGGTGTAGTAAGGTGTGTCGTCCTCGCTCTTTGCCGCTGTGATGATGTCAGGGTAGTGCTTCTTGTCGTGGTTTGGAAGACGGAATGAGGTTGACTCAGCAGGAGTTGCCTCAAGGTTGTAAAGGTCGCCGTATTTTTCTTGGTAGTCGGAGAGCTTTTCTCTCATATGGTTGAGAACTGCCTTTGTAAACTCCTGTGCCTTTTCTTGTGTGAGGTTTTGTCTTACCCACTTAGCGTTTAAGCATGCCTCGTTCATACCAACAAGACCGATGGTGGAGAAGTGGTTTGCAAAAGTGCCGAGGTATCTCTTTGTGTATGGGTAAAGGCCGTTTTCAAGAAGGCGTGTAATTACTGTACGCTTAACCTTAAGTGAACGAGCGGCAACGTCCATAAGTCTGTCAAGACGTGCATAGAAGTCCTCCTCATCTGTTGCAAGGTAAGCAATTCTTGGCATATTGATTGTAACAACACCAACAGAGCCGGTTGACTCACCGCTACCGAAGAAGCCACCTGACTTCTTACGAAGCTCACGAAGGTCAAGACGGAGACGGCAGCACATTGAACGAACGTCGCTTGGCTCCATATCGCTGTTAATGTAGTTAGAGAAGTACGGTGTACCGTATTTAGCGGTCATTTCAAAGAGGAGCTTGTTGTTTTCAGTTTCGCTCCAGTCGAAGTTGCTTGTGATTGAGTAGGTTGGAATTGGGTATTGGAAGCCACGGCCGTTTGCGTCACCCTCGATCATAATCTCGATAAACGCCTTGTTTACCATGTCCATTTCTTGCTTACAATCCTTGTACTTGAAGTCAACCTCCTTGGCGCCAACGATACAGTTGAGCTCAGCAAGGTCGGCAGGTACTGTCCAGTCAAGAGTGATGTTTGAAAACGGTGCCTGTGTACCCCAACGTGAAGGTGTGTTTACACCGTAAACGAAGGATTGAATGCACTGCTTAACCTCTTTATATGAAAGGTTGTCAATCTTAACAAACGGAGCAAGATATGTGTCAAATGAGGAGAACGCCTGTGCGCCTGCCCACTCGTTTTGCATAATTCCAAGGAAGTTAACCATTTGGTTGCAAAGCGTTGAAAGGTGTGATGCGGGAGCAGAGGTAATCTTACCAACTACGCCGCCAAGTCCCTCTTGAATGAGCTGCTTAAGTGACCAACCCGCACAGTAACCTGTGAGCATTGAAAGGTCGTGAATATGAATGTCGGCGTTGCGGTGCGCGTTGCCGATTTCGTCATCGTAAATCTCGGAGAGCCAGTAATTGGCTGTAACTGCGCCTGAGTTTGAAAGGATAAGACCGCCAACAGAGTAGGTAACGGTTGAGTTTTCCTTAACGCGCCAGTCATTGATGTTAAGATAGTTGTCGATAATCGCCTTATAGTCAACCATCGTTGCATTGATGTTACGAATCTTTTCTCTTTGGCGACGGTAAATGATGTATGCCTTTGCAACGTCATCGTAGCCCGCCTTGATAAGAACAGACTCAACAGAGTCCTGAATGTTTTCAACGGAAATCTTTCCGTTTTCTATTTTTGGCTCGAACTCGGCTGTCACCTTGAGCGCGAGGAAATCAATTACGTCGTCGTTGAAATTCTTCTGACAAGCGTCGAATGCTTGCTTGATGGCTTCGCTGATTTTCTTGATGTTAAAGTCAACTACCTTGCCGTCACGTTTGATTACGTTATACATGCTTTTTTCTCCTTTTTTCTTCAAATTTCTTTATTTTTACTAATACTATATATTGTGTTGCACCCCGATTATAAATATACCGTTTAGGGCGCAAAAAAACACCAAGAGAATTTCCCAAGTCCCAAGGTGCCTTTATTTACGGGAGGTATGCCCTATAAAAGACAAAATGTGACATAATCGGTTCCGGTGTCGAAATCAATTATATCACATATATAGTATCATGTCAAGAGTTAATTTACAATATATAGTGTTTTTTGCTAAATTCCACGAATTTCGGTATTTGGCACAAAACGCCTTGCCAAATCCGCCATATTTTTCATATTTTCGGGTGAAATTGCACAAAGACCGCCCGAAATCAAATCTCCCGAGTCAACAAACGACTGCAAAAAGTACCTCGGCGCGCCCGTAATTGTTTTTGCAATCTCCACAATATCTTGTGTTTGGTGTATTCCGCCGACAACAGTTGTCCTAAACTCGAAATCAACCTTGCCCGACAGCAAAAATTCAACCGTTTTCTTAAACGGGGCTACGTCTAAATTTTCTATTCCCGTGGTGGCGGCGTACTTTTCGTACGTGTTTTTAAAATCAACCGCAACGTAGTCAACAAGTCCCTTATTCACAAGGGAAATTAACTTGTCGGGGAAAAATCCGTTTGTGTCAAGCTTAACTGAGTAGCCGAGATTTTTTACCTCTGAAATAAAATCCTCAATGCCCGCCTGCAAAAGCGGCTCGCCTCCTGAGATGCAAACGCCCTCCAAAATTCCTTGTCTTTTCCTAAGGTATGCAAGAATTTCTTCCTTTTTATATATATTTGAGTTATCTATATGGGTGACCAAGCTTGCATTGTGGCAAAACGGACACCTGAGATTGCAGCCCGACGTAAAAAGCGTGCAAGCCACCTTGCCCGGGTAGTCAAGCAGCGTCAATTTTTGAAAGCCGTTAAAATTCATAAGATACCTCCCTTACCGCATTGTTAATATTATTATACCATTTTACACATCAAAAAACAAGGAGCTGATAAAAAACAGCTCCTTGAATTTTCATTATTTTTCAATTACGAATACAGGCGTATCAAGTGCACAGAAGGAGCTTGCCTTCCCCTTGAGGGGAAGGTGTCAGCTATTGCTGACGGATGAGGTGTAGAATTTGTAAAACAGCGGCTTGCGAAACGGCAGCAGCTTTGAAAGCGGCGGATGAGGTGTAGAAAAGACCACCAAAGCGGTGGTCTTTTCGTTGTTTATGTTTATTTCTCGATAATGAATACAGGCATTTCCGAAGCGCAGAAGGTTACGTTTCCTTTGTTGTTCTTAAGGTCGCTGCGCTTACCGTTGTACTTTTCAAATGCAAGCTCAGCAAGGATGAAGTTGCCCTCGCCAACGTTTAGCTTAAAGCGCTTAACCTGTGTGGAGTTGGAGGATGGGCACCATACAGCGTATCTTGCCTTGCCCTCCTTGTTTTCGTACTTAAACACTCTAACCTTTGGATTAGGTGATTCAACCTCGCAGACAAATGAGGTATCCTGCAAGATTTCCTTTGTTGTATAAATGTAGTAGAAGGAGTCCTTCTTGTTACCTTGAATTACGTTCTTAGGATTGATTTCGATAGGGAAGCGAACAAGACCGCTTGAGCCGTACTTACCAACCGCAGTTTCCTCAGGGCCGCAGTCACGTGACATATACATTGCCGCACGCTCAACGCCTATTGAGGAGAGAAGGAGGTATTCACGAACAAGCCACATGCCTTGAACCTGTCTGCCCGTGTACTCGCCATACGCGTGTGCGGACGTTGAGGTGTCGTATGATTGGTTGGTGTCCCATCCAAACTCTGTAAGCCAAATTTCCATATCAGGGTAGTATCTGTCACGCCAATCCATAATTGTGGAGAATGCTCCAACAATATCGCCCTCGTCAGGTGAAATACCAACGTAAGCCATTTGCTTTTGCTCACCGCGGTCTGCGATGTTTACGTCAACGTTCTTTGTCTTACCTGTTTTAAGGTTGATGCGCTTGCCACAGTATCTGTGCGCGTTGATAACGTCGAAAGGAAGCTTCTTGTCAGTACGGTTGTATTCGCACCAGAATTGCATTGCCTTAAGACGTCCAAGGTGGAGTCCTGCACCACCCGACATCGACATAACGAAGTTCGGGTCAGCTTGCTTAACACCAACGTTTTTGTATCTGCCCTCGTGTCCGTCATAGCACATACTGAGGAATGCCGCCATTTCAAACGGTGAGAAGTATGGGTCACGGCCAAGCCAAGTGCCGTCTGGCTCGTTAAGCGGTTCAACTGCACTTAAATAGCCAAGACCAATCTTCTTTTCCTCGCCCTCTGCAACCTTGATAAGGTCGGGGTCGATATTCTTGTTGCTACCGTAGCGTGCAACGAATTGGAAGAGCATAGCCGCATATGACGTATAGCAAGCGGGGTCGCACGTATCGTGTGTGTGGTCCTTAGGGCAACGCTTTGAGTGGGTTGAAATTGTAGGTGCACAGTCAATGCCCCAATCGTGAAGCTTTTTGTAGTAGCTGTCAAAATCCCACTCACCGGCGTAGCTTGGATTCATCTTAATGGTTGTGTCCATGCCGTCAGGTGTGCATGACCAAAGCCATGGGTGGTACTCACGAATATATGAGCAAGCGCGCAAAATATCGTCGCCGTCGTTGATGAACGCGTTCATACCAACGAACTTTGAAAGGTCGCTGCGCTTATGCTCCTTTCTTTCGGGAATTGAAAGGTCAACGTCCTCAACCTTGTAGCCGTAAATCAAAATTTCACTTGGCGCTTGGTTGTTGTTGAAAGAGAAGTTGATATAACGTGTCTTGTAGCTTGTTTCAAAGCCGGTCCATTTTCTCTCGTCAGGTGCAAGCTCCTCGTTATATTCCCAGCTAAATGGAGTACCCATCTTAACCTTAACCTTACGTACGCCGTAGTCGTGCTTATCCTTTTCGGGCTTGTACGCGTCGTAGTCATTGTAAATATACATATTGGTAATTTGATAAATTGCGCCCAAATCAACGGTGAATGCAAGGTCTGTCATACCAACCCACCAGTGGTCATGTCTTGGATGAACCTGGGGAATAGCGCCCTCGACGCCGTATAACGGGTCGCCGTCGTTATCAAATTCGCAGAAAAAGTTTTCGATTTTTTCAATACCCATATCGTTTATGAGCATTTCAGGTGTAACTCTGATTTTTTGTGTTTTGTTCATTTTTAATCTCCTTGTATTCTGAACAACTACCAAACGGTAGAAATGTTTTTGTGCAACTTACATAAAATGTAATAAAAAACAGCACTGTTTATAGTATAATATAAATGAAGCAAAAAGTCAATTGAATATTGATATTTTTTGGTATAAATTTTCGTTGACAAAGGTGGCACGTTGAATTATAATATACTTGGCAAAAAAATTAAGGAATGGAAGAAAATGAAGCTTAGCATAATAGTATGTATTCATAATACTAAGGAAGAATATTTTGATGCTTGCCTTAAGTCAATTCGTGAAAACACCTTGAAAAATGACGAATATGAGATTTTGGTAATTGATGACGGGTCAAGCAAAAATTACGACAAAATTATAAAAAGACACGACCCTGTGTACGTAAAAACGGAAAATAGAGGACTTCTTTCTGCCCGTCTTTACGGAATTACTATCGCAAAGGGCGACTATATCGCGTTTTGCGATGCTGATGACACCGTGTCGTTTAACTACTATAAGCCAATGCTTAAAAAAGCCGAGGAGACGGGTGCTGATATTGTTATTAACGATTGGGCATTTGACACCGAGGCGACAAAATACGCGTGTGGCGATGATATTACCGTAAAAGAGGACTTGTGCTATTACGGTGATGAGATTTTAAGGTTCTTTGCATCGGGCAAGGGCCGTTTACACTCCTATTTCGTTCAATGGAACAAGCTTTTTAAGAAATCTCTCCTTAAAAAAGCAAAGGAGGAGCTTGAAAAAACGGATGCGGTTTCAAACAAGCCGTTTGTATTTTCCGAGGATGCACTCTCCAACTTTTTTGTTTTCAAAAACGCCGAAAAACTCGTAAATACGCACACAGGGTACTACTTTTATCGTGTTCACGGTATGCAAAGCGTGTCAACAAGAGGCAAGGGCGGCATCGTTTCCGAGGTGGAGCAAATGGCACTTTCCCTTGACATAATGCTAAGAAACGTTCCTAATAATAAATATAGCGAGGAAATAACCCAAAACATCAAGGAGTGGCAGGGATTAATGGCAAGAAAGCACTACTCCTTTGCAAAAAATCAAGGACACAGCGACCTATATTTATATATTAAGGAAAAATATAGCCAAGCGGAGCTTAGCGAGGCACGCGTAAAGGACTCAACTGCATACATCGGCACGTTGCTCCTTGGTGACAACTTCCTTGAAATTGACAGAGAGCTTCGCCGCGTTTATAAATCAAGCGAGCCGATAAACGTAATCTATAACGCCCGTGACGAATACGTTTCTAAAACGCTTGACTACCTTGCTAAAAACGAGGGCAAGGTTATCGACAAAAGCGCAAAGGGAATAGTTATTGTGCCAAAGCGCAAAATAAAGGCAAAGCACAGAATCGTTCACGCGAAGCCGATTTATATGCTCGGTCTTTACGTTTTCAAAAAGGGCTCGAAGATGCGCGCTTACTTGAAAAGCAAATTATAAGAAGCAACGGCGCTTGTATAAAAAGCAAAGACCAAAAGAGCCGTTTTTCAGAAACAAAGCCGAAGGTCAAATTTAATAATAAAATATTGAGATGCTGCCAAAAAATTGGCAACATCTCATTTTTTATGTCGTTTTTAGACGCGCCCACCTATGTGGCGATTGTTAGTACAGCGGCGGCTTCGCGTTTTTCCTTCACGTTTTTCCTTCGCGTTCCTCCTTCACATTCGTTTCACTGTCCCCGCAAAAAGTGTGTGCAAGCTAACAAAAATATTAGAAAACATCATACTATATTTTTGCTTGTTCTAAGAAAAACGGGCGCAAAAATCGTCAAAAAACGGCGAAAATTTTGTTAACTTTTAATGAATTTTTAAAAATATTACCCCAAAATCGTACACTCCTCGGCACTTTTTTGAAAAAATCGCGCTCGCTTGGAGAACGCCTGCTGTGCGTTATTGACAAAATCCCTCGCGTATGATATAATATTAACGCAATAAATTCTTAAATATTATATAGGAGAAATTAAAATGGCAAACAAGAAAAGAATTTTATCCTTTGTTTTGGCTCTTGTTATGGTTTTGGGCATCGTTATGCAGCTTGTTGCATGCGGTCCTGACAACACTGACACAAGCACAAGCACAGGAACCGACACAGGTGCCGGCTCAACTAACACAAATACGGGCACTGACACCGGCTCAACCGAAACTGTTGGTTATACGGTAAACGTTAAATCAATCGGCGGTATGGCTCTCGAGGGCGTAAAGGTTTACGTTTCCGACGCTGAGGGCAACATCAGAAAGGAAGGCATTGGTACCACTAACCAATTTGGCAGCGTTACACTCAAGCTTCCACGCGCAAACGGCTACACAATCTCACTTGAGGACTATCCTGAGGGCTACATAGTTGAGGATAGCTACGATATGGGTGCAACCGGCGCGACAATTACACTCACCTCAGCTCCAATCAGCGGTAGCTCCGCAGGCGCTCGCTACGAGCTTGGTGACATCATCCACGACTACAAGATTACTCTTGACGGCGTTACCTACACCTTCTCAGAAATTTTGAAGGATAAGAAGGCAATCGTTCTTAACTTCTGGTTCACAACCTGTAACTACTGTATCGAGGAGTTCCCCGATATGGAAGCATCATACGCTAAGTATTCCGACGTTGTTGCACTCTTCGCATTGAACGGTAAGCTCGGCGGCGATAGCGAATCACAGGTTACAAGCTTCCAAAACTCATTCCACTATGCATACGGTGAGCTTACCTCACTTCGTGCCGCACTTGTTGCAAACGAGCTTACAAAAGCACTCGGCACAGGTATTTCCTATGAGGTGCTTAGCAGAACCGAAATAGACAAGGGCTTTGATGCAACCTATTTGCTTATCGACGATACAGTAACTGCTGCTGATATTGCAGCTGCTATCGAGGAAGCACTTTTAGAGGTTGACGACAGCAAGATTAAGCAAGCGTTCCTTGATTTCGCAAACGCGCTCAAGGAATCAAACGGAGCTGACGAAGTTGAAGCGGCATTTGCAAGCGCAAAAGCATCAATTTACGATTCATTCGCACTTGACCTTCCTATGGTTAAGGATACAAACGATATCGAATCCTGCTTCGGCATTACAGGTAACCCTGTTACTATCGTTATCGACCGTTACGGTATGATTTCCTTCATGCACCAAGGCGGTATTCCTAACGAAAAGTACTTCGATGCACTCTTTAACTACTACACAGTTAAGGATTATACACAAGACCTCTTTAACGGTATCGGCGAGCTTACTCCTACCGTTAAGCCAACAGAGGACGCTCCTTCAAACGAGGAGTACAACGAGGCACTCAACAAGGATGGCGCAAATATTGAGTTCTATCCAGAAACCGATACAAGCGACGCGGAATACTCATGGCCATTCGTTATCACAACTAAGGACGGCGTAACTTCCGTTAAGCCATCCAACTACGACCAGGACACATCCTTTGCAATACTCCACGCTAAGGTTGAATTAAAGGCAGGCGAGGCAATTATGTTTGATTACCTCACCTCAACACAGTACGGCTACGACGTGCTTTACGTTTTGGTTGACGGACAAGACATCTACACAATTTCGGGCGAAACAAACGAGTTTAAGGGATGCTGCCCTTGGGTTGCCAAGGAGGACGGCGTTTACGATATCGCCTTCGTATACAATAAGGACTATGCGGACTACGAGGGTGACGACGCGGTTTACCTTTCTAACTTCCGCGTTGTAAACGAGGACGAAATCGACGTTGCAACGTACATTCCACGTGATGCCGCAACTAACTTGAACGAGTACGGCAGTGACTACGAAAACTACGTAGAGGTGTTCCTCGGTAGCGACGGCTACTACCACGTTGGCTCCGAAACAGGTCCAATTCTTCTTGCAAACCTCATCGGCTACACAAATTTCTCCTTTGATTATAGCATTACACTTGACATCAGCGAAACAAAAGAATTTTACATTGACGGCGTTAACTATTATAACGACCTTATCAAATACTGTAACTACGCATCCAACTCACAAATCACCAACCTATGCTCAGTAACTCCTACACTCAGAAAGTACCTTGAAGCATTCGTTGACCAAAAGATTGGTGTTGGTGAGGGCAATCCTAACCAATGGCTCACACTCTGCTCATACTACGATGCTTACGGTACAGACGGCGTTCAGCTTGAGGACCCAATTAAGGGACTTGCTTCATTCAGCGCGTACGACGTTAAGGAGGAAGCTCCAAACCTCGTTGAATACAACAGAGTTATTATGCCAAGAGGACTTCTTTACAAGTTCGTTCCTACAAAGGACGGCGTTTACCGCTTCACAACAAACAGTGAATATGAGGTAAACGGTTGGATCTTCATTGGCGACCACGACACTTGGCTTGAAACAGGCGACAGAATTCTTTATACACACTCCGACATCGGTGAAAGATTCTGCACAGAGCTTCTTATCGACCCGGATGGCGACGGCACCTACGAGCGTGACTTCACAAACGCATCCTTGGTTGCTTTTATGGAGGCAGGCAAGGAATACTACATTGACTTTGCATACTACGATCAATACCAATACGGCAGATTCACCTTCGACGTAAAATTCCTTGGCGAAACGTACGACAGCTTCATTGCTGCTTCTCCGGGAGTATTTACATACGAGGAGGGTCTTGACGGCGCAATGGGCGACACCATCGCGGGCGGCATTGATGTAAAGCTCGGCGAGGACGGCTTCTATCATCACTTGAAGAAGGACGGCACACTCGGCTCAATCCTTTATGCAGACTTCTCGCACACCACCTCAATCTTCACAACACAGTCAATTAAGATGCTTTGCGACGTTGGCGCGTTCAACTTTGCAATCACCGAGGTTGACCAGCTTGCAATTGCATATCTTGACAGATACGGTGAGGACGGACTTCGCGAGGCGTGGGGTGCTGACTACGAGCAAAACTATTTGTACTATCAAATCGACGATATTCTCGAGGGTAAATATCACGGCTACTACGTTGACGGCGTTTATAAATCCTACGGCTACGTGTACGTGACAGATGAGGTAACGGGCGAAACCACAATGGTTCTCCAAGACATTCCAAAGAATGCAGTGCCTGCACCTGACTACACGTCACTTATCGAAGAATATTACGGTATGATTCACAACAGCGATACAGAGTACGTTGAGCGTCAGGGCTGCGTTGCAGTTACTAAGGAGCTTGCAGATGCACTTCAAATGCTTATGGATAAGTTCACATTTGAGGGCGTTGAGCATTCTTGGACAAAGCTTTGCTACTACTACGAGTATCTCGGACAGTAATTTTACCAAAGCAACCCCGAAAAATAGCTTGTGGGCGCGGCAATTCCACCCACTAAATCCATAAATAACAAGGTTTGCCGCACGGTTTTTCGTGCGGCAAATTAGTGGAGAAAATATGAAAAATAAATTAATACTAATGCTTGCATTGGTGCTTGCCTTAGCTTTGTGCATCCTCCTTGCCTCCTGTGCGGGAAGCGGCACGGACACAAGCACAAATACGGGCACTGATACAGAGTCAGACACAAATACGGACACGGGCTCAAACGAAATCACCTATACCGTTAAGGTTGTGGACTATACGGGCGCACCCGTTGCCTCAGGTCTTTTCGTTCAGCTTTATAAGGACGGCGTGGAATTTGGCTCTATGAAAAAAGCAAACAAGGACGGCGAGGCAAGCTTTACGCTTGAAAAGGGAGAATATACCTTCGATCTTACCTTGACGGACGAAACGGTTACCTACGATAAAGCAAGCTGTGTTCTCACAGAAAAAAATCCTTCAAAGGAAATTATGCTTTACAGCGAGCTTGGCAACCGTGAATTTGTGATGTACCCATACGATAGCGAGCTTGGCGAAAGATATGAATATCGCGCTAAATTCGTTAACGAGGGAGCAACGCTTGTTGATATTGACGGTATGTCATATTACGTTTTTGAGCCGACACGCGGCGGCGTATATAAGTTCAGCTACATCTCTGAGGTTGCCTTGACAATCGGCTACTATGGCGGAAGCGAGCATTTCGTTTTTGAACAAAGCAGCGTTGAAATTAAGGACAGAGCGTTTACAATTGAGGTTAAGGACTCAGGCGTTTCATCAGAGCATACGGGCACCACACGTATTATTATCGGTGTGCGCTCACTTGCAGTTGACTCCTGCATTTTAACCGTTGAGCGTATTTCCGATCCAATCGCGGAAATTCCGAGAATTGACTACCTCCCGATAGAATACCCAAGCGAGGTATGCTCCTACTCATATCTTAACGCGACTATGGTTGACGTTGATATTACCGACAAGAATTTGTCCATAGTATATAATACAAAGGACGGCTTCTTCCACCACGGTGACGAAAACGGCCCCGTTGTTCTTATGAGAATTACAACTCCGAGTAAATATATAGCGGCATTTTCTAAAATTTGCGAAACTGCGGCGCTCTACGGCTCGATTTATGACGACAACGGAAACCTTTTACGTACGGAAATTTACAATAATATGATTCTTACCTACGCGGAAAAGTGCGATGACAGCGGCGTTGTTCCGCTAACAAGAGAGCTTGTTTATGCCGTGACCAATATGGGCAAGCACAGCGGCTGGTTCGAGGGTGAGCAATCAATCTTCACAACAGGCCACGGAAGCGAGGAGGACGGCACGGTTATCGAGGGCACAAAGCTTGACGTTCCTGCCGAAAACGCACCGTACTTTGCTTGCTGCTACCTTATTCCAAACGACCTTGGCACAAGCGAGGACAAGAGAATTACAATTACCGATACAACCGAGCCAAAACAAATGCTTGCAGCAACCGTAGCGGGTAAGGCCCTTTACTTTAAGGGTGCACGTCTTACAAAGACTACGCTTACAATCAGCGACGCAGAGGGTATTAAGGTTGTTGTCGGCGACACAGAATATACTCCAAACGATAGCGGTATTATCGAAATCAGCTTCGACGGCACGGCACCTATTGAATTTTCACTCATCAACGAGGGCGAATTAAATAAGGACGTAAAAATCACATATACAACATTTCTCGGTTAAACATTAGATTAAATAAGGAGAAAATATGAAAAGCACAAGAAAATTTTTAGCGCTTGTTCTTGTTTTGCTCACCGTGCTTGCTTGCACGTTCGTTTTTGCTTCATGCGGTGGCTCAGGCACTGACACAAGCACAAATACAAGCACCGACACAGGTGACCAAACAACAGATACAAGCACCGACACGGGGGACACAAGCACCGATACAGGCGATACGAATGATGAGCCCGTAATTTATACAGTTTATTTTGAAAACCAAAACGGACAGCCAATTGAGGGCATAAACGCACAGGTTTGCCTCCCCGGCGGCTTCTGCTTACCACCAAAGACCTCCGACGCTGAGGGCGTTTGCAAGTTCCAATACACCGAAATTGCAGCACTTGAAATTCAAGTAAACTCAGTGCCAAGCGGCTTTATCAAGCCCGAGGGCTACATTCCTTTCCCTGAAGGAAAGACCTCACGCGTTGTTACAATCCAACAAAACGAAACCTATACGGTTACCGCAACTGACCTTCACGGCAACCGCCTCCCAAATATCTTAGTTGAGCTTTACAAGGAGGAGGGCGACGTGCTTGTTGAGAGCGCGATTACCGAATCAAACGGACGTGTTACATTTATTGTAAATCCCGATAAGTATTACGCTAAGGTTAGCCATGCATACTCAAACGGCGCATTTACATTCGTAAATGACACAGGCGTTATCGACTTTGAAAAGGGAAAGAACGCGCAAATTCAGTTCGTTGTTCTTGAAACACCAATTGATTACACAGCTATAATTAAGGATGCAAGCGGCAACCCCGTAAGCGGCGCAACCGTTACCTTCTATAATCAAAGCTTCAAATCTGTTTACACCGCTCAAACCGATGAAAACGGCACAGCTACCGCATCACTCAAAAACGGAAGCTACTACGTTGTTGCACTCCTTGAGGGCAAGTATATTAAAGCAAAGAGCGTATCAAGAAACGGTGAGGTTAAGCTTGAAATGCTTTGCGAGGACGTTCTCCCCGGCTCCGATAAGGACCACCCAATTGCAATTATAGGCGATATTGACGTAACACAAGAGGGCAACACTCAGCTTTGGTATTCAGTATCAAACGCGCAGGGCAAAACCGTTGAAATTTTATCAAGCGACGTTGAAGTGCTCTACGGCGGCAAGACCTATAAGGCAGAGGACGGCAAGGTTACCTTTATATTAAAGGATGCAGGCGAATCTACATTTAGAATTAAATGCACAGCAAGCACTCAAACACAAATCACGGGCGAAATTTACAAGCTCGGCTCAAGCGAAACACCTGAAAAGATTGAGGTTGACTCAAGCTACTCCTTCGACGGCATTAAAATCGGAGAGGGCGAAAAATATTACTACTCCTTCGTTGCAGCTAAGGACGGCACTGTAAAGGTTACAACCGATACTGAAAATGCGGTAATCACAATTAACGGAAACAGATTTAAAAAGTCAGTTTTAGCAGGCGAAACAGTTGTAATTTGCTTCTTTACTGAGGTAGTATCGGGCGAAAACGTATCAAACCCCGAGGCACAAATTTCAGCATCGCTCACATTTGGTGAATCAAACGCAGAATACTCCGCAACAGTTAAGGTAGATAACGAAAATAAAGCAGGCGTAACGGTAGAGCTTTTCTACTTAAGCGGCAATGAATACCAATCCATGGGCACTTACACAAGTGATGAAAACGGCGTAGTTAACTTTGGTGAGCTTCTTGAAACAGCAAGCTACTACATCAAGGCAAGCTATGGCGAAAGCTACGAAACTGTAAATGAGTACACACCTTTCGGTGACGAAAATGACGTTATCGTATATATCACACACAAGCGCGACGGTAGCGCACTTTACCCATTCCTCGTTGACTCCGAAAGCGACACAAATACCACAGAGGTAACAGTTGAGGACGGCAAAGAGGTTTGGTACACCTTGTTCTACATCACAGGTGCTACAATTTCAGTTGACAACAGCTTTGCAACAGTTGAAATTTATGCAAGATCAGGCGACGGTGAGCCGTCACTTCAAGCAACCTTGACAGGTGACAACCTTTCATACCTGCTTGCATCCGATTACGGCACAACAACAAGAATTTTGATTAAGATTACCTGCCCTGGCGGCGGCGCACTTAACCTTACCTACGTTGCACCGAAAATCGAAGAATAATCAAAAAAGAGCCACCCTGTGTGGCTCTTTTGCATTTTTTATCCGTATTAACCGTAGGGGATGGCGCCCCCCGACGTCCCGTTTTTTAAGAAATAATATATAAAGAGAACCCCAAAGCTCAAGCTTCGCTTCGGGGTTCTTATTTTGTATTTTGACGTGCAAAATCAGTTATTCATTGCCTTTTCAATTTCGGCAATCAAAACGTCCTTTTCAATTGCGGCATACGTTGAATATGTGATAACGCCGTTTTCGTCAAGCACTATGGTCCAAGGGTACATAGGGAAGCCCTTGCCCGTGGTCAGCTTGAAGTAGTCATCTACGGGAGCATTGTCGCTTGGACGGGTATCCTTTAAGAAAATAAGCGCGGAATCCTTGTGGTTATCGTTTACGTGCTGCGGTGCGGTTTCAAAGCCGTCAACCGAGTGTACTGCATAAATTACAACCGAGTCGCTATATTCGCTTGCAACCTCGCCAAAGTGCGGAAGCTCTGCAACGCAAGGCGGACACCAAGTGCCCCAGAAGTTAATTACGGTTACTTTGCCGCTGCCGCCGACAACGGGGTCAACAAACTCACCCGACGGGCCGTTTTCGTCAAAGATTTCAAGTGATGCACTTGGAAGCTTGTTGCCAATCGCCGTGCCAATGGTTGGAGCATTTGTATCAGTACCTGTATCAGTGCCGCCTGTTGAGGTGTCGGTATTTGTATCGGTTGAAATAATTGAGCCGACAAAGTCCCAAAGCTTTTCATTTTTAACTACGTTAAAGTAGAAAAGAACGGAGAGGAGCAAAGCACCCATAACCGATGCGATAACAATTTTTCTTGTGCGGTTCTTTTTCTTGATTTTTGCGTTTTCGCTCTCTTGCAAAGCAACAAGCTCTGCACGCTCTTCCTCGCTTGCATCCTTAGGCACCTTGATTTCGTTAGGCGCTAAGAAAATCTTAGGACCCTTGAAGGAAATTGCCTTGGTTGGGCAAACGTCAATACATTCGCCACAGCTTATACACTCTTGGTCGCCAACGTGCTTGATGTCAAGCTTACATTTTTTAATACACTTGCCACAGCTTGTGCAGGCGTCGCGGTTAAGCTTAATTCCAAAGAAGGAGAAGCGGTTGAAAAGTGAGTAAATTGCGCCGAGCGGACAAATGAAACGGCAGAATGCGCGGTAAGCAAAGATGCAGAAAACAACAATGGAAACGAATAAAATAAATTTCCAAGTGAAGAGCGAGCCGATACCGCTAAGAAGGTCGGTGTCGAGTGGTAAAATTCCAAACGCGCCCTCTAAAATTCCTGCGGGGCATATGTATTTACAGAATGCGGGGAAAATGCCAAAGCCGGCTAAAATAAAGACGAACAACGCTAAAATTACGTACTTTAGATAGGAAAGGACGCGCGTTGCGCCGCTCTTTTTTAATTTCGGTGTCTTGATTTTGTAAATTAAATCTTGGAAAAGACCAAACGGACAAAGCCAGCCGCAAATTGCCCTGCCAAGCATTAAGCCGTAAAGGAACAAAATTCCGAGAATGTAAAACGGCACGTGCTTGTTGCCCATTTCGTTTTGAAGTGCGCCAAGGGGACAAGTGCCGATAGCGCCGGGACAGGAGTAGCAGTTTATACCGGGGGAGCAGATGAATTTTGACTTTCCAACGAACATATTTCCTTGGATGTAGCCCTTTAGGTTCGCGTTGAAAAGCAATGCGGAATAAAGCTGAACAAGACGTCTTTTCGTTGGGATTATGGTGCAAAGCCACGATTTGAAGGAACGCTTTTTCTTTGGCGCCTCCTTTGGTGCTTTTTCTTCCTCGGTTTCTGAATTTAGCTCACCCTGTGTCGCAAATTTAGCGTTAAATGCATCGTCCTCACCGCCAATTAGGTCGGCAAGCGTTGCTTCTCTTGGTGCATTTTCGCTGCTTTCAAGGTTAACGGAGGTGTTTTCTAATAATTCTTTATTTTCCATGTTACCTCCTTAACCAAGACCGATACAGCCGGTGCAAATGTTGTTTGCATATGTGAGAATATCCTTAATGTCGCCCGTTGCAAATCCGATAATAAGTAATACGGCAGCGATAACGCCAACGGGAATTTGAATAGCTAAAAGAATTTTTCTTGAGTGCTTTCTAAAGAAGCATACCTTTTTTTCTTGCTTAGGCAAATTAAGCTCGCCGTTTTTGCGCTTCTTTGATTGCTTTTCCATAATTATTCTTACCGCCTCAAGCTCCTTTTCGTAGGTGAACTTGGCGAAAATATCATAAACGATAGCAACGAAGAAGGGGATTACGGCATAAGCCAAAATTTTGAAGATAACGGGCAAAATTTCGTTTAGGTTGCCTGCGTCAACGTCACTAAGACCGCTCTTTGTGAAGATGAAAACAAGCGCGGAAACAAAATTGATAACCGCATTTACAATAGCAACGATGAAAAATGCAAGTCTGAAGCCGCGTTGGCTCTTGATTACTCGCTTGAATTCCTCGGGTGCTGAATTAAGGTCGATTTTTTTGTAAAGATTTTTGAGTAAATCCTTGTTTGAAATCTCTGCGCTGATTTTTTCCTCAGATGCGGGGAAAATCGCGTGCAATACCGCACCGCCTATAATTGAGGCGATACAGAGAAGCACAGGGGCTAAAATCCACAAAAAGTGAGTTTTTATAGCGTCGGATGTGAACTTTCCTGCGTTGTTTATATCAATACAGCTGACAATAAAGCAAATGCCAACCGCAAAAATCAGAACGGAAAGCACAATGCCGTATATCAGGTGCAAGGTTTTCGTTTTTCTCTCTTGCATATATACTCCTTTATAAATAGTATTTCTACACGAAATTATATCATATAAAAAATAATATGTCAAGAAAAAAATAGGCGCGCAAAAAATGCAGAATATCGTCAAACGGTGATGATGGAAAAATATTCACCGAAAATCGCCTTGAAATTGCAAAAAACGCCACCGCACTCAAGGGCACGAAAATTCAGCCAAAAAGTGCCAAAAACAGACACTCCCCGAGGGATTTTATGATATTTGGGCGGATTTATGCACCTTGCGGTGATGATATACACGGCAAGCCAATTTGCGACAACGCAAAATGAATTGTCGCACAGCGACGTGAATTGATGCAAGCATCATGAATTGTGCCTATGGCACATAAATTGATTGCGTTGCAATCATGAAATGTTGGTTTAATTCACGGCGAAGCCAATTTGCGACCGCAGGTCAATTCATGGCGTTAGCCAATTCATGCAACTCTGTTGCAATTCATGCCACAAAGTGGCAATTCATGTTGCACAGCAACAATTCGAATTGTAAATTTTTTTTGAAATAGCTATGTCGAAATATGAATGCAAATGTCTTTTTTTGAAGAGTAAAAATGCCCGAAAACCCTTTATTTGTTTAGCGTTTTAGCACTTTTTCTCTTTAGCACGGTGAAACGGATTTCTTCGTTTTTCATTTGAATTTTCTTAATTTATATATATAACTTATATTTTTTACTTGCAATTTTCGTTCTGTTGTGCTAAAATACTACCGTATATATTTTCTTATATATTATCACGCAATAATAAAGAAAGGCAAAAAAACAATGAAAAGAAAGAATTTAGCAAGAATAGCGGTCTTGGTAGTATCGGTGATATTATTACTCTCGACTGCCCTTTCCTTAACCTCCTGTACTATTGCAAATGCGCAAGACGCAGTTGGTAACGGAACGATTGAGGGCTTTTTCAGAGAGCTTTCCGAGATTAAAATTGACAAGACACAGTACTACGCAGGCACGTCTATTCAAAAGCTCCCCTCCACACTAAAGGACAATGATGAGATTTCCGTTATCGTTCAGCTCAACACTAAAACGTTGCTCGACGCGTATAACGAAGAGGACAGAGAAATTTCCTTTGCAGAGTTTATTTTGACAGACGAGGCAGCCGAAGTTGAGGCAGGACTTAATCAAGCAAAGAAGGAAATTACCGCAAAGCTTGACAAAAAGGGCATCAGCTACGAGTTAGGTGCTGATTACACAGTGCTTCTTGCCGGCTTTGAAATCGTAATTAACGCAGGCGATTTTGAAACAAGTGCAAAATCACTCCCAAGCTATGCATCCGCACTTGTGAGCGAGGTTTACAACGTTAGCGAAACAAAGCTCGTTGAAAACTCGGTTAACGTTCACGAGTCAACGGGTATCTTTAATAGCGCGGGCTATGATTACGACGGCTCAGGTATGGTTGTTGCGGTTCTTGACACAGGTCTTGACTACACACACTCCGCCTTCTCCGTAAACAACTTCACAAGCACAAAGCTTGGTCTTACAAGAGAAATGGTAAACGCTTGCCTTGCAAGAACAAAGGCAACTACAATGGTAAACGGCTTGACCGTTAACGACGTTTACTTGAACGATAAGGTTCCGTTCTCATTCGACTATGCCGACAGAGATGCGGACGTATATTCGTTACATAACAACCACGGTACACACGTTTCGGGTGTTATCGTTGGTAAGGACGATACAATCACGGGCGTTGCTCCAAATGCACAGCTCGTTTCAATGAAGATATTCTCCGACGTTCAGGATTCCGCTAAGGCATCTTGGATTCTTGACGCACTTGAGGATTGCGTGGTTCTCAACGTTGACGTTATCAATATGTCACTCGGTACTGCTTGCGGCTTTAGCCGTGAGAGCGATAAGGAAGCAATGACAGGTGTTTACGATAGCATTCGTGAACAGGGCATTAGCATGATAGTTGCCGCATCAAACAGCTTCAACTCGGCGTATGGCTCAGAAAAGAACGGTAACTTAGGTCTTACCTCTAACCCTGACACCTCAACAGTTGGCTCTCCTTCAACCTACGAGGGCGCAATGTCCGTTGCTTCAATTAACGGTGTTAAGACACCTTATATGCTCCACAACGGCAAAATCATTTACTTTATCGAATCAAATAACGCAGGCGCTGAGGAAAGAGATTTCGTTGAGGATTTACTTCCTGACGGCGTTGACGAGATGGAATACGAGTTCGTTTTGATCCCGGGTGCAGGCCGTGACGCCGACTATACGGGAATGGACGTAACAGGTAAGATAGTTCTCGTTGAGCGTGGCTCGAACACCTTCGAGGAAAAGGCAAACGTAGCGCAAAAGAAGGGCGCTGCGGGTATCATCATTTACAACAACGTATCAGGTGATATCAAAATGAACGTTGGTCTTACAACCGTTGCGGTTTGCTCAATTTCGCAAAACGACGGTAAGGAGCTTGCCGCTGCAGGCAAGGGCACAATCAAGATCAGCCGCGCACAAAAGTCAGGTCCGTTTATGTCTGACTTCTCCTCATGGGGCCCATCACCCACACTCGGCATTAAGCCCGAAATCACCGCGCACGGCGGTAACATCCTTTCATCCGTAACAGGTGGCGGCTACGACCGTCTTTCAGGTACGTCAATGGCGTGTCCAAACCTTGCGGGCTTTACAATTCTTCTCCGTCAATACGTAGAATCAAACTACGATAAATTGATTGGCGACGGTGAAACAAACGAAT
>JAZREL010000074.1:0-12395 GCA_045660785.1 Eubacteriales bacterium | reverse complement strand
CGTGTCACTCGATGGTTAAGCACGGTGCTGACGTGGTTCTTTGCCAGCATAGCCACTGTATTGGCTGCTATGAGGAATATATGGGTAGTCACATTCTTTACGGTCAGGGTAATTTTCATTTTGTTTGGCGTGAAGCAGAGGATGAGAATGATAACGGCTATATGTGGAATACAGGCCTGCTTGCCCAAATTGATATAGACAATGATTTAAAAATTAAATTTATCCCCTGTGTGGTTGATGGCTTGAGTGTTAGATGTGCCAACGTGAATGAATCAAATCAATTATTGACTGAGCTTGACATTCGCAGCCAATCCTTAAAGGACGGCACTTGGTATGACAAATGGCGTGAATTCGCCCTAAGTCAGGAACGATATCGTGCTTTTCCACAGGAAATGTATGAGGAAATAGCACACTACTTCGACTGTGAGGCTCACACCGATGTATGTAAAGAAATTTATCAAACCTATAACGCAACCAACGAAAAATAATTAAATCAGTTCGACACTTTAATACTACTGCTCACCAAAAACAAAAGGACACCGAAATCGGGGTCCTTTTGTTTTGCCCCGTTTGGTGGCTCCGCGCACGGTGCTTGGCATCGGCATTTTCAAAGTGTCTTGACACGTGGGGGAGATTGTGGTATGATAAAAGCGATTATTTAACTGTTTATTAAACTATTATTTAACTATTTATTAACGGTGGAGATATGGAAAAGCTTTTAATTTTTAATTTTATACTTTTGGGCATAATTGCGCTTCTTTTGTGGCTTGTCAAAAAATTTGTCAAGAAGAAGGGCGTGGAAAATATCATTCTTATCGCTGCGGCGGTTTTTACAATTTTTGTTCATTACAGCTCGTTTTTCTTCCGTCTTGTATCGGGTGGCGAGGCGATGAAATACTTAGGCGAAAATCCTAACCTGATTTTGCCTATTTACCCTTGCAACGTGGTAATGTGGTCGGCTTTGATATTTGCATTTTTGAAAAACAAAAAATCTAAGGTTGGTGCGTTTTTTGCCGATTACCTATTTTGGTTTGGAATAATTTCAACGCTTGTCGGTATGTTTGCAAACGTTGATTTTATAAAAAATCCCACGCTTGCCGATTACGAAAACCTAAAGAGCATAGTTGCACACGCTACACTTCTTTTCAACGTGCTTTTGCTTCCGTTCTTCGGCTACATAAAAATCGACGTAAAGAGAAACATTATAAATATTGTAATTTCAATTTTTGAAATGGGCATTATCGGGCTTTACTGCAACACGGTTTTCAGCGCGCTTGTATCAAGCGAAAGAGCGTACGACGTAAACTCAATGTTCTTAATTCACTCTCCGTTTGACGGGCTTGGCTTTTTGACTTACCCGATAATCGGCTTGATAGCGGTTCCGATTTATTTTGGCGTGTTCCTAATATGTGACGTAATTGCACACAAAAAGGGAGAGCGTTTTTTCAGCAAGAAAAATAAATAAAAGATAAAGGCAGGACTTTGTGTCCTGCCTTGTTTATTTTGGTTTAAGAATATTTTCTTTATAAAACGAAAATGTTACTCCACGCCTTTTTGCCGTTTTTGTCTCTTGCCTCTACCCTTATCCATTTTTCATTGTCGCGAATTTGGTATTCAAAATGGGTTATGTCATTTCCGCGCAAAACGCGATCTCTATCCCAAGAAAGATTTGAGATTGTACCGATAATTTCGCAGGGGGACGTATCTATAATAAGCTTATTTTCTACACGCTCGACGTGAATTGCCGGCCCTTGCGTTGCATAAAAATCTCCGTTTCTTATGGCGTTTTTGAGTGCTTCATCGCTTAGCTCCTCCGCCTTTACCATCACCCAACCAAGACGGTTATCATTACCGTTATACGCGTGTGCATCATCCGTTGCAAAAATCAAGGGGTACACGCCACGGTTTGCGCAAAGGTCAACGTAGTAATCGGAATACGGGCGCAAGCTTTGTCCTGCATCGGACACGGCGTTATATATTTCGGTTGCTAAAACTCCGTTTAGGTTTACGTAGTCCTCGGGGGTGTTGACTGACCAAGCAGGGTGTGCAAGCACGGCAATTCCGCCCGCTTTGTTTATTGCATCAACCGCCTCTTGGGCAGTTGCATCTCTTTTCGGGCTTGGGTCTGACTCTGTAAAGAGTGAAACGATGTGCCATACGCCTGAAATCGTATCATTTGCGCCGATATTATATTCGCAACCCGAAATAATGTGAAGGTCTTCGATTTTTCCGCCCTGACTGTATTTCCAATGGTCGGTCAGCGCAATCGCATCATAGCCGTCCTCTTTATATTCCTTGGCAACCTCCTCGGGTGATTTTCTGCCGTCGGAAACGGTTGTGTGCAAGTGAAGCGCAAGCTTATAATATTTTTCTCCAAAGCTGTTTATTATCATTTTTCTCTCCTGTTTTTTATATCTCACAAATAAAGGAAGAAAAACAAGCTTTTCAACCTTATTGCTTTTGGCGATTTGCGAAAATTTTTAGCAAGTCGTGTTTTAGGTGGCGCACTCATTAAATAAGGGTTTTTCTGAATGCATATTCTTCCTTGTAATGTCTGCTTTTGCCGTTTTGCCACGAGCCGAAGCGCTCAAAGGTATCAGGGCCGACGAAGCCCGCCTCGCCCTCGTTTGTGTGGAATGGGCCTAAAAGGTTTCTGTTGCTTATGCTTACCGTAATTTCAAGCTCGTTTTCGCCAACGCTCAGATAGCTTGAGAGGTCAAGGCGGTGGGAAAACATCATTCTGCCTGCTTCCTTGCCGTTTACCTTAACGTCAACCAAGTGGAAGCGTGATGGCAATATAAGCTCGTAATCAGTGGAGTCAAGAATTACATTTTGCTTAAGGGTAATATCGCCCGAAAAGAAGGGGAAGCCGTCCAAAATCAGACACTCCACCGCGTCTTTTTGCTTGCCAAGAGTAAAATCCTTGCCCCAATATACGTCGCTTCTGTTAGCTTTTTCAAACGTGCCGTAAACGCCGAAATCTCCCTTTAGATAAATCGGCTCAATATCGGTGTCGTATGCCAAGCAGTTTTTCAAGCTTTCTGTCACGTTTTCGCCAAAGAGCGCATAATAAACGTTTTCACCCTGATAATAATCAATTGTAATTATAATCTCGTTTTTACCTGATTTTAGCATTTTGGAAACGTCGTAACCAACGCTTGCAAGCTCCAAGCTTGAGGTGCATTTTTGGCTCACCTGCTCACCGTTTACAAAAACCTCCAAAATGCCTGTGTCCTCACACAAAAGCTCGCATTTTTTCGGGGGAGTGTCTATATTTACCGAATATTTTAGGTATAGCTTGCCCTTGTATCTTTTATCAAGAAGCTCACTCAAGGCGCACATATGGTAGCGCGGCTCGGTATAGGTTTCTCCATCCGTTGAATATGCAAGGGTGTCAAGAGTTATATAGTTGTCAGCTTTGCCGGCATGCGTGAATTTACTGTCAAGATAAAGCGGCTTCAGCTCCTTTTTCGCCATCGGCCTTTCGTTTGAGACGTAAAGCAAATATGACTGTCCCTTATCGAAATGAACCGAGGTGGAAATAATTTCCGTTTTGTCGTTGAAAATATCGTAGCTTTCAAATGAAGTATAGCCGTCAAGGGTAAAATCAACGGTTGCTTCCTCTCCTAAATTCACCGCGTAGATAAATTCTCTGCCGTTTTCGTCACGTCTGTATGCGCAACGCACATCGCCCTCGTTTTGCATTTTGTACGGTTGATTTTTTATAATTTCGTCGAAGGACGTATTTGTTTTAAGGTATGTATAGGTGTGCTTTTTGCCTTCGAGATGCGTTGGTTTTTTGTCGGTCAAAAGGATTTTGCCGCCACACTCTGAAAATTGCTTCAAAAGCGCGTCGGTTGACTTATCCATTGTGTACATCCTTGGCAAAATTACGTAGTCGTACTTGCAGTTGCCCAACACAAGTGCGCCGTTTTCCACCCTTCCGTATTTTGCAAGCAAGGTTTCATCAAGAAAATGGTGTCCTATGCCTAATTTGCAAAGCTTGTTCATAAGGGCGTAAAACGGTCTTTCAAGCTCGCCAAGACCGTGATAATCACGCTCGGGGAAGCGCTTATAATCAAAATATGCGCTTCTTAGCGGATGCAAAACGCCGACGTTTACAACCTCATCGCTGTTTGCAAGGGTTTTGCCAAGATATGAAAAATAGTCGTTAAAGTCCTTGAAGCATTTTTTTACCCAAGGGTTTACGCTTGAAAAGTGTGCAGGATAGTCGCGCTTTCTCTGCCCTTGCTCCTTATACGGCAAAAGGTGCTGACACATAAGGTTTACACCGCTGACGTATTGCACCTCGGCAATTTTCTTTAGCTCCATTGGAGTAATGTCCCAACCGCAGCCGGCAAAGGTTTCGGTCAAAACCTGCTTTTTGCCAAGCTGTGCGGCAACGCTTGAAACCTGCTTTCCGCTCATTTCCTCGCCTATCCAATTGCCAAGATAGTCAATTCCCGGAATATGCTCATACTCATAAAACGGCATAATTCCCGCGCAGCAAAGCATTTGACCCGAAAGGCAGCCCTCCTCGATATAGTGGCCCGTTAGCTTATAGCCGTTTTCGTCGCACCAATCGTAAATGCGCTTTGCAAAATTGTTGAGCATCAGGTTTTGCATTGCCTTCCAAAAGCGGTAGCGGAAATCGCGACACCCTCTTTTTTCAACGAAAAGCAAGCCGAGCCCATCTAAAATGTCCTCACCGTACACCTCACTAAAATATTTAGGAAGCATTTTTGTGTAGGGGAAGCCCCATCTTTGATACTGCGGCTCGTCGGTAAAGAAGCCCTTTAGGTCGTAGGTATCGTGCTTTTTATATTCCTCGTGGGTAAGTGCTAAAAACTTATCAACGACCTCGGGGTTTAATATATCCGCGTTTGAGGCGGAATAATGCTCGTAAATATTCAAGCAGCTTTCAGCCGGCGCATGGACGCGCTTTAGGCAATTTGTGCTTATATCGTACGAGGCAAGTGCGCTTTCGTCATATTCACCTATATTATAGGTTAGGTATTTATCGTGGTTTTCAATGTCCTCAAGAAGCTTGCCGCCGACAAAGCCGCTTGGCCATCCGTTTTCGTCATAAGCATACGCCTCCATGCCAAGCTCCTTTGCCTTCTCGGAGCATGCCTTGATGCACTCAAACCAAGTGTCACCTAAGTATTCGGTTTTAAGTCCGCCGCGGGCGTGCATAAAAAAGCCGCCAACGCCGTTTTCGTTCATCCACTCTACCTGCTTGACAAGCTCTTCCTTTTTTAAGGTGTCGTTCCATGACCAAAACGGAACGCTTCTATATATTTTTTCAACCTGCTTCATTGTTTTCTCCTAAAGGTTTTTTCTTATTTAATTATAAACCTTTTTTGTTTATTTGTCTATATAATAATAAAAAAAGACAAGGAATCCCTTGTCTTTTTTTGTGATATATTACTCTTCGTCTGAGTGAACCTCATTATATGATGTGAACACGTACTTGTCTCCGTCGAGCTTTGTGCCCTCTTGGATGTACGCGGTTTTTGTGCCGTCGATTACATACGCGCCGAATGCAAATTTAGCCGCCTTTTGCGCATCGGTGTCAAAGCCGTAAAGCTTTATTGACATAATTGAAAATTCTCTTGTTGGCATTTGCGCCGCGAATACGCCGCTGTAAATATTTCCGTTTTCGTCGATAATATCATTATCACCAAGGATTTTTTGTGTTGCAACGAACAAGCCGTAGTTAACAGTCTCGCCTGTGATTGCTTCGTACTGCTCGATTGCATTAAGGTTCACAACTATACTAATGTCGATAATGCCCTCTCCCGTTTCAGGTGTTGAGTGACCCTTATTTGTAAAGAGCGCAGGGATATCCTCGTTCTCCTCATACATTTCGCAAAGGATGCACTTTGTTACAACCTTGATAGGTGCAAGGTATGAGGTAACAATTGTATCAATTTCGGTTTCACCGTGTACGCCGTCATTATACGCTACACAGTTGCTGTAATTAACAACGAGATTTACGCCTGTATAGGTTACGGTTGCGTCGTAGTCATCACGTGAAATTACGTTTGCGCCCGCAAGTCTTGTGCAAGCTGAGAGTGCGCTTGCATCCTTACCTGTGTAGATATATACTGCGTTTGCAGGCTGAGAGCCCGTGAAGGTATTTGCAATTGAAGTAACTGTGTCAGGAATATATACAAGTGCAAGCTTTTCGTTGCCATGGAATGCATTTTCACCAATGGTTGTAACGGTATTCGGAATTTTGATATACGTTAATTTTGTTGCACTTTGGAATGTTTTTGAAGCAATTTCCGTAATTTGGCAATTCTCGAAGTTCTCTATTGTTGTCAAAGCATAGGTTTGTAAAAACGCACCCGAGCCAATGCTTGTAACGGTTGACGGAATATAAATGCTTGGGAGAGTGCGACAATCGTTAAACGCATCGCTACCAATGGTTTGGAGCTTTGAGGTAGGATTGATTGTAAATGATGAACCGCCGTTCTTAAATGCCGATCTGAATGCTTGTGACTCTATTGTAGTAACGGAATCAGGCAATGTGAAAACAAGTGTTGCAGTATCCTGGAATGCGCTTGTGCCGATGGTTGTAAGATTTGTCATTTCAGAGATGTTAACAATTTGCACCTTGCCGCAGCCCCAGAAGGATGAGTTTGGAATTTTTTCAAGATTTTTTGGAAGCCTGATGCTTGCAAGCTTTGAGCATCCCATAAACATTGACGTGCCGAGTGTGACATTATCTCCCTCGAACACAACCTCGGTGAGTGAGCCGCATTGTCTGAACGCTTCGTTACCTACACTTGTAACACTGCTTGGTATTGTGACGCTTGTAAGACCTGCGGATCTGAATACGTTTGAACCCATCGTGGTCACGCCGCTTGGAATTTCAACTGACGTAAGAGCTGTACAGTTATAGAAGGCGTTATTTCCTATGCTTGTAACGCCACTTGGAATCGTTACGCTTGTAAGCGCCTTACAGCTCTCAAACATACTTGAGCCGAGTGACGTTAAATTTTCAATATTAACGCTTGTAAGAGCTGTGCAGCCGTAGAAGGTAGCGCCGTTATTGAATTTTTCAATGTCACCTTCAATTGTAACGCTTGTTAAGCTTGTGCAGTTTTTAAATGCGGAGCCGCCGAGCGAGGTGATTGTTGCAGGGATTGTAATGGTTTCAAAGCCCGCGCCCTCGAAGGTGTTGTCTGAAATGGCGGTTGCATTACCGAAATCAAAGGACTTTAGTCCTGTCCAGCCCTTAAAGAATTGAGAGCCGTAGGAAATGCTTGGCATACAATCCACGAACCACTTAACCTCCACGCAGTTAACGAACGGAGATGACGGCTTTGTCATTCTTGTAACCGGTTTATCGCTACAGCCGTGAGTTTTAGCAACGGAAAAGTCAAGTCCCGTTGCGGTTGACATATCAACCTCTTGGGTGAATTCAACGTCGGAATAAAATTTGTATTTTGCGAAATTAATGTGTGGGTTGCCATTTTCGGCATTTTGAGTATAAACCGTGATATACTCGTCGCTACCTGAGAATTTTGCACCGAATTCAATGTACTGCTCGGGTGCTGCCGCACTAACTGCGATAACAAACGCGAAAACAAGCATTGAAATAAGCGCAATTGTAAGTAAAATTTTCTTTTTCATTTTTTCTCTCCTTACTAAAATTTACTATACAATATTATTTTAGCATACTAAAATATTATTTTCAAGTATTTTATAAAAAAAATAAAAAAGGACGGATTGCTCCGCCCTTTTAATTCTTATTTAGCTAAACCGTTGTAAGTAACGTAAGCGTGCTTTTTGCCTGCCTCGGGCGCTTCAGCGTGAACGTAGGAAGCTGTTTTTACCTCGTCCTTTTCGCTAATTACATATGCGCCGATTGTGAAGGAGGACGCCTTTTGCTCCTCGGTATTAAAGCCGAAAATCTTAATGCTGAGGATTGAGAACTTGTCCTCAGGCATTTCAGCTGAGATAACACCGCTTACAATTTCGCCGTTTTCATCGATAATATCGTTATTGCCGAGTGTTGCTTCGGTTGCGGCATAAAGACCGTATCTAACCGTTTCACCCGTGATTTTTTCGTATGCGGCGATAGATGCATTATTTACCTTAAAGCCAATTGTGATAGCACCGTTTTCGTATTCAGCATATGAATAGCCGGAGTTTACGAACATAGCGTCATAGCTTTCGGTTACGTTTTCCTTTTCGCAGTTAGTGCATTTTGAAGCAAAATAGAAATCGTTTTCGTAGCCCTTGAAGTTAAAGCGCTCGTCCTCTAAAATGCCGTTGCACTTATCGCAAAGCTCAGCGCCGTAGAAGATTGTTCTGCCCGTGTAGGTGGTGTTCGGATCGTACTCGCTAAACGGTAATGCGTTTGTATAGCCCTTGAAGGATTCGATAGCGGTTGTTAAATCGGTGTAGTCATCGCCCTCGTAGATAATAACAGTCGGATAAACGTCGTGGAATGCACCGTAGTTAAAGCTGTGTCCGTCTGAAATATCCGGGAAAATTACCATATACATAGGAATTTGTGCAATAGAGTCGTTTGCAATAGTGGTGAAGGTGTCTGGGAAAATAAGTGTGCCGACAACGGGTGTGCCCTGAATACAGTTATTGCCTAAGTTTACAAGCGTTGAAGGAAGCTTGAGTGATGAAAGCTTTGAGCAGCCGTTAAACGCCCAGCTGCCGATTTCGGTAACGGGCAAATCAATAAGATTCAAGCTTGTAAGAGACGTGCAGTTTCTGAATGCTTCGCCACCGATTTTTGTCAAGCGCATAGGAAGCTTAACATCAGAAAGCGATGAGCAACCGAAGAATGTGTACTGATCAAACGCGGTAATATCACTCTCGCTCATATCAATGGAAACGAGGTTTATGCATTTATAGAACTCTGCATTTGAAAGCGCAATGCCGTTTACGTTTCTTGCTTTAATGGTAACTGACTGAATGCTTTCGCATTGGCGAAGGAAGTGAGTGCCGATGCTTGTAACGGTTTCGGGAACGTAAAGCGTTTTGATGGTTTGGTTTTTGCCCCAGCCGCTTCCTGAAAATGCATTCCCGTCAATTTTATTTACCGTATAGGTTGTGCCATCATACGTAACGGTTGAGGGGATAACAACGTTTTCAAGCGTGCATTTTGTTGCATTATCAACGTTAACCGCCGCGGTTGCGTTTTCTCCCGAGCCGCTTAAGGTATAGTGAATGCCGTCGATTTCAACCGCAAGTGCGCTTACAGCAAATAAGCAAATCATTACGGCAATCAATGAAATTGCGAGTAAAATTTTCTTTTTCATAAAAGCTCTCCTAATGATATTAATTATTACAATATAATTATAACATATATTGGAAGGTTTTGCAAGTGTTTTTTAGCTCGTCCTTTGGTGTGATAAAATATACGTAAGCGACCTAAAGACAAGCTTGCAATTGACATTTACAATTTTGGTATAGCAAATATAGAATATTCTTGCATTCTATATTGATTTTAGTTTTTTGCTATGGTATAATGAGTTAACAACTAAAAACACATTGAGGTACTTATGAAAAGATTATTTGATGAGCATAAAATAAGAAAGGTTATCGACCTTGGCGGCGCTTGGAAATTCACACTTGACCCTGAAAAGAAGGGTGTGAACGAGGGATGGCAAAACGGCCTTCCCTACGGTCAAACCGTTATCGTGCCTTCCGTTTGGAACAACGAGCTTGGAAACATTATGTTTGAGGGCTGGGGCTGGTACGAGCGCAAATTTACGACACAGGGTGGCACATTATTCTTCCAATTCGAGTCAGTTATGACAGAAGCAACCGTTTGGCTTGACGGTGTTCAGATTGCAAAGCACTACGGTGCGTTCACTCCGTTTGAGGTTACTGTAAACGGTGCAAGCGAGGGTGAGCATACGTTGGTTGTGCTTGCGGACAGCTCCTTTGATGCGAATTCATTCCCACAAAGATATACCGACTGGTTTAACTACGGCGGTATTGCACGTGACGTTACACTTAACGTCCTTGACGGAATTTCAATTATCAAAAACCACGTTAAGTATGAATTAAGCGATGATTTAAGCGCGGCTACCGTTTGGTGTGAGATTGAGCTTTACAATGCAGATGCAAAGGAAGCGACCTCACCTATTAAGGTTACTGTTGGCGATAGCGTAATTTACGCGGGTGAAATCACCTTAGGTGCATACGAAAAAGCGACAATTACAACCGAGAAGGCAGTAATGGAAAACATTGAGCTTTGGCAAATTAAGGCATCAAAGCTTTACACAGTTGTTGCTTCAACAGCTACCGACGATTTAATTGACAAAATCGGCTTCAGAAAAATTGAGGTTAAAAACGGCGATATTGTCTTTAACGGCAAGCCAATTGAGCTTCTTGGCGTAAACAGACACGAGGAGCATCCCGATTGGGGCTTTGCATTCCCTGCAAAGCTTATGAAAAAGGACATTGATTTAATCCTTAATATGAACTGTAACACGGTTCGCGGCTCACACTACCCTAACTCAAAGATTTTCGTTGATATGCTTGACGAGGCGGGTATTCTTTTCTGGAGTGAAATTCCTATGTGGGGCTGTGGCTTTGGAGAGGCGGCGCTTAAAAATCCTATCATCAACGAGCGCGGAACTCAGATGCACGAGGAAATGGTAAAATACTATTACAACCACCCCTGTATCGTAATTTGGGGCTTGCATAACGAAATTGCAACGTACTTAGAGTGTACGTATCCGCTTTCCGAAAAGTGGAGCAAGATCCTTCGCGAAAAGGGCGGCAACCGTCTTATCACGCACGCCTCCAACCATCCGCTCAATGACAACGATATGGGCTTTGACGATATTATTTCCATTAATATTTACCACGGCTGGTACAGATACGGTGGCTACAACGGAAACATTGGCGACTGGGATATAATGGTTGAGCAGCTCCGTCAACGCCGTGAGGAAATGGGTTGGACGGATAAGCCCGTTATTATGAGTGAGTTCGGTGCGGCGGCGCTTGCCGGCTACCACACTCCGTTTGACAGCGGCATAAAATGGAGCGAGGAATACCAACGCGACATCCTCGAATATTGCATTGAGCTTTTCCACAAGACAGATTATATGAGAGGCACTTACCTCTGGCAATTTACAAACATCAGAACCTCACCCTCAATGGACATTAACCGTGCAAGATACTTCAACAACAAGGGTATTTTGGATGAATACCGTAATCCAAAGGCGGCTTACTTCAAGGTGAAGGAGCTTTACGGAAAATACGCCGACGAGGCCAAGAAATAAGACACAAAACAAAAAAAGAACCGACCCTGTGTCGGTTCTTTTCGTTTTTTAGGAAATAATTTCATTGATTATATCAGCGTAATAGCTGTCGTCAAATTTCTTTATTACGTACTGATGAGGTCCGTTTGGATCAAGCGCGAAGTGGTTTTTGCCCGTGTCGGGCTCAAGTGATGATTTACCTCTGACAACGTCGTAGCCCGCTTTTTCCTCGTCACCGATAATAGCCATCAAAACAAGCATTGGGTCCCAAGAGGAGCGTCCGTTCGGGTAGCCGTGGTCATTCATTGCTTGCCATAAATAGTCGTCGTGGTCAAGGTTGCCGCCCGTTATAACGGAGTTGCCAATCTCCCAACCGAGAAACGTCATTGGCACAGTACAGTTATCAAAAATATAGCTTGACGCTTCACGGGTAAGCGGTGTCCAAGCGATATTAAATTCGCGTCCGCCGTCAACGTCCCATCTGCCTGCCATAAGCCAAATTTTTTCTACCTTTTCGCAAAGAAGCTCCATTCCCGTTTTTGGAGAAATATCATCGCCCTCGCTCCTTAAAAAGTCACCAAGCACCTGCAAAAAGCCGATTTCCATAATTTCAACCTTGCCGTTTGCTTCGACAATTGCGCGACGGTAAACGCGCACGGCACTTTCTGCATCATTGTTTGAAAGCTCAGGCATTTTTGCGGCTAAGCGCGGCTGATAATTTTCCGTCCAGGTCCAGCCGTCCGTTTCGTGGCTGCGCGGATCAATTCCTACGGGCACGTCGATTCCCTCAAGTGACAAAAACGCTTTCATTGAAGCGTATGCATGCTCCTTTACGCAATTTATTCCAATTCCGAGAAGGTTAATTTCTCCGTTTTTGTGCGCCCTTGACACAACGCGAAGCGCAACGCAGTCGTCACAGTCGGCGCCCCAGTCGGTGCCTAAAATTAAATTTCTCATATTTTCTCCTACAAAATTTAAATTTATATGTTAATGTTAACATATTTTGCTTCTAAAATCAACCTTTATCTATTGAAAGTGCAATAAATATATGATAAAATGAATAGGAATAATTTTGTTTCAAATTCAAGGAGAGAATTTTATGACGTTTTACGAAAGAGCAAAAGAGCTTGTTTCAAAAATGACCAT
>JAZREL010000073.1:0-48528 GCA_045660785.1 Eubacteriales bacterium | reverse complement strand
CTGTTTTAGACACATTGTCGAGTGGAAACCTTTGGATTGACACAAGCAAAGCACGCGCCTATGGCGTTGAATTTTCAAGCGTTGAAAACGGACTTATTAAGTGCGCAAAGGATTACGGATATTTGCAAAAATAGCGCCGTATCAGCGCCGTACATTAAGGCATAAAAAACCACATAGACTACAAAAAAGAACCTGACGGTTGTCAGGTTCTTTTGCATTTTTGGGGTTCTCGAAACAAAGAATGGCTTTGGGGTTATTGAAGGGTTGGATAGTCCTTAAACTCAACTGTTGGCTCGCCCTTTAAGCCGTCGGCTTCAAAGATAACTATTTCGTTTTCGCCCTCGTTAAGGATTGAGGCAGGAACGTACAAGCTTCTTTGCGGGCCGATTTCCCAATATCTGCCGAGGTTGAAGCCGTTTATCACTACAAAGCCCTTCTTGAAGTTATCAAGGTAAAGGAAGGTGTCCGCCGCCTTATCAACCGTGAAGCTGCCCTTTAAGAAGCAGGACGGCTCGTTAAAGTCAGCGCCGTACTCAACCTTAGATAAATTGTCCATTGGCAAGGGATAAACGTTCCAATTGAAGTGGATGATGTTATTACCAAGCAAAAGTCTGCCTGCAATGCCCTTTTTGCGCATCATTTTAGGGCCGAAATTGGCTCTGCCCATATTCTCGACAAGGATTGTAAGGGTATCACCCTTTTTGGCGTTTATCGTTGCTTTTAGCTCCGTATCGTTTACGTAAACTATACCCTGCAAGGTGTCGTTTACGTAGATATGTGCGCGGTCACCGATTTCGGCAAAGGTGATAGGCGCGTTTATGTAGTCACGGTTGAGCTTTGTTTTATACGCGATATAGCCGTAGCCCTGACCGTAGCTTTCCATACATCTTGGCACGTTTGAGAAAATGGGGCTTGAGAGGTTTTCAAGGTTATTAAAGAAGCCGCCCTTTTCCTTCAGCGTGAACTTGCCGTATGCGCGCTTTTCGCGGTTTTTGGGGATTTCGGGAAGCGGTGCATCCACGTATTTCTTTATAACCTCTCTTGTTTTGAGGTATTTCTCGGTAATATCGCCGCACTCGGTAAGCATAGCGTCGTAGTCGTAGCTTGTAACGTCAGGCGTGAACTTTTCGTAGTGGTTTGCGCCGCTTGTAAAGCCGAAGTTTGTGCCGCCGATGAACATATACATATTTAAGGAGCCGCGCTTTAGCATATCGTCAACAACGCCCGCGTAGTTTTCTGCGCTTGTTGTGTGGTGGAAGGAATCTCCCCACGCGTCGAACCAACCGTTCCACATTTCCATACACATTTTGGGGCTGTTCGGGAAAAGCTTGTCGTGTGCGCGGAAGTTTTCCTCAACGCGTGAGCCGAAGTTAAGCGTCGGCAAGCAGCCCTCAATTGTACCGTCAAGCAAATTTTCCTCGCTTGTGCCGTCAGAGGTAAAGAGCGGAACGTCAATTCCGTGCTTTCTGTAAATATTATAAAGTGATTTTAAGTACTCCTTGTCATCCCCGTAGTAGCCGTACTCGTTTTCGCACTGAAGCATAATAACGGGGCCGCCGTTTGTTACAAGCAGGTCACGGATTTGGTCAAACATTTTGCCAAGGTAAATTTCAAAGCGCTCCATATAAACGGGATTTGAGCATCTTATTTCCATGCCGTCCATTTCCTGAAGCCACCAGGGTAAGCCGCCAAACTCCCACTCAGCGCAGATATATGGGCCCGGGCGCACAATAACCATAAGCCCCTCGCTCTCAGCGGTTTTTATAAATTCTCTTATATCAAGATTGCCCGAAAAATCAAACTCCGACGGTTTTTTCTCGTGCATATTCCAAGCACAGTAGGTTTCAACACAGTTTAGTCCCATTGCGCGCATCTTCTTAAAAACGTCGCGCCACGTGTCCTTCATATTTCTGAAATAGTGAACCGCGCCCGAAATAAGCTTCGTTGGCTTGCCGTCAACGACGAATTGATTTTCTATAATTTCAAATTTCATTTTTTGTCCTCCAATTGCTTTGCTATATTAAAGATATCACATATTGACGCTTTTTTCAATAGCTCTATAATTTATTTACTTGCAAAAACGTGTCGATTGTGATAAAATAATGTCGTACGCTTGGCGTAAACGATTTTTAGAAAGGGAGGGGTTCTTATTTTAACGTACTTTATTATAATCAGTGCATCTATCACTTCTATATGTATATTAGATTTTCTTTTTGTTGAGCCCTTTTCCTTAAACGGCACGCTAAGAACGTTTTTGTGCCTTTTGCTCGGCGCACTTTGCGTTATTATAATTGACGGCATTGAGGCACTTTTAATTCGCCGTCTTACGCCAAAAGCGTGGTACTTACCCGAGCGAAAAGCTTTTTTGGTTAGCAAGCGCGAATTTCGCTTTTACAAAAAAATAAAGATTAACGCTTGGAAGGACAAGGTGCCCGAGCTTGGAGTTTTCACGGGATTTTCAAAAAGAAAGCTTGGCGACACAAGCAGCGTCCCCTACCTTAAAAGGTATCTTGTTGAGATAAACTACGGCACGGTCATTCACCTTATCAATGCGCACACGGGATTTTTGGTGTTATTCGTTCCAAATTGCGACGCGCTTTACGTTTGGCTTCCCGTGACTGTGGTCAACTACGTTCTCAGTATGGCGCCTGTGTTTGTCCTTCGGTACACCTCGCATATGCTCCAAAAAATTTACAAAATGAAGCTCAAGGAAGAAAATAAAATAAAGACCGCGCTTTAAATGGGCCGCCTTTGCCCTTTGCTCGGTCTTTTTTCTTAAAAGAATATTTCTTTTTTCCTACGTATATGATATAATTTTTATGAAGGCGGTGATTTTATGAAAAACGGATGGATTTGGTTGCCACAGGATAAATACCCAAATGAACAAACGACCTACTTTAGCGGTCTTGAAAGAACGAACCCCGACCAAAAATATATAGTTTGCGCACTTAAGCGCAGATACGAGCTTGGTATGAATGCCAAAATTTCACTTGAGGTGAGTGCGGACACCGCTTTTTTGCTTCTTTGTAACGGCAAAAGCTTACTGCGCGGCCCTGCATACTCGGGCGGTGATTTTTTAGATAATGATAAGCCAAGACCCGACTACTACTCCTTTAAAAAGGAATTTTACGAATGCGATGGCTACTTGGAGCTTTATGCGCTCGTGCGCTTAACTCCTTACCATATTTGCGAGTATTCGCGCGGTCAGGGCGGCTTTTTCCTTCGCGGTGTGGCGGAGCTTGAAAACGGCGAAAAAATCACGCTTCAAAGTGATGAGAGCTGGGAGATTTCACGTCAAAATTCGTACACGTATCCCACTCTTTTTGATGCAAACGTGAAAAATGACGACTTCGTTTATGCCGAGGTAATAAACGACGTTTGGGGCGCTTCAGTAGCACCTACCCCACCCTGCACGCTCAATGATGCAAGGGTGCATAGGTTCACGCTTGGCAAGGGTGAGAAAATAAAGGAGCGAATTGAATACGAGCGCGTTTTTGCCGCTTACCTAAAGGTTTTTGCAAGTGAGGAGGCGGACGTTATTTTGCGCTCCTTTGAGCTTGAAAAGATAACGCGCGAGCATTATCTGACGATAAATGGCGATGCGCCATATTACTCCTTGGAGCTTTTAAGCACGGGCGGCTTTGAAATTGAAATTACAAACACGGCCTCTTCTGAATGTGAGGTTACGGTTGCTTTAGAGGAGTCCTTTTTCCCAATTAGCACACACGCAAGGACAGAGGTGTCCGACAAGGAGCTTACCGAGCTGCTTGACATTTGTGCGCACACCTTGAAATATTGCCGCCAAAATCATCATCTTGACAGTCCGCTTCACTGTGAGCCGCTTGCTTGTGTGGGCGACTACTACATTGAGATGCTGATGAATATCTTCGCTTACGGTGACACTGCACTTTGCGAGTTTGACCTTGAAAGAATTGCAATAACTATGGAAAACCGTGACGGACGGCTTTTCCACACGACGTACAGCTTGATTTTTGTTAAGATGGTTTACGAGTGCTATATGCTCGCAGGAAATATAGATTTGCTTTATAAAACAAGGCGCGCGGTTGATTTGCTCCTTAATCGCTTTGAGGGGTATATTGGCGAAAACGGCTTGATTGAAACACCGCCTGACTATATGTTTATAGATTGGCTCTGCCCTGACGGAATTTCAACCCATCACCCACCAAAAGCACTTGGACAATCCTGCCTTTGTATGTTCTACTACGGTGGACTGATCGCCGCCGCGAAAATTTATGAGGTGCTTGGCGAAAACGAGGAAAAGGTAAGATGCCTTGAAAAAGCAGAGGACATCAAAAAAGCAATTTTTGACCGTTTATACGACACAGGGCGCGGTCTTTTCTTTGAAGGGCTTAACACAGAAACGCCAAGCGAGCTTATTTATCAGTACATGCCAAGAAACGTAAGCAAGCGCTATTACCGCCGCCACGCAAACATTCTTGCCTGCTATTTCGGTCTTGTTTCGGGCGATGAGGCGCGTGCGCTGCTTGAGAGAATTTACGAGGATGACGCCCTTGGTGAGGTGCAGCCGTATTTTATGCATTTTTGGCTTGATGCGGTTTACTTAAACGGACTTCGCGACAAATATACGCTTAAGCTGCTTGACGGATGGAAAAATGCAATGAAAATTTCAAAAAAGGGGCTTCCCGAGGGCTTTTATCCGCCTGAGCCGACCTATAAGTTTGATTACAGCCACGCGTGGGGAGGCACTCCGCTTTACGCGCTTCCAAAAGCAATTTTGGGGCTTGAGGTTTTGGAATGCGGATTTAAAAAAATTAAGCTAAATCCCACCCTTCTCTCCCTTGACCTTGCAAAAATCGAAATTCTAACGCCATACGGTATGATGACCGTGCAAGGGGACAAGAAAAATGGCTTTAGTGTGAGCGCGCCAAGTGAGGTTGAAATTGTTTACTAAATAAACAAGAAATCGATTTTTTATTGAAAAGGTCAACAAAATTTAATATTTTCACTTAAAAAACGGACGCTGTGCGCGTTCGTTTTTTTGCTTTTTTGGGCGTTTTACGTGAACAAATTGTGAACAATGGTACACAATTGTAAATTAAGCACCCCTTCTTCAGTTGAATTGCGCCTATTTCATTGAAAATTGCGCAAAATTATGGTAAAATTACATTTGGTGTAAATTTGATCGTTTTTGCATCCGTTTATGATGCCATATTATTTTTTGAAAGAAGACTATTATGGAAAAGCAAAATAAGAAAAAGAAGAAAAAGAAGTCCAAATGGATAAAAAAGCGCCATTCGTTTTTCCGTCTTGTGCTTTACCCGTTTATTTGGGCACTTTGTAAAATAAAATTTCATATAAAGATAGAAAAATGCAAGGAGAAAAGACAGTTTCTCGTTGTTTCCAACCACCAAACCTCGTTTGACCAATTTTTCGTTGGACTTGGATTTAAGAAGCATCTTTACTACGTTACAAACGACGATATTTTCTCAAACGGCTTTACCTCAAAGCTCATTAGCTTCCTTGTGCGCCCAATTCCAATTAAAAAGGGCACAGCGGACGTTAAAGCGGTAATGGACTGTATGCGAATTGCCAAGGAGGGCGGCTCAATTGCCATTTTCCCTGAGGGCAACCGCACGTACAGCGGCAGAACAGGTGCAATCAAGGACACTATTGCTCCGTTTGCAAAGGCGCTAAAGCTTCCGTTGGCTATTTTCCACATCAAGGGCGGCTACGGCGTTCAACCGCGTTGGAGCGACAAAACACGCGGTGGCAAAATGACGGCGGGCGTTAGCGAAATTATCGAATACGAGGATTACAAGAATCTTTCCGATAGCGAGCTTTATGATTTAATTTGCCAAAAGCTCTATATTGACGAGGGCAAGGTTGACATCGAATACCCCTCGAAAAAAAGCGCTGAGTATCTTGAAAGGGCAATGTACTACTGCCCCAAATGCGGGCTTGGCAAATGGGAAAGCAGTGGCGAGGACGCTTGGTGCCAAAAATGCGGCACGAAAATTAAATATCTTGCGACAAAGGAAATTAAGGGTGTTAATTGCGAGTTCCCTTACCGATTTATTTCGGAGTGGTACGAAGCGCAAGAAAGCTTCCTTCGTAAAATTGACGTGAGGGAGTATATTGACACGCCGCTATTTACGGACACGGTTGACTTTTTGGAGGTTATCCCCTGCAAAAAGAAAATTCCGTTAGCCGTCGGGGCAACCATTTCTGCCTACGGTGACAGATTTGAAATTACGTGCGGTGAAAGCAAAGAGGTATTTAATTTCAGCGAAATTACCGCAAGCGGTGTCCTTGGCAGAAACAAGATGAATTTCTATACGCGCAAAAGCATTTTCCAAATAAGGTATGACGAGCATTTTAATGCTCTTAAATACGTAAACATTTACTATCATGCAATAAACACCCTGAAAGGAGACACAGAAAATGGATTTATCGGGCTTTAATGCTTGGGGCATTGTCAGCGTTGTTGCTGTTTTGCTCATTGCATTGATTTTTGCAAATATGATGAAAAGGCGTATTCCTTTTATCAAAAAATCACTCATTCCTACATCGGTTTTGGCAGGAACAATAATTTTAATTGTTTCCTCGATTTATACAATTGCCACTAAGGGCGATTATCTTTTTGAGCTTGAATTTTTCGGCTCTCCGTCTAAGGCGGCGCTTGAGGCAATGGAGGCGGGCTTAATTTCAAAGGACGACCTTTCACAAACGGGCCTTGAGCTTCTTGAAATTCTAACCTACCACTCACTTGCCCTCGGCTTTATTGCAACCGCGTTTAAGCCGGTGCAGGAAAAGCTTTCAAAGAAGCGCTCAACCGAGGTATTTAACGCAGGCGTTACAACGGTTTCAACTTATCTTTTGCAGGGTATTGTCGGTATGGCAATTACAATGATTGCTTGCCTATTTATCCCCGGACTTACAAACTATGCCGGAATTATTTTGGCATTCGGCTTCGGTCAGGGCACGGGTCAAGCGCTCAACTTCGGCAATGCTTACGAAACAATCAACAACTCTAACCCCGCGGCTGACAACTATATTGAGGGAGCTGTCGCACTTACAAACGGCGCGGACTTCGGTCTTTCCATTGCTTCCCTCGGCTTTATTTCAGCGGCTATCGGCGGCGTAATTTACTTAAACGTAACAAGACGCCGTATGAGAAAGAAATTCAAGGATGCGGACTTTAGCGAAACGATGACCCTTGACAAGGTGCAAACCTCGGAGGAATTACCAATGGAGTCCTCGGGCGTTGACAAAATCACAATGCAGCTTGCATTCATTCTCGGCTCTTACTTTATTGCATACGGAATTTTGTTTGTGCTTGGCAAGCTTATCCCCGGTATGAAATCAACGATTTACGGCTTCAACTTCTTAATTGGCGTTTTGGTTGCAACTATTGTTTGCTTTGTTTTGCGCTTCTTAAAGAAAAAGGGGCTTATGAAGCACGAATATATAAATCCGTTCCTTATGAAACGAATTGCGGGCTTCTTCTTTGATATTATGATTATTGCGGGTATGGCGGCAATAAGACCCGACACACTCGGCAAATATTGGCACGTATTGCTTGTTATGGCGGTGCTTGGCGCGGGTGCAACCTTCTTTTATCTCAAGTTTGTTGCAAAGAAGCTATTTTTCAAGTACAGACACGAGCAGTTCCTTGCAACCTACGGTATGCTCACGGGTACTGCCTCGACGGGTATCATTCTTCTCCGTGAGTGGGACCCTAAGTTTAAAACCCCTGCCGCTGACAACTTAGTTTACCAAAACTTCCCTGCTATCGTATTCGGCTTGCCGATTATGCTTTTGGCGGCGGCAAAGGTGATTGCGGTAAAACCCATTATGGTGTTTATAATTCTTATCGCGTTCTTTGTTGTAATGAACATAATTCTTTTCCGCTCCTTTATATTTAAGAAAAGGAAGAAAAAGATTGTATCCACCTTGCAAGACGGCGAGGGCGACGCAATAGACACAGCGGAAATTGACCTTGGCACAGCGAAGGAATAATAAAAAAAGAGGTGCAAAAGCACCTCTTTTAATTAAAAAAGGACTCTTACGAGTCCTTTTTTTACATGTTTGCTAAATACTTGTTAACACTCGAAAGCTTTACACAAAGTGTGAAAAGCTCAGTTGCGATGATGAGGTCGGAAAGCGGTGGGTAGGATGGCGCGATTCTGATGTTTGAATCGTGTGGGTCCTTGCCGTATGGGTAGGTTGCGCCTGCGCCTGTCATAACAACGCCTGCCTTCTTGCACTTGGCAACGATGTCCTTTGCGCATCCCTCAAGGGAGTCGAAGGAGATGAAATAGCCGCCCTTTGGCTCTGTCCAAGTGCCGATTTCAAGGCCGTCAAGCTCGCGCTTTAAAATCTCGATAACCGCCTCGAACTTTGGACGCAAGATGTCCGCGTGGAGCTTCATATGCTCTACCATACCGTGAATATCGCCGAAGAATCTAACGTGACGGAGCTGATTTACCTTATCGTGGCCGATTGTTTGAACGGTTAACTGCTCCTTGATGTCGTCAAGGTTGTTGTGAGATGATGCAAGAGCCGCAATACCTGAGCCGGGGAAGCTGATTTTTGAGGTTGAAGCGAACTTGTAAACAAGGTCGGGGTTGCCCGCTCTTTTACATTCTGCCAAAATCTCAACTAAGTGGTCCTGCTCGTTTTCGTAAAGGTGGTGGATTGTATATGCATTATCCCAATAAATTCTGAAGTCCTTTGCCGCCGGCTTCAAGCGTGCAAAGCGGCGCACGGTGAGGTCAGAATATGAATAGCCCTGTGGGTTTGAATACTTTGGCACACACCAAATACCCTTGATTGACTCGTCGCTCGCAACAAGCTCCTGAACCATATCCATATCGGGGCCGTCCTTTGTCATTGGCACGTTAATCATTTCAATTCCGAAATACTCGGTGATTTTGAAGTGTCTGTCATAGCCGGGAACGGGGCAAAGGAATTTAACCTTATCAAGCTTTGCCCAAGGGGTTGAGCCCATAACACCGTGTGTCATTGAGCGCGCAATGGTATCGTACATTACGTTCAAGCTTGAGTTGCCGTAGATTATAATTTGGTCGGACGGAACCTCCATCATATCAGCAAGAAGCTCTTGCGCTTCCTTGATTCCGTCAAGCACACCGTAGTTACGGCAGTCAGTGCCGTCATCACAGGTGAGGTCGCTATCTGCGCAAAGAACGTCCATCATTCCCATTGAAATGTTGAGCTGCTCAACGCATGGCTTACCACGCGCCATATTGAGCTTCAAATCCTTTGCTTGATATTCTCTATATTTTGCTTCAAGCTCCTTTTTGAGCGCTTGAAGCTCTTCTTTTGTAAGTTCGCTATATTTTTTCATATTTTTCCTTTCAATAAAGGGTTTCTTCAAAGTAGTGTACTGCACCTTGAGATTCAAGAAGCAAGTTAGGCAAGGCGCACCGCAGAGGGCAGACGAAGGCGAACTTTGGCGTTCGTCAAGGTTGCCATCGAGGAGCAACGCAGGGGTCCTCAAGCCGAAAAGTGAGGCTTGGGGTTCTCAAGCAACGCATAACGTCGGCTATCAAGCTCCAATTAAAACTCGGCGGAGCCGGTTGTTCTCGGATAGCTCTCAACATCACGAATGTTTGCAACGCCTGTGATGTACATAATAAGACGCTCGAAGCCGAGGCCGAAGCCCGCGTGCTTTGTGCCGCCGTATTTACGAAGCTCGAGATACCACCAATAGTCCTCTTCGTTTAGGTTGAATTTTTCCATCGCCTTGAGTAAGTAATCAAGACGTTCTTCTCTTTGAGAGCCGCCGATAAGCTCACCAACTCCCGGCACTAACATATCCATTGCGGCAACGGTCTTTCCGTCGTCGTTTAAGCGCATATAGAATGCCTTGATGTCAGCAGGGTAATCGGTAACGAATACGGGCTTGCCGAACACCTCCTCGGTGATGTATCTTTCGTGCTCGGTTTGAAGGTCGATACCCCATTTAACAGGATATTCAAAGCTCTTACCGCTCTTTTCAAGAATTTCAATTGCCTCGGTGTAGGTAACGTGGCCGAAGTCGTTATTTACAAGGTTGTTCAAGCGGTTAAGCAAGGTGGTGTCAACGAATTTGTTGAAGAACTCAAGCTCTGCCTTACATTCCTGCATAACGTACTTAACAACGTACTTAATCATATCCTCGGCTAGACGCATATCGTCACCAAGGTCGGCAAATGCGATTTCGGGCTCCATCATCCAGAATTCGGCCGCGTGGCGCGCTGTGTTTGAGCGCTCTGCACGGAAGGTTGGACCGAAGGTATATACGTTTGCAAACGCCATAGCGTAGGTTTCTGCGCTTAGCTGACCCGAAACGGTCAAGTTAACGCTCTTTCCAAAGAAGTCCTTTGAAAAGTCGATTTTGCCATCCTCTGTCCTTGGCAAGTTGTCAAGGTCGAGAGTTGTCAGGCGGAACATTTCACCCGCGCCCTCACAGTCGCTTCCTGTGATAATCGGAGTGTGAACGTACACGAAGTTTCTTTCGTTGAAGAATTTATGGATTGCAAAAGCCGCAACAGAGCGCACTCTGAACACTGCGCTGAAAAGGTTGGAGCGCGGACGAAGGTGTGCAATCGTACGAAGGTATTCAAGCGTGTGTCTTTTCTTTTGAAGTGGGAAGTCGGGCGTTGATGCACCCTCAACCTCTATATTCTTCGCTTTAATTTCAAATGGCTGCTTTGCCTCGGGAGTGAGCACGAGTGTGCCGTTTACGATAAGTGAAGCGCCAACGTTTTGCTTAGCGATTTCTTGGTAATTTTCAAGGAATTCCGCCTCGAAAACAACCTGAAGATTTGTAAAATAGCTACCGTCGTTTAACTCGATAAAGCCGAATGCATTGCTTGAACGGATTGTTCTTGCCCAGCCCGCAACGGTGATTTCCTTATTTGCAAATTTTTCGGGATTTTGAAAAATCTCTTTTACAGTTGTCCTTAACATTTTTCCCTCTTTCTAACGGACGCGCGCCCGTTAAATATATAAAATATTCTTTATTATATCACTATGAACTCTATTTTACAATACTTTTATATTATTTTTTCCAAAATTCGATAACTTGATTTAGTAAATCACGTGCGTTATCGATATATTTTACGTGCTTCCAATACTCGGGGAAGATGGAAAAGTATTCGGGTGTGGCAAAGCGGTCGTCAACCAAAACAACGACGCCCTTTTCGTCCTCACTCCTTATTACTCTGCCCGCTGCCTGTGTGACCTTAATCATTCCGGGGTAGGTGTAGGCGTAGGCGTAGCCCGTTTCGCGAGTTTTGTCGTAATATTCCTTTATGATGTTTTGCTCACTTGAAATTGTGGGAAGCCCAACGCCGACGATAATTGCGCCGATAAGACGCTCGCCGCGAAGGTCAATACCCTCGGAGAAGCTGCCTCCAAGAACGCAAAATCCGACAAGGGTCCCCTCCTTTTTAGCATCGAAGCTGTCAAGGAACTCAATTTTTGAGCGCTCCGACATACTCCTTTTTTGGCAGGTAACGTTGATTTTCGGATACTTTTTCTCGAAAATTTCCTTTACCTCCTCAAGGTAAGCATATGACGGAAAATAAACGATATAGTTGCCCGCCTTGCCCTCAACCGAGGCGCGAATTACGTTGGCTACGGCAGTGGCGCTCTTTTTTCTGTCCTCGTAGCGCGTTGAGACTGTTTTAACTCCAACCAAGCAAAGCTTTTCCTTATCAAACGGAGATTTTAGCGTAAGAGTGGTTGATTTTGCGCATCCGAGCACGTCTGAAAAATATTCAAGCGGAGTAAGCGTTGCCGAGAAAAGAATGCTTGAAACACCCTTTTTCATACACGCATCAAGCTGATACGACGGGTCAAGGCACATAAGACGAAGCTTTACGTCCTCGCCTATGGCTTCAAGATACATTGTAAAATGCTTGTCAAAGATTTCGGCAACGGAAATGAGCTTTTTTATATCAATATACGTTGAATATAATTCGTCATCGTCCGTTTCCCTATTAAAGTGCTTTTTTATGCCTGCCATAAGGTTGACAAACGGCAAAGTCAGGTCCTCGTCAATTTGCGAATTTATGTAAAATCCGCACACTTCCCCCTCTATTTCTTGCTTTTCTGCCATAGCAAGCTCGTAGTATAGGTCGAAGCGGTTTAGTACCTCGGCAAGCGGCTCACCAAGGAATTTGTCGCCCGAATATCGCTCACTAAGCGCGATAAACTGTGCGCGAGAAAGGGTGACGGAGTACATCTCTCTGGCTCTGTCGGGCAGGTTATGTGCCTCGTCAATTAGGAAAATATTCTTTGCGCCATCGGGAAATTCAAAGTAACGGCGCAGGTAGGCGTTTAGGTCGAACAGGTAGTTATAGTCGCAAACGACAAGCTCACACCACTCGGAAAGCTCCAACGAAAGCTCATACGCGCAAACTGCATATTTTTCGCTCACCTTATCTATAATTTCCTTAGTGTAGGTTCTGTAATTTTCAAGAAGCTCAAGGAGCGCGTCGTTTATTCTGTCAAAATAGCCGCGTGTCACCTGACAATGCTTGGGGTCACATTTGCGGCGCTGTGACGGGCGGAAGCTGACACAACATTTGTCCTTAGAGGAGATATGAATTGCGCGCATTGTGGGAATTTGATCCCTCATTATATCAATTGCGCCAAGGGCGGAAAGCGCCGTTGTCGTTTTGCCTGTGAAATAGAAAATCTTGTCACCGAAGCCCTGACCGAGGGACTTGAGCGCAGGATAAAGCGTTGCCATTGTTTTGCCTGTGCCCGTTGGTGCTTCGGCAACCAATCTTTTATGGGCGTGAATTGCCTTGAACGCTTCAACGATAAGCTCCCTTTGGCCGTCGCGCGCGCCACCCTTAAAGGGGAAGGAGAGCGCCTCAAGCTCCGAAAGAAGATTTGTCTTTTTTTCCTTGATTATTTTAGCAAACGGAGTGATTAATTTTATTGCGCGCTCAAATTCAAGGAGCAATTCGTCGCGCGTGGCCACCTTGGAATATTCCCTTACCTCGTCGGTGCCGTCGCGAAAGAAGCTGATATTAATTTTTACGCTTGCTTGCTTTGATTTTTCGCACATTATATAGGCGGAGAGGAGCGCGCTCTTTATTGCAATTTCAAGCTCTCCGTTTTCGATATCGTCAAGGCGGTAGGGCACTGAGTGAACTGCTTCTATTCTATAACCGTGCGCGTCATCTCTTACGTTTTCGGGAAACGTATAAAGCGTGATTTTGATGCCGCCTTCAAGCGTGGTGAAGGTGTAGGCATCGGTAATATTCGGTATATTTTCGTGAATACGGTGGCTGACGATTGCTTCGCCATTTTTGTTGCCCGCAACCATACGCGTGTTTATATCTCCGCCGCGGTAAACGTATCCTGCAAGGTCGGACGCGCTAATATAAACGCCGTCGGTTTTGGCGTCGTAAATACACTTCATTTCCCTCTCCCCCTCTCTTGACTTTTTTGTTTTTATGTTGTATAATTTTTGATGTAATATGTTTTAATTTTAATAAGAGGTGCTTTATGATCATAGACCAAAAGAAAACAACTCTTGCATATAGATGCCCTCACTGTGGCGCGGTGCCAACGTCGATGGTTGGCGCGTTTTCCTTAAGCGGAAATCTTTTCAAGCTTAAATGCGCGTGCGCAGAGAGCCATATGACTGTGGAAAAAACTACCGACGGTAAGCTTCGCTTAACCGTGCCGTGTGTGATTTGTCCGCATCCGCACTCGTATCTTATCTCAAATAACGTATTTTTCGGCAGTGACATTTTCGTAATCCCTTGCTCGCTCTCCGGTGTTGACATTTGCTTTATAGGAAACGAGCGCGCGGTTGCCGATGCGGTGCTTCGCTCAAACGAGGAGATAATGAAATCCCTTGGCGAGGCGGGAATTGACGAATTCAAGGATGAGATAAGAAACGACTACGACCCTGCCATATACGATATGGTATCGTACGTAATAAGTGACCTTTGCGAGGAGGGCAAAATTATTTGCCGTTGCGAAAACGGGCAGGGTGAATACGTTGCAACAATTGACAACGGATGTGTGCGCGTGGAATGTAAAAATTGCGGCGCATCAACCGAGATAGAGCTTCGCGACTCCGAGGCGGCGCACGAATTTTTGGGCAAGACTGAATTGCATCTTAAATAATGCACGAGGAAGACAGATTAAGAGCAGAAATCGTCGATTTTTAAGCGTCGGCGTACTTAGTACGGTAGAGAAAAAATCGGCGATAATAAACCACATTAATGAAGAAAAGCGGAGCTTTTCGACCTTATATTTTCAAACGATTATTGATTTACTGTGATATTATTTGTTTTGTGGTTTATGTTTGTGCCTTAATGTGTCTCCTTTTTTCTTTTATTTTTCGGTAACATCCTTTGTTTTTCGACATAGTATATAGCAGAGGGGCGTGAGCCACTCAAATCTAAACAAAGGAAGACTTCATATGGAGCGCTGTAATACTATGAACAACTGTCTTTGCAATCTTTTTGACAACGAAGCAATTTGGCTTATTATCCTTGCAGTAATCGTGCTTTCTTGCTGCTGCCACTAATTTAAGGCATTTTTCAAAAAAACCCACAAGCTTAGTAGTTTGTGGGTTTTCTTTTTATTTTTATTCAGCTGCAGCTTCTTCAGCTACTTCTTCAGCAACCTCTTCAGCTACTTCTTCGTTAACCTCTTCAGCTGCTTCTTCAGCTGCTTCCTCTGTTTCGAGGAGTGCGCGTGAAGAAAGTGAAACCTTGTGGTTTTCCTCATCGATGCCAACAATCTTTGCCTCTAATACGTCGCCAACCTTGAGTACGTTTGCAACAGAGTCAATCTTCTTGTCTGCGATTTGGCTGATGTGGATAAGACCGTCAACGCCGGGAACGATTTGTGCAAATGCGCCGAACGTTGTAATACCAACAACCTTAACCTCAGCAACGTCGCCCTCAGCATATTGTGACTTAAAGATGTTCCAAGGATTTTGGTCATCTGTCTTGTGGCCAAGAGAGATTTTGCCGTTTTCCTTGTCAACTGCCTTTACGAATACTGTAAGCTTGTCACCTACGTTTACAACCTCGCTTGGGTGCTTAAGACGCTTCCAAGAAAGCTCTGTAATATGTACAAGACCGTCAACTAAGCCAAGGTCAACGAATGCGCCGTAGCTTGCAAGGGACTTAACTGTACCCTCGAATACCATGCCTTCCTCAACGGATGCCCAGAACGCTTCCTTCTCTGCCTTTCTCTTTTCGCGCAAGATTGCCTTGATTGAAGCAATTGCCTTCTTCTTGTCGTCCTTGATTTCAACAACCTTAACCTCTTGAGTTGTGCCAACGAGTGCGTTCATATCGCCGTCCTTAGCAATACCTGTCATTGAAGCAGGGATGAATACTCTAACGCCATCGATAACTGCAACAACGCCACCCTTGGTTGCTTCTGTAATTTTTGCATTAACTGTTTCGCCGCTTGCTTGATATGCAACGATCTTTTCCCAGTTCTTAACACCGTCAATCTTCTTCTTTGAAAGGATTGCAATGCCGTCTCTGTCGCTTACACTAACAACAGATGCGTCTATTGCGTCGCCGATTTTGAAAAGGTCAGACAGCTTTTCGTCGTTTGAATCGGTAATTTGGTCACGTGTGATAACACCTGTAACCTTGGTGCCGAGGTCAAGACGGATTTCGTTTTCGGAAATCGACATAACTGTACCGGTAACTGTTGCTCCTGTGTATATTTTAACCTTTGCTCCGTTTTCACATTCTTTAGCGAAAAGCTCTGCAAAGTTTTCTTCCATCATAATTTCGCTCATTGTTTCTTTTACCTCCATGATTAAACTGTCGGGGGTGGAAGCCCCAGCAGTTATACTAATATTTTTTGCGCCACTGATTTTGTCAAGCTCGATGTCGTCCTTTGTTTGAATCCAAAAAGTTTTTTCGCAAAAAGCCCCACATACCTGTGCAAGCTTTGAGGTGTTTGAGCTGTCCTTTCCACCTATTACGAAAACGACGTCTGATTCCTTTGCCAAGGAAGCGGCCTCTTCTTGTCTTTTTTCAGTAACACTACATATTGTATCAAATATTTTTGCATTTGTACAGTAGTTTTTGAGAATTTTTTGACATTTTTCCCACATTGTTAGCTTTTGGGTCGTTTGAGATGCCATATTTATAGGGTTTTGTGCATTTTTTTCACTCTTCAAAAATTCCTCAAGCTCTTTTTCGTTTGGAAAAACCTCGCACCTGTGCCTTGCATAGCTGACAATAGATTCAACCTCGGGATGCTCCCTTTGACCTATCACGACGAAAATTTCGTCCTCCCCCGAATTTTCCTCTGCGATTTTGTGAATTTTTTTTACGTAGGGGCAGGTTGAGTCAACCACGAAAAAGCTCGGAGATTTTTTTGCGCACGCATCAAGCTTTTCTTGAAGGTCGCGAGTAACACCGTGTGTTCTTATTACAACGGTCACGCTTTTGCCTAAGAGTGACTCACTGTAAAGCGCGTCAATTTCCTCACCGCTTATCTCCTTGACGCCGTTTTTCCTTAGATATTCACTATACTGCTCGTTGTGAATTAGCTTGCCGAGCGTACAGATAATATCGTTTTCGGTTTTCTTCGCTATCAATGCTTCAAGCGTGTCCGTGGCGCGGCGCACACCGAAGCAAAAGCCCGCATTTTTTGCAACTCTAATCATTTGCGCTTGTGCATCTTTGATGCAATTTCTTCAAGGATTTTTGCGGTTTTCTCGTCAGAAAGCGGTTTTCTTTCGATTTCATTGTTCATTTTGCAAACCTGACTGAAGGCAAGAGTTGTTATCGCCTTGTGCTTTTCCATACCGCTAAGCTCGGGAAATTCAAGTGCTTCAGGCGGCAGATATTCACCAATTACAATCTCGGTTTTTCTGAAAAGACCCATTTTATTGCGCTTTGTTCTTACGCAAACGGGCAAAATGCCAACGCCTGCACGTGCGGCAATAACGCCGATTCCTTCCTTTGGCTCGGTCAAGGCAGGGTCGATGTACGAGCATCTTGTGCCCTGTGGGAACACGCCGACACAGCCGCCGTTTTTGAGAATATCAATGGTTTTCTTGATAGCGCCGATGTCGTTTGCACCGCGGGCAACGGGGTAAGCGCCCATAATTTTAGCAACGCCGCGAAGAAACGGAGTTTTGAAAACCTCTTTTTTTGCCATAAAGTGAATTTGCGGATTCAATGCCAAGCCAATCGGCACAACGTCAAAAAAGTGCGCGTGGTTTGAGCATACGATATACGGCGTGCCCATTGGCGGTTGCTTTTCTCGGTTAACGTACTTTATACGGAAAGCAATTCTGAAAACCCAACCAAGGATTGCCTTTATAAAGTTATATTTTTTCATAGCTGCACCCTCGAGTTGATAATTTCGATAACCGCGTTAACTGTGCCGTCTATATCAAGTCCCGAGTTGTCAAGCATAATAGCGTCATCGGCAGGAATCGCAGGTGCCGCCGCCCTTGTTGAGTCATTGTGGTCACGAAGCTTTATGTCCGCAAGCACGCTCTCATAGGTGCAATCCTCTCCCTTGAGAATAAGCTCCTTATAGCGTCTTTCAGCCCTTGCCTCGGCAGATGCAAACATAAAGATTTTAACCTCGGCATCGGGTAAAATCACCGTGCCGATGTCGCGTCCGTCCATAACGACGCTGTTTTCTCTTGCAATCTTTCTTTGAGTTTCCAAAAGAAATGCGCGAACCTCGGGAATTGCCGAAACGCTTGAGGCGTACATTGCAATTTCGCCCGTTCTTATCGTGTCGCCCACGTTTACGCCGTTGAGCGTCACAATTTGCTCTCCGTTTATAAATTCCATACCGAGGGTGATTTCAGGGAGCAGCTCCTTTATACGCTCAGTGTCGTACATACCTACTCCGGATTGTTTTGCATAAAGACCTATCGTGCGATAAAGCGCGCCCGTGTCAACATAAATAATTCCAAGCTTTTTTGCAAGTGCTTTTGCAACGGTGCTTTTGCCCGCTCCGCTTGGTCCGTCAAGTGCAATCTTCATTTTTTATCTCCTTCAAACGACATAGTCGTGTTTTTTAATCTCCCCACGCGCTGTGCGTGCCTGCAAGCGCGCCTGTTGAAAATGCGATTTGTAGGTTGTAGCCGCCCGTGTAGGCATCTACGTCGATAACCTCACCTGCAAAGTAAAGTCCTTTTATCTTTTTTGACTCCATTGTAGATGGGTTAATCTCGTTTGTTTTTACTCCGCCCTGAGTAACTATTGCCTCGTTTAACGGACGGAAGCCGTAAATTTCAAGAGTGAGTGATTTTAACGTGTCAACTAAGCTTGACCTTTGCTCCTTTGTGATAGAGTTGACCTTTGACTGTGGGTCAATGCCGCTTTTTCTTATCATAAAGGGAATTATCTTTGACGGCAGAAGTGAGCCAAGTGAATTTTGGAAATCCTTGTTTAACTGCTTTGAAAAGTCGGAAAGAATACGGCTATCAAGCGTTTGGCGGTCGAGCGCGGGCTTGAAATCTATAACAGCCGAGTATTTTCCGCGCTTTAGCCCTTGCATATGGCAGGAGGCGGAAAGCACAAGCGGCCCCGTTATGCCAAAGTGGGTAAAGAGCATCTCGCCAAGCTCCTCGAAAACAATTTTGCCGTTTTCGTTGTTCCTGATTTTCAAAACGACGTTTTTAAGAGAAACGCCCATGATTTCAGATACGTCCTCGACAGTTTCAAGCGGAACGAGTGAGGGAACAAGCGGAGTTATTTCGTGTCCGAGCTCCTTTGCAAAGCGGAAGCCGTCCCCGTCCGAGCCCGTGCCCGTATAGGATGCACCGCCCGTTGCCACAATAACGGCATCGAAGGAATATTCACCGCGTGAGGTTTTCACACCTTTAACCTCGCCATCGCTTGACGTAATTTCAAGAACCTTTTCGTTTTTCACGGTCACGCCGTAATCAAGCATTGTTTTTTTAAGTGCCATAACTATGTCAATTGCCTTGTCAGACACGGGGAAAACACGCCTGCCCCTCTCTGTTTTGAGCGGCACGCCCGCATTTTCAAAAAACGATTTGGTATCACTTGTATCAAAATTGCTGATTGATGCGTATAAAAATTTCGGATTGGAAATAACGTTTTTCAAAAACTCTTGATTTTCACAATCGTTTGTGACGTTGCACCTACCCTTGCCCGTAATGGCAAGCTTTTTGCCAAGACGGTCATTTTTTTCAAAAAGAGTAACCAATGCACCGTTCATCGACGCATAAATCGCGCCCATCATTCCGGCAGGTCCACCGCCTATTATGGCTATTTCTCTTTGTCCGTTTTGCATATGGTTCTCCTTTCATATTAAAATTCATATTAAAATTTCTCTGTCTGCTTTGGCAAAAGAGAGCATTTCCCCGCGCCCCCTTAAGGTGCAAGAAGCAAGAAAGACAAGGCGCACCGCAGATTGAGGGCGATAGCGTACTTAGCGTACGCTGAGGTCGCAATCGAGGAGCAACACAGTATTTCGCCGCTTATTGCGCCTTAAAAAAGATTCTTTTCTTTTTTGTAGGCAATATACTCCTCATACGTTCCGCTGAAATCGTAAATGCCGTCTTCCTTAATTTCGATTATACGGTTGGCAACGGTGTTTATAGTTTCGTAGTCGTGTGAATAGAAAAGAATGTTACCTCTGAAATCGGCAAGGCCGTTGTTTACCGCGGTTATTGACTCAAGGTCTAAGTGGTTTGTAGGTTGGTCAAGAAGCAAGAAGTTTGAGCCGAAAAGCATCATACGTGAGAACATACATCTTGCCTTTTCGCCACCTGAGAGCACGTTTACGGGCTTGAAAATGGAATCGCCCGAGAAAAGCATTCTGCCAAGGAAGCCGCGAAGGTAGGTTTCCGTTTGGTCCTTTGAGTATCTTCTCATCCAGTCAAGGATTGAATCCTTGCAGCCGTCGAAATAGTCGATATTATCCTTAGGGAAATATGATTTTGAAATGCTGACGCCCCACTTAAATGAGCCGCTGTCAGCTTCCTGCTCCTCCATTAAAACCTTGAAAAATGCGGTAACCGCCATTTCGTTTCCGAGAAGCGCGATTTTTTCGCCCTTCGTGGCAGTGAAGCTAACGTTTTTAAACAAGGAAACGCCGTTTTCGCTCTTTGATAAATCAGTAACGGTTAAAATGTCCTTGCCTGCCTCTCTGTCCATATCGAAGCCGATAAACGGATAGCGGCGGCTTGACGCGGGAAGCTCCTCAACTGTCAATTTATCAAGCAACTTTCTTCTTGACGTTGCCTGTCTTGACTTTGATTTATTTGCGCTAAAGCGCGAAATGAAGCTTTGGAGCTCCTTGATTTTTTCCTCGTTTCTCTTGTTTTGCTGCTTAATCATACGTTGAATAAGCTGGCTTGACTCATACCAAAACTCGTAGTTACCAACGTACATTTTAATGCCTGTAAAGTCGATGTCAACGATGTTTGTGCAGACGTCGTTTAAGAAGTGACGGTCGTGCGATACAACAAGGACTGTGCCGAAATAGTCGGATAAGAAGTCCTCAAGCCAAGTGATGGCATCGATGTCAAGACCGTTTGTCGGCTCGTCCAAAAGAATAATGTCAGGGTTGCCGAAAAGCGCTTGTGCAAGGAGCACCTTAACCTTTTCGCTTTCCTTGAGGTTTGCCATTTGGTCGTAAAGAAGTGACTCATCAAGTCCAAGGCCTTGGATGAGCTTTGAGGCGTCACTCTCTGCTTCCCATCCGTTTAGCTCGGCAAACTCGCCCTCAAGCTCGGATGCGCGGATTCCGTCCTCCTCGGAGAAATCCTCCTTCATATATAGGGCGTCCTTCTCCTTCATAATCTTATAAAGGCGCTCGTTACCCATAATTACCGTGTCTAAAACGGTAAATTCGTCAAATTCAAAGTGGTTCTGCTTAAGCACGCTCATTCTAACTGTGTCGGGGATTATAACCTCGCCCTTTGTGGGGTCAAGCTCACGGCAGAGTATGCGCAAAAATGTACTCTTTCCCGCGCCGTTTGCACCGATAACGCCGTAGCAGTTGCCCGGTGTGAATTTCAAATTTACGTCCTTAAAAAGAAGCTGTCCTCCAAAGTTGAAGGATAAGTTGTTTACTGTAATCATTTTATACCTCGTGCAGTCAAGTAATGCCCGTTTCTGGGCGCATATCTTTTATATTATATCACGAAATATTATAGATTTCAAGTCCTAAAAGCATCATATCAAGTTCAAGGAATGAAAAAAGAGCAAGACGCTAGCTTTGCCATCTTGCCCTTGTTTTAGATTTTGTTTTTTAGTCGCGCTCTGATTTTGGAATTTTTCTTAAACAAAACGAGCGAAAGCTTGTAAACAGTGGAGTTGAAGCGAAGCTTATTTTTTAAGCACACCTTGCGCTTGGGCACGTAAAAATCCGTCCTTGCTTTTTTGCTTACGGTGATTTTTCCGTTTTCGAGCAAATACTCCACCGCCGAGTCTGTATAGCGGTTTCCCTTTTTATAGCGAATATTTTTTGTGCCGTCCTGCCAAAGATAAAGGAGCGATTTTTCTATTGCATCAAAATTATCGCCGAGATAAACCTTGTCAAAGTAGGCGTCTGAATCCTCTTTTCTTACCGGCTCAAGGTTTTTTTGCTTGTATTTTTCCAAGATGAAATCAAAAAGGACCGTGTAGCCGTGCTCACTTGCAACAGTATAATGGTATCTTGCGCTAAGAGCGCGCCACTTGTCAAGATGCAAAATCAGCTCATCCCCTTGTGGGTGGAAGGACAGCTCGTTTTCCATAAAATCAAGTGCGCCCGCCATGCTTTCAATTTGCGCCTTCAGCTTAATCGGGCTTCCTGCTTTTACCGCCTGACCCTCGTGAATTCTGTAAAAATAGTAGCCCCTGTGTATGTTTTTCGCGTTTTTTGCTTCCTTAAAGGCAAGGAAATTTATAAGCGCGTCCTCACCGTATGAGCTTTCAAGATATTTGCTTGCTTTGATTTTTCCAGCCGCTTTTTTAAGCAGCTGTGCGCGGAAAATTTTGTTCCACAAAACAAAGAGCGAATGGTGCCTGCCCTCTTCCTTGAAAAAGAGCTTCAAAACCTCACCGTCAGCTACGTCAATATCGGATTTTACGGTAATATCGTTTTTGCAATAATACTTTTTATTTCCACTATGGTATGCCCAATCGTTTATAACAATATCGGTGCCGCCTTCGTAGGCGCAATCAAGCATAGGCGAATAGTAAAGCGCGCTTACGGTATCGTCGGAATCGCAAAACGCGATATATTCACCGTTTGACATTTCAATTCCCAAAAGGCGTGCCTTTAAAATTCCGCGGTTTTCCGTTTTTTCATAGCGCGCGCCAAACTCGGAAACCAAGTCGCTGTAATCAATGCTTGAGCCGTCGTCAACTATGCAAATTTCATATTCGCCCGCATACTTATCAAGGGTTGACGACACGATGCTTTCAAGCGAGGCGCGCAAATATTCCCTTGGCGTATTATAAATACAAATAATGATAGAGAGCTTCATTTCGCGTCCTCCTTCCTTAGCGTTTATTATATTGTAGCATAATATCCCAAGCTTGTCAAATATACTTTCTTGACATTCTTTTTTACGTGTGTTATAATTTTTACGACAAGAATCGCCAAAAGAACAAAGGAGCAATACGATGTATAAAGCAACCGTGCCGATTTTTTTAGCACCCAACAATGCTTACGCCCCACACGCGGCAATTACCATAACCTCACTTCTTAAAAATTCATCCCGTGATTATTTTTACGAGATATACGTTTTGCATACAGACTTGAGCTATGAAAACATTTATCTTTTCGAGTCGATGAAATACGAAAACGCACGTGTAAAGTGTCTTTCCATTTCTCGCTTTATCGAAAAAGAGCTTAAGCTGATGTACACGAATTTCCATTTTTCAAAGGAAATGTTTTATAGAATTTTAATCCCCGAAATATTTACCCAATTTGACAAGGCGATTTATCTTGACTCGGATATAGCGGTGCTTGGAGATATTTCCGAGCTTTATAATATTGAGCTTGATAACTTCATCCTTGGCGGTGTAAACGATATTATGCACTTGAAGTCAAGAAGCTACGTCACGGGTGAGCTTGGTCTTTGCGCCGACGAATATATAAACTCGGGCGTTTTGCTTATAAACTCAAAGCTGTTCAGAGAGGAAAAAATCAAGGACAAGCTTTTTGACGAGTTGAAGGTGCGCCCGGGGCTGAGATACCCTGACCAAGACTTAATTAACATAGTTTGCCGTGGCAGAATTAAGCTGCTTGAGCGCAAATGGAACTATATTTGGCACTATCTGCTCAAAAAAAGAGACCAATCGCTCAACCTGCCCGAGGGAGAACAGGAAAAATACGAGGAAGCGTCAAAGGATATTTCTATCCTTCACTTTACAAGCTCGGTTAAGCCGTGGAACAACCGCTTAATTCCGCTTTCAAAGAAATATTGGGATTACGTTGACGAATGTGTTTTCAAGGACAAAATCATAAGCGCGTATGCAAAGCTTCCAAGAAAGAACTACGTAACGCTTCATTTTGCGGATTTATATGAGGACCGCCTTGAAATTACCGCCTCGCTTTGTACCTCGGAGGGTCACACACATAAGGATTTGGCGGTTTTGGCAGGCGGTGAGGAAAGAAAATTTGATTTTATCACCGCGCATAACGTAGATATTGGCGGCAGATATTATTTCCGCTCCGTTTTTAAATTTAGTATTCCGCTTTGCGAAATAGAAAACGACACCACGCTTAATTTCTACAATACGGAAACGGGACTTAAATATTTGCTTGTTACCTCCCCCACCTTTGACGTTGATATAAATGCGGGAACGTACAGAAAAAAAGGTGATTTTATTATTCACGCCGTTGGTGGCGCGGTATTTTTCTCACCGTACTCAGAGGAAAAATTGAAGGAGTGCAAAGCGCGCTTTAAGCAAAGAACGCGCTTCCTTTGCAACGAGAAAAAGGACGCGTATGCAAGGAAGGCGAATCTCATTCGCTTAGTGCATAAGCTTGTAAAGCCGTTTTTCAGAAAAGAAATTTGGCTTGTTTCCGACAGATGCGATTCTGCCGGCGACAACGGCGAGGCGTTCTTTAAGTACCTTAAGAAAAACAAGGTTAAGGGAGTTAAGCCGTGCTTCGTTATAAGCAAGGACAGCCCCGACTGCAAGCGTCTTAAAAAAATCGGCAAGGTGCTGCACCCGAAAACATTAAAATACAAGCTTTACTACACCTTTGCAACGAAAAACATTTCATCTCAGCTTGAGTTTGACGTTATGAATCCGCTTTTCTGCCGTCCGTATCTTAAGGATATAATAAACGTGAAAAACGTGTTCTTGCAGCACGGCATAATCAAGGACGACCTTTCAATGTGCTACAACCGATTGGCGGACGATATGCATATTTTCGTCACCTCGGCGTACGGTGAATACGACTCGATTGCGCATAACGACGAATATCTTTGCGGCGAAAGAATTACCGCGCTTACGGGCTTACCTCGCTTTGACAATCTTGTAAACGAAGCCGAAAAGCTGATTTTCTTCTTGCCGACGTGGCGCAAAAGCGCGCTTGCCGATATGCACACGGGTGAGCTTGCAAGCGGATTTTTAGATAGCTCCTACTTCAAATTTTACAATGCGCTTCTTAAAAACGAGCGACTGATTCAAGCGGCGAGGGCGCACGGCTACAAGCTTTGCTTCTACCCACATCACTTAATGAAGGAATCAAACAAATATTTCGGTGAGCTTGACAGTATTTTCGTTAGCAGCGAGGGCTACACCTACAACGACGTATTTAAAAAGGGCGCGCTCCTTTTTACAGACTACTCATCAACGCAGTTTGATTTTGCCTACCTTAAAAAGCCCGTTGTTTATTGCCATTTTGACAAAAACGAGTTTTTCTCCTCGCACTCATACAAGGCGGGCTACTTTGAATACGAGCGTGACGGCTTCGGCGAGGTGACCTACGACCTTGAAAGTGCCGTTGACACACTCATTTCCTATATGGAAAACGGCTGTCAAATGAAGGACGTTTACAAAAATCGCCACGGAAGCTTCTTTGCTTTCGACGACAGAGGCAACTCAAAAAGAGTGCTTGACAAAATCCTTTCGCTTGACAAATAAATCAAACAGAATAAAGGACACTTTGCTAAATTTTAGCAGAGTGTCTTTTTTTGCCGTTGGAATTCCCTTTTTTAGTAAAAAAATATTGACAAAGTCATATAATTTATGATAAAATATAATTACCGAAATAGCTCGGTAAAAAATCACGGTTAGCCAAGCGCGAGTGAGACAAACCAGATTTGGAGCGACAAAGTCACACGTCCTCGGCACTAAATTTTTGAATATTTTAATCGAGTTGTTTTGCGTCAATAATTGCCATATGGCATATTATTGCGCTTTTTTTGTCAAATAAACGGGCATTATGCCGAAGGAGGAAGCTTATGAGCAAAATTATTACTATCAGCCGTGAATTTGGAAGCGGAGGAAAATACATCGGTATTTTGACCGCAAAAAAGCTTGGTATTCCCTGCTACGACAGAGATATCATTGAAAAAATTGCCGAGGAGTCCGGCTTTGTTGACGATTTCATCAAGCGCGTAACGGAGTATGCGCCGTCAAAGAGCATTTTTGCTTATTCCTTTGTTGGCAGAGGTGCTTCGGGCGAGAGCATTGAGGACAAGATTTTTTCAATTCAGGAAAAGGTTATAAAAGAGCTTGCGGACAAGGGGCCTTGCGTTATCGTCGGACGAAGCGCGGACTACATCCTTCGTAATTACGACACGCTTGACGTGTTCATTTACGCGCCGAATGCAGACAAGGTGAAAAGAACGATGAACTTCAAGGGCGTTAGCGAGCGCGAGGCAAGAAAGCTTATCAAGGAAACGGACAAGAAGCGTAGCATCAACTACAAATACTACACGGGCAAGACCTGGGGTGAGCGCGAAAACTACACCGTTATGCTAAACTCAACCGACCTTGGAATTGAAAAAACTGCCGATTTTATTGCAGAAATATACCGTAAAGAAACGGAAAAATAACAATCAAGCCCACTTATGCGTGTTATCCTTAACGGAGAACACGCATAACTAAGTTTGCCCTATGGGCAAGTGAAGCTTACTTCGTAAGTGAAGTTATCCTGTGGATAGTGAAGTTTTGCCTACGGCAAAGTTGGCAAGCTTAACTTCACTTGTGCGGCAGCACAAGCTTCACTGCGTAGCAGCTTCTCTTTTGCGGTAGCAAAAAATGTGATAAACGTATATAGGAAGAGATTTTTGAAAGGCGGTGACAGTATGCGCATTACAAATAAAATGAGAAAAAGGGCGAGGGATGCAATCATCCGCTATCTTTCCGTAAATCAAAGTGCAACGCGCGCAGAGCTTATTGAGGGTGCGCTTCTTACATACGGGCTTTCAAGGAGTGAGCTTGAGAATTTTTCACCGAAAAGCAAGGCAAGCTTGGCAAGGAGCTATCTTTCAACGTCACTTTCCGAGCTTATTAGCAAGCAGGACGTTAAGCGTGAGGGCGAGCGGTATATGCTTGCAAAGGACGAGGTTGTAATTATCCGCGAGGATGAGTGCGAAAAGAAAATACTGAAGCTGCTTTCGTGCAACTGTTACACAAAGGATGATATTTTTGAAAAGCTTGAGGCAGACTTCGGCACGGACAAGACGCTTTCCTTAAAGGACGACTACTCCCTTAGGACAATTGCGGGCGGTGTGCTTGCCTCACTTGTTTCGTCGGGTACGATTGAAATTATAAATTCCAAATACACAAAAAGCGACGAAAAATGCTTAATTCTCGACACTCCCCTGCCCGAAAATGAATTTAAGCCGATTTTCTTTAAGCAGCTTTTCCTTTTGGGCGGCAAGTTTTTTGAGAGCTTTGTCGGTAACCTTTTAGATAAATATTACACCTTGAAGGGACAGATGGTTGTTTACTGTGACATCACGGGCGGAAGCGATGACGGCGGCATTGATATCGTGCTTGAAACGGTTGACTACCTTGGCTTTGGTGAAAAAATTGTGGCGCAGACAAAGTGCCGTGACCGTGCGCACGTGACCGAAAAAGAGGTGCGCGAGTTTTACGGAGCGATGAACGCCATTGGTGCAACGAGGGGAATTTACGTAACGACAACTTATTTCCATTCAAGCGCGGAATATTTCCTTGACTCCGTTTCGGACCTTGTCGGAATTGACGGTCACAAGCTTTTTGAGCTTGTAAAAAAGACGGGCTACGGAATAAAGGTGAGCGGTGGCGGTTACACTTTTGATAATACAATATTTGCAAGGTGAATTATGTTATACGATAAGGTTGAAGAAAGATTTAATAAATTGGTTTATTCTCGCGCGGAGCGTATGCCGTACGTTTTCCTTTTCTCAAAGGATGATTTCAAGGGACTGAGCGCGAAGGAATTTTCAATAAAATCAAAGCGCGGACACACGCTTGTCGGTTGCTTTTATTACTATGACGCGCCAAAAAAGGACCGCTTGATAGTTTTCGAGCACGGTATGTTTGGCGGACACTTAAACTATATGAAGGAAATTGAGATGCTTGCGCGCGGCGGCTATCTTGTTTTTGCATACGACCACACGGGCTGTATGGAGTCAGGCGGTGGCGACACGGGCGGCTTTTCGGGCTCACTTTGCGACCTTGACGAGGTTATAAGCGCGCTAAAGGAGATAGACGAAATAAAGGGGCGCGAAATTTCGGTTGTCGGACACAGCTGGGGCGGCTTTTCCACGCTTTGCATTGCAAAATTCCACCCCGATATAAAAAAGATTGTGCCGATGTCGGGCTTTATTTCTCCTAAAGATATTATTTATCAGCATATGTCGGGAATTGCGAGCATCTTCAGAAAGCGCATTTACGAAAAGGAGCTATCCAAAAACACGAAATATATGAGCTGCAACGCCATTGAAATTTTATCAAATAGCGACACGCGTGCGCTTATAATCCACTCACCAAACGACCATATGGTAAGCTACAAAAAGCATTTTCTAAAGATGAAAAACGCGTTTTCGGGTAACGAAAATATTTCCTTTTTAACCGTACCGAACGTGTATCATAATCCAACGTATACGGAGGCGGCAATTAAAGCAAAGCGCGATTTTCAAGCGAAATTAAAGCGCGCGCTAAAGAAAAATAAGCTTTCTACAACCGAGGAGTGCGAGCGCTTTGTTAACAGCTTAGACTGGCACCAAATCACCGAGCAAAGCAGTGAGGTTTGGGCAAAAATTTATGATTTTTTGGAAAGCTAAAAAGGGCTGATGAAAGCGCACAAGCAAAGTGCCAAGATGCGGATGCACACAAAATAAAAACCACTTAAAAAGCGAGAGCATTTGCTCTCGCTTTTTTATTCAAGAATAGATTTTATCGCCTTATCAACAGAGCGTGCGGTGTCGGAGGCAAGCATTGAAACTGCGGTATGCTCGCCCTGGGCAATTTCGCCGCTCAGACCGTTTACGTACGCGCCGAGGCAGGTTGCATCAAACGGGGAAAGGTGGCTTTGGGCAAGGAACGCGGTTATTATGCCCGAAAGAACGTCCCCTGAGCCGGCAGTTGCCATTCCGGGGCACCCTGTGTCGATAATTGCGACGTTTTCGCCGTCACTTACTACCGTGGCTGTCCCCTTCAGTAGCACAATTGCGCCTGTTTTTTTAGCATATTCCTTTGCTACGGTAATGGGGTTTTCTTGTATTTTTGATATTGGAATTTTGGTAAGGCGCTCAAGCTCCTTTAGGTGCGGCGTTAGGATAACTTGTGCGCTTGCTTTTGGAAATTCATCCATTTCGGCAAGCGTGTTTAGCGCGTCTGCATCCAAAAGGAGTGGCACGCGTGCTTCCGACATTAAATATCTAATCAGCTTTTCGTTTTCCGCGCTTCTTCCAAGTCCCATACCAACGCCTATGGCTTTTGTGCCGTTTACCACGCTTTTTATTTCGTTTTCGTCAAATTTTATACGTCCGTTTTCCTCACTAAGTGGGAAAAGCGTGCTTTCAAGTAAATACGGTGCTACCGCGTGGGCAATTGATTTTGGGCAAGCAAGCTTTGTTACACCTGCGCCTGCGCGCATTGATGAGGCGGCAAGGTTTGCAAGCTTGATTGCGCCCGAATATTCACTTGAGCCACCGATTAGGGCAATATAGCCGTACGTGCCCTTGTGAGAAAAATGTGGGCGCTCGTGTATTAAGGCGCGGGCGTCGCTCTTTTCAAAAAGATAATATGGCTTGTCATTTGGCAATATACCAATATCACAGTTTACATGCCTTGAGATTTTGTCCTTTGCCATGCCTAAAAAATGTCCGCTTTTATATGAGCCGATAGACACGGTTAAATCACTTTTTACCGACACCTCGCCAATGCCACTGTCGCCGTTTAAGCCACTGTTTATATCAGCCGAAACAACGTAAGCACGTGACGCGTTTATTTTTTCAATCAGTAATTTGCACTCACCCGTAACCTCGCCAAAAAAGCCCGTGCCAAGAATACAGTCAACTATTATATCGGCAGATGGTATGGCTTCACCGTTAAAAAGCTCAGTTTGGATATTCTCCGCTTGGCATAGCTCAAAATAGTATTTTCCGTCGGGGGAATATTTGTCCTTTAGCTGTAAAATAGACACAGGGTAGCCGTTTTTCTTCAATATCAGGGCAAGGGCGTAGCCATCGCCTGCATTGTTTCCCGTGCCGACAACGACAAGGATTTTTTTGGTTTTGTCCAAAGCGTCTCCCATTGCTTCGTATATTCCCATTGAGGCGCGCCACATAAGCGTGCGCGAGGGAACACCGCCATTTATGGTGCTTTGGTCGCTTTTTCTCATATTTTCTACACTTAAAACCTCTATCATAAAAAGCCCTTAATTCTCGTTTTTGTAGCAAAGGCAGCCGCCAAAGCAGCCGAACACCTTGTTTTTGTAGCAGCCCTCGCACTCGCTTTTCGATGATTTGTGAACTAAGCGCGTGTCAAGTGCCATAAAGAAATGATTTTTCAAGTCGTTTATATTCTTGAAATCGTCGATTTTAACCTTATATTCGCTCATTCCAAAGCAACGCGCGGCGGTTTTGTCGGGATAAATATCGACAATTGGCGCGCAAACCGATGCATTTCCCGTAAAAATTCTTTTTTCAAATTCGTTTTCGTACGGGAGCGATTCAAGCAGTGCTTTTTCCTTTTCGGTATAGACACATTCGGGAATTGCATTGCAATCGTATGCAGGGCAAGCGCCGAGCTTTTTAAGCACCTTGACAAGTGACAAAAGCGTTTTTTTCATTCTTGCAAAATATTTAAACGCGCCCTCGCTTTTATCCTTTGGAATTACCACGCTTATTCTTATTCTTTTGAGGTCAAATTCCTTAATTAGCGACACAAGGTCGTCAAAATTTTGATTTTCCTTATAAATATTCACACCAAGGGTGATGCGATGCTTTGGCAAGTAGGCGATGAGGGCGGCGATGCCTTTTTTCATTTTTTCAAATGCAATTTCGCCTATCTCACCCGCGGAATTTACGTTTACAAGCACGCTTGTTTTAGGGTAAAGCAAGCTGACGTCGAGCTTATCAAGGAAAATTCCGTTTGTGAAAAGAAGGACGCGCCTTATGTCGTATCTGCCGTTTAAGACCGATATAAACTCGTTTATTTGCTTGTGCAAAAGCGGCTCTCCGCCGATTAAGCCGATTTCGCCGTCCGCGCCTGCAAAATCAAGGATTTCCATAAAATCCTTCATCCTTATGTCGCCTGCGTCGCTTTCAGTCAGCTCGTGCGCGAAGCAATATTCACAGCTTAAATTACATCTTGAGGTAAGAACGATATTTGCCATTCGTTTTCTCCTTGATTTGGTTCTTTTAAGTAATTGTATCACACTGCCCCGTTTTTTTCAAGAAGTGAGAGGTTGAATTTTCCTATTTGTTATGATATAATATTTATATAAAACCAAAAAGGAGTGATTTTTATGATTTATACTATTAAAAACGAGCTTTTGACAGTTGAGGTCAGCACCCTTGGCGCTGAGCTTCAAAGCATAAAAACAAACGACGGATGCGAATATTTATATCAAGGAAATCCCGAATTTTGGTCAGGCCGCGCGCCTATTATGTTCCCTATTTGCGGAAGATTTTTTGGTGGTAAATATAAATATCTCGGCAAGGAATACGAAATGGGCTCACACGGCTTTGCAAGACACAGTGAGTTTTCCCTATCAAGCGTTTCTGACAGTAGCATAACGCTAACGCTTACCGAAAACGAGGAAACGAAAAAATCTTATCCGTTTAATTTTAAATTTGACGTTACCTTTACCTTAAATGGCGCACAGCTTTTCGTTGACTACAAGGTCACAAACACGGACGAAAAAACACTTATTTTCGCACTCGGCGGTCATCCTGCGTTCAACGTTCCGCTTGACGAGGGTCTTAAATTCGAGGACTACGCGGTGGAATTTGACAGCATCTGCGATGCGATAAAATTAGAGCTTTCGCCCACCTGCTTTTGCACCTTAGAGGACAAAATTTATACACAGGGTGGCACAAAATCCATTCCGCTCACACACGAGCTTTTCGACAACGACGCTATTTTCCTCTATAACGTACCGAAGAAGGTAACGCTACACTCCCCACTTGGCAAGCGCGGTGTGACTGTGCGCTTTGACAGAATGAAATACGTTGGACTTTGGCACGCGACAGGCAAAAAAGCGCCTTACGTTTGCATTGAGCCGTGGTCCTCAATTCCTTCAAAGGACGGCGAGATTGACAACCTGCTTTCCAAGCGCGAAATGATACATCTTGAGCCAAGGTGCGTGCATAAAACAGGATTTTCCGTTGAAATTAGATAATAAAAATAGCAAGCCGCTTGGCTTGCTATTTTTGTTTTTAGATATGCGCGTGGCGCGTTGGCTTTTTCATTTTGTAAAGCTCCTCGGCAGCTAAGCGGACCTTGGTGACGGAGACGTTTTCCTTGGGGAAGCAGAAATAGGAAAACTCGTTGTCGCCTATTCCGATGACGTCGCCGATTTCGTACCAATAATAATCGGAATATATGGTGTGGGAAAATAGGGCGGACTGCTTATAGTCAAGCTTGCCGTCTGCACCCGTTAGGTGGAAGCCGTCTGCATCGTGGGTTAAGTGCCCTGTGCCGATGTCACAAACGCCGTTTAGGTTTACCTGCACGGCAATATTAACGTCGGCGTCGAGTAAGTACGTACCGTTTTCAAGCTCTTGGCGCACACATTCTCTTTGCCAAGAATACCAATCGGGAATGTGAGGGTATTCCGTTTCGCCCTCGGTGGCAGAAAGCTGACCGTACTCATCCATTTCCCATTTTTTGCCGCACGCGTGGCACGTAAGCTCTATGCCCTTGCCCTCCATTTGGTTTTCAGTGCCGCAATGTGGACACTTATATAAAATTCTTTGCAAGCCGTCGGCACGGAATGGAACGTCGATTGAAACCTTGTTATCTCTTTGCCAAGCGAAATTATCAAAGGAAAACTCCTTGTCAAGCAGCGCATCAAGCTCCTCAACGGATTTTTCCTTGATTTCCTCGGGCGTGGCTATGCATTTTACACGCGCGCTAACCTTAACGTCGCGAATCTTTAGCATATTGTAAAGTGGGTCACGGTGGAACGCGCCCTCGGTAATAACCGTTACAACGGGAACGTCAAGGCGCTTCATCAAAATGCCAAGACCGCGTGGCAAGGTCGTTGTTCTTCCGTCAAAGGAATAGCCCGCCTCGGGGTACATAAGCACGCTTGTCTTATTTTCCTTTAACATATATTTTATATCGTGGATTAGGGAAATGTCAGAAACATACTTGTGCGTTGGAGTACAGCCAAGGAAGCGCATAAGCTTGCCAAGGATTCCCGTCATTGCATCAACTGATGTGACAATTCCCATTCTTCTTGGGTAAAAGATGCCATATGCAAGCTTCATATCCGTAAAGCTTGAATGGTTCATAAGGATTAGGCAGGGCTCTTTTTTGCCAACAAGCTCCATACGCTCGGTTGTGTAGGAGAATTTAATCTTTTTAAGTGTAGGTGCTGAGCCAACGCGAACAACTGTCGCAAGGAGGCGGCTTGGCTTTCTTGGCTTCTTATGCTTTAGGCGAGGTAGCTTTAGTACCTCCTCATAAGATAGCTTGCGCATTTTAATTTTCATAAAATTTTTCCATTTCTTTTATTTTAGAAGGTAAGCATATTCTGCTTCTTGATTTTGCCCGCGTTTACTGCATTCATCAAGGTAATGAGCATAACGCCAACGTCGGCAATTACCGCCAAGGTCATTGGGAACGATGGCAAGAATATGCTAAGAGCACCGATTGTAAGCTTTGCCGCTAATGCAAAGATTACGTTTGCAATTATAGATGATTTTGTATTTTTTGCGATTTTTACTGCCTTCGGGATTTTTTCAAGGTCGTCATCTGCGATAATTACGTCACTGTGCTCAATTGCCGCATCTGTGCTGACCCCGTTTATTGAGAAGCCAACGTCGGCACGGATAATTGCGGGCAAGTCGTTAATTCCGTCACCGCAGTAGCCGATTTTTACGCCGCTTGAGCCCTCGATAATATCAACCAAGGCGTCGATTTTTTGATTTGGCAAAAGCTGAGAGTACGCGCCGTCCGCATAAAGGGATGATGCAACGATGTCAACCTTTTCCTTTTTGTCACCGCTTAAAATGTAAATTTTCTTAATTCCGTTTTCACGAAGCTTATCAAAGGTGATTTTTCCGTTTGCCTTGATGTTGTCGCCAACACCGATGTAGCCGATGCACTCACCGTTTAATGAAACGTAAACCGTTGCCTTTGACTGACGCGGTGTGCCCTCAGCGGCGTAGCGATAGCTTCCTGTTTTTATCTTGCCGCGCACAGAGTCGCACTCTATGCCGCAGCCAATTTCCTCGTGGTAGCATTTTCCCGAAGGAACGTCAACCTTGAAGCGCTTTGCTTCCTTCAAAATAGCGCGTGCAATTGGGTGCTTCGATTTTTTCTCTGCTATTGCCGCAAATGCAAGCAAATCCATTTTCGTGTACGAGCCGTAGGATTCAAGCTTTGTTACACGGAGCTCCGTTTTTGTGAGCGTGCCCGTTTTGTCAAACGCCATTGTGTTAAGTGATGCAAGAGAGTCGATTATACGTGAGCCCTTGATTAAAATGCCCTTTCTTGACGCGTAGCCGATGGCTGAGGCGTATGCCACGGGAACGGAAATTACAACCGCGCACGGGCAGGAAATTGCAATAATTGAAAACGCCTTATATGCCATATCCGCAAAATTTGCGCCGCATAAGGTTGCCACCAAAAACGTTGCAATCACACCGACAATAACGGATGGGGTGTATATACGCGAGAACTTTTTCAAAAACGCCTCGCTTCTTGTCTTTCTTGATTTTGCCTTCAAGGAAATATCAACTATTCTTTGAGCCATACTGTCGCTTGCGCGCTTTGTCACCTTTATTGTCAAAACGCCGTTTAAGTTCAGATGGCTTGCGTAAACGTCTGTGCCAACGTGTGCATGCACGGGTAAGCTCTCGCCGGTTACTGCCGAGGTGTCAAGGTCAGCCGCGCCGCTTACAACCTTGCCGTCAAGCGGAATTCGCTCCCCTGCAAAAACCTCGATAATATCGCCCTCGCAAACGTCGCTTGCACGTACAAGCTCCTCCTTGCCCTTTATGCGAACCAAGCTTGGAATCAAGGAAGCAAGTGTGTTTACGGATTTTTTGGTAAGCTCGCTTGAAAAGCCCTCGATAAGCTCACCAATTAAATATAAAGCCATAATAAATGCGGCTTCAAAATAAGCATCCACAACGATAGCGCCGAGTGATGCAATAGTCATAAGCATTTTTTCGCCAACCTCTTTTTTCTTAAAGAGCTCACGAAGTGCGCAGCCGATAACGTCGTAGCCGTTTAAGAAATAGGCGAAAAGGAAAATAAAGACGGACGATTGCTCATTGAACACGCCAACCGTCGCGCCTAAAATGATAAGACACGCCGAAAGAAGCAGCCGTATCATTTTCGACCTACTGTTTACAAAAAGCTTTTTCATTTTATTCAGCAATGTGCTCCATACCACAATCGATAATTGTCTTTATATGATCGTCAGTTAATGAATAAATAATATTTTTGCCATCGCGGCGGGTTTTAACAAGATTGCTTGTTTTGAGAATACGAAGCTGATGTGATACAGCCGATTGAGAAATTGACAAAAATGCGGAAATCTCGCTTACGCACATTTCACTTTGTGTAAGCGCGCAAAGGATTTTCACACGGGATGCATCACCGAAGATTTTGTAAAGAGATGCAAGCTCCTCAAAAAGCTCACTGTTACGGGTTATTGCACCTTGAATTTTTGAAATAGAATTGTCCATTTTTTCTCCTTTTATGCTCACTTTTCTAATATTTAGCTTATGCGAAATATTATGCTTCATTCGCACATTCGCTTATATGAGCATTTGTTCATATGTTCATTGTAAACGATAAAAGCGCGTTTGTCAATAGATTTTTGAAAGTTTTTTCACGCTTTTTTATCTTTTCGCTTCCTATTTTATAAGTAATTTATTGATTTTATATTATTTTATTGTTATAATTAACGTAGTGTGCGGCTATTTTGCCGCTTTATGAAGGAGAACCTATGCTTACTAACTCAAAATGGATTTCATATCCCACCAAAGAGGACTACACCTGTCCTGTGTTTAAAAAAATCTTTACCGCGTCTAAGGAAATAAAAAAAGCGACCTTGAAAATCACCTCTCTCGGCTGTTATTACGCTGAGCTTAACGGTAATAGAATCGGTGATTTTATTTTGGCGCCGGGCTGGACGTACTATAAGCGCGCCCAAATGCAATCTTACGATATCACCGATATGGTAAAGGGCGAAAATGAAATCAGGGCAACGCTTTCCTCGGGCTGGTTCAACGGCAGAATTAACATAAGAACAAGAAAAGACCTTCCCGATATTTACCCTGCATTGATTTGCGAGGTTGAAATTATATATAAGGATAACACCAAGGAATATATTTACTCAGACGAAAGCTGGGAATGTGCCCTTAGCAAAATTACATTTTCCGATATTTACGACGGCGAAAGCTATGACGCGACGTATGAGGAAAAATTTGTTCCCGTAAAGGTGCAAAGCTATGGCGAATTTAAAATAGTTAAGCAGCAGGGCGAAGCCATCAAGGAGCAGGAAATTATTTATCCTTTGAGCATCTTTAAAACGCCAAATGGTGAGACGGTTATCGACTTTGGGCAAAATATGACGGGCTATTTTGAAATTGACCTTGATGCAAAAAGGGGCGACAAGGTTTCCTTGTCTGTTGCCGAGGTGCTTGACAGAGACGGCAATTTCTACACGGAAAACTACCGCAGCGCAAAAGCAAAATTTGATTACGTATGCCAAGACGGACATCAGGTATATAAGCCAAAGCTCTGCTTTTGGGGCTTCAGATACGTGCGCGTGGACTGCTTCCCTTGCGAGGTTACGAAAAACAGCATAAAGGCAATCGTGCTTCATTCCGATTTAAAAAGGACGGGCTACCTAAATTCCTCAAACCCACTGCTTAACAAGCTGTTTTCAAATATCATTTGGGGACAAAAGGGCAACTTCCTCGATATTCCCACCGACTGTCCTCAAAGAGACGAACGCCTTGGCTGGACAGGAGACGCGCAGGTATTTATAAAAACCGCGTCGTATAACTACAACGTGGAAAAATTCTTTGACAAGTGGCTTGAGGACCTTCGCCTTGAGCAAAAGCGCGAGGGACTAATTCCATTCTGTATTCCTCAGGTGCACGAAAGACCGGGAAGCTCCACCGCTGTATGGAGTGATGCTTCAACCGTGTGTCCTTGGCAAATTTATTTAACCTATGCCAACAAAAAAATTCTACGTAGGCAATTTAAGTCTATGTGTGACTACGTAGATGAGATTGGCAGAATTACCAAGGAAAAGTACCTTTGGTACGGCTGCTGGCACTTTGGAGATTGGCTTGGACTCGACGCGCCCGCAGGCAGCTACAAGGGCTCGAGCGATTCCGATATAATTGCTACAATTTTTTATGCTTACTCCGTCAGTCTTGTTATTAAGGCGGGCAAGGTTCTTGGAAAAAACGTATCAAAATACGAAAGACTACATGCTAAAATTTTAGAAAAGGGCAGAAAAAAATTCACCGAGTTTAATACGCAAACCGAATGTGCAATTGCCCTTTACTTTGATTTCGCATTAGACAAAAAAGCGGTTGCAGACAAGCTGGCAAGCATGATTATAGAAAACGGCAAGCGGCTCCAAACCGGCTTTGTCGGCACACCGTATCTTTTGCATGCACTCTCACAAAACGGCTATACCGAGCTTGCATACGACCTTTTGCTTCAAGAAAATTACCCCTCTTGGTTATATTCGGTTAAGCAGGGTGCGACAACCGTTTGGGAGCATTGGGACGGCGTAAACGACAAGGGCGAATTTTGGTCAAAGGATATGAACTCCTTCAACCACTACGCGTACGGCAGCGTGGCTGATTGGGTTTACGGCGTTGCGTGCGGCATTCAAACAGTGGACGCTTACCCCGGCTTTGAAAAAATAGTTATAGCGCCACAGCCGACAAAGAAGCTGAAGCACTTAAGTGCGAAAATCGAAACGAAATACGGTACGGTTTCGAGCGCTTGGTTCTTGGAGGGAGATTCCTTCCGATATGAAATTACAACACCCTCCGACACAACCGTTATAATTGACGGCAAGTCATACGAGGTTAAGAAAGGAAGCTACATTTTCTAAATTGAAAAGGATATTAGTTGCAATGAGCGGCGGAGTGGACAGCTCTGCCACTGCCGCATTGCTTAAATCACAAGGAAATATATGTATTGGCGCGACTATGATTTTACACGGTGAAAACGATGCAAAATGCTCGGGCAGCCGTGACGTTTTAGATGCCAAGCATGTGTGTGACGAATTAAAAATACCGCACCACGTGTCTGATTTTTCAAGCTATTTTGAAGAATACGTTATTGACAACTTTATAAAATCATACGAAAACGGCGCAACACCAAACCCCTGCATTGAATGTAACTGTCACTTAAAATTCAGCAAGCTGTTCGATATGGCAAGTGAGCTTGGGTGCGATTTTGTCGCAACGGGACACTACGCCAAGGTTGAATACGATGAAAAATACGGACGTCGCGTGCTGAAAAAGGGAAAAAACGAAAAAAAGGACCAAAGCTACGTCCTTTACCGAATCAGCCGCGAGAATTTGCAAAGGACTGTTTTTCCGCTTGGCGATTATGACACAAAGGACGAGGTGCGCGCACTTCTTGACGGAATTGATTTTGAAATTTCAAGGAAAAAGGACAGCCAGGACATTTGCTTTGTGCCCGACGGCGATTATGCCAAGTTTATAGAGAATTTTACAAAAAAGACCTACCCTGTGGGTGATTTTGTCACCAAGGACGGAAAAATTCTCGGCAAGCACAAGGGCATTATCAGATACACAATAGGTCAAAGAAAGGGGCTTGGGCTTGCCCTTCCCCACTCTATGTACGTTTGCCAAAAGAAGCTTGATACAAACGAGGTAGTCATCGGTGAAAACGAGGATTTATTCTCGCGCAAGCTTTGGGCAAGCAACGTTAATTTAAGCGCAATTGACGAAATTAACGGCACGATACGCGTTAAGGCAAAGGTCAGATACAACCAAAGTGAAAAGGACGCTTGGGCATCGTTTGAAAACGGACTTTTGCACGTTACGTTTGATGAGCCCGAAAGAGCCATTTGCAAGGGACAAAGCGTTGTTTTATACGACGGCGACACCGTCCTTGGCGGCGGAATAATTGTAAAAACAGAGCTTGACTAAGCTAAAAATACGTCACCACGTGTCTAAATTATCACGTTTTTTGGAGAAATTATGGAAAAGGAAAAGATAGACAGAATAAATTTTCTTGCAAAGAAAAAGAAGGATGAGGGACTGACCGACGCTGAGCTTATCGAGCAAAAAGCACTTTACGAGGAATACCTTGAGGGGTACCGAAGAAATTTGCGCTCCACGCTTGGCAACACAGTAATTGAGCGCCCCGACGGCACGCGAGAAAAGCTAACCAAGAAATAGTCTATTTGCATACAACTGCTTTTGTTAATCTAAGGACTGTAAAGTCTATTGACGAAATTACTTTTTTATGTTATACTAAGCTCAACATTAATTTAATGCTTAAGGAGAGAAAACAATGAGAAAAAGAATCATTTGGTTTGTCTGCTTGCTTTTCAGTTTAATTTGCATTTTTACCGTTTCAGCCGTAGCAGCAGATATGACAGAATATTGCACGTCCAAGGTGACACTTGTTGACGGCACAGAGCGCGAGGTTTATTTCCAGCTCAGCAATTATCAAGGAACGCCTTCGATACATAGAGATACAATTTACGCCTCCCCCGACAAAAGCAGCACTATTGCTTGGGGAGACGTCAAAATTTTGGATATGAGAGAAATGCAGGTTTTCTCACAAAACGGAGTTATACCCAAAACGCTTCAAGGAACCGGCTGTAATTCGTCGGCTGTAAACGTAGAGGTTGTATATTTAGCGCCAACGCTTACCGAGCTTTTAAACTCCTCCTTCACAAGCGGTTGGAAATCACTTAAAACCGTTTACATTCCAAAATCGTTAGAAAAAATCACCGGCTCGTTTGGGGGCTCACCCGTCGAGGAAATTATATTTGAAAAGGGCTCTGAGCTAAAGAAAATTCACGGCGGTTTCACAGGGTGCAAAAAGCTTTCAAAAATCAACCTTGAGGATACCCAGCTCGTTGAAATCGACCTTGCAAGCGGTAGCGCAAGAAACGCTTTTTCTCAGTGCTCCTCACTTACCGAGGTTGTTTTCCCCGAAACGTTAGAGGAAATCGGATACAACGCGTTTTATCAATCGGGACTTAGCGGTACTATTGCAGTGCCGAACTCGGTTGTGAATTTAGGCCCGGGCGCATTTTTGGCAACAAATATTCAAACCTTGATTTTAGGCGACGGTGTCAACAAGCTCGGCCACAACTTCCTCAGCTTCACAGCAGATGCCGAGGTTGAAAGAAGTGTTTACCTTTCGGCAGGCACAATAGCATATAACAACAGACCAAGTGAAATTTGGAATTTTTCAAACAAATACAACGTCACCTTCTACGTAGTTGGCAAGGATTTTCAAGCCGTTGTGGATTTACTCAAGACCGCACCGATGAACTCTAGCTACTACACGATTGACGATTCAAAAATTGTAACAGGACTTGAGACCTGCGACGTTTTCTACGGTGGCAAGCACCTTTATGAAGACGGTGAGCTTAGCTGTGCGCAAATTTGCCAAAGATGTGAGCTTTTGACGTATACGGGCATCCCTCACACTATGGACAAGAAATTCGTCTTTGCGGGCGAGAAATATCTCTCAGCTTGCACAGTTGTAAATTATTGTGAGGTGTGTAGCTACGCAGGCGACACCTTAAATATCGACCCTATGTTTATTTGGCTTGGCTACACATACTCAGAGCTTCACGCAAATGACAAGTCCGTTCAAATGAGCCAAGGGTTCAAGGTTGACAAGGAGGCACTTGCTTTATACGAAAGCGAGAGTGGCGAGTCATTGAAATTCGGCTTAGTTGCCGCAAGGGTAAGCTTGATAAGTCCTATTTCAATCCAAAACGGCAATCTGGTTGCAAACGATTCCGTTATTGCAGAAATGAGCAACACGGATTACTCAATTTTCAGCTTGAAGATTACGGGAATTACGCTTGACAAGCTGACTATGGAGATTATTTTCTCCGGCTACGTATATAACGGCAGCGAAATAACCTACCTAAGCGGAGGAAAAGCATTAACTGCCCCCGTTGGAATCAGCTACGATGCGCTTATTCCGAAGGAAAATTAAATACTGACAGTGCCCACGCTTGTGGGCACTTTCTTTTTACGCTTTATTTATATATAATATACTTGAAAAATAATTCAAGTTGTGATACAATTACTTTGTATCGACATTTTTTGTCGGGATTTTTAATTTCAAGGAGGAAAGGGAAATGAAGCTGATTATTGCCGAGAAGCCATCGCTTGCAAGAAATATTATTGCGGGCATTGCGCGCTTGCAAAGTGATCAAATGGTAAAGCGCGACGGCTACTTCGAGGGTGGCGACTACGTCGTTACTTGGGTTTTCGGTCATCTTTTCTCTCTTGCCGACATCGAGGACTACACGGGCACTCCGCCCGGAAAATGGACGCTTGACATTCTCCCTTGCTTTCCAAAGGAATTTAAGTTTGCCTTAAAGAAAAACGACAAAAAAGAGGTTGACTCGGGCGTTAAAAAGCAGTTTAACACTATAAAATATCTTTGCAACCGTCGCGACATTGACACAATTGTAAACGCAGGAGACGCCGACCGCGAGGGTGAAATTATCGTGCGCTTGGCAGTTTCCCACGCGCTTGAGGGCGAAAAGTCATTTGTGCGCCTTTGGCTTCCCGACCAAACCCCCGAAACAATTTCCGAGGGGCTTCTTTCAATGAAGGACGAAAGCGAGTATCTTTCGTTGGCGAGTGAGGGCTTTGCAAGGACTTATATTGACTGGCTCTACGGCGTTAATCTAACGCGCTTTGCCACCATAAAAACGGGCAAGCTTCTTCGCGTCGGACGTGTTATTGTGCCTATTGTCAAGGCAATTTACGACAGGGACCTTGAAATCAGGAATTTCACGCCCGAAAAATATTACGTTATCACCTCGCACGAAAAAACGGGTGAGGAGTTTGTTGATTTAACACCGAAATTAAAATTCACCAAGGACGAGCTTGACAAGGCAAACGAGGCGTGCCAAAAATATAACGCCGAGGAGGCGGTTGTTTCCTCTGTTAAGACCAAAAAGGGCACAATCTCACCGCCGAAGCTATTCTCTCTTTCCAAGCTTCAAAGCTACCTTGGTAAAAAATACAAAATGTCAATGGACGATTCGCTCTCCACACTTCAAAAGCTATACGAGGCGGGCTACGTTACCTATCCGCGTACAAACTCGGAATATTTAGCCACAGCTGAGCAGGGGAAGATGAAATCCATTATTGCGAGTGTAGCCAAAATGGGCTACCCCGTTGAGTTCAGATTTGCAAAAAGCATCTTTGACGACTCAAAAATTGAGAGCCACTCTGCGCTCACTCCTACATATAAAATTCCAAATCCAAAGGAGCTTTCCGAGAAGGAAAAGCAGGTTTACTCAACCGTGCTTCGCCGCTTTGTTGCGGTCTTTTGCGCGGAGGAGTGTAAGAGCGAGAGCAGCGAAATAAAGATTAAGCTTGGTGAGCTTGACGAGTTTACCCTAAAGGGTACGGTTATTACACAAGCGGGCTGGACCAAGTTTGACGACTATACACCAAAGGACAAGCTCCTTCCCAAGCTTGAAAAGGGTGACAGGGTAAATATTGATTTCAAGCCGCACGAGAAGGAGACAACTCCGCCTAAGCATTACACGATTGAAACCTTGAACGCGTATCTTAAAAATCCGTTCAAGGAGGACAAGCAAAATGCCGACGAAAGCGACGACGAGGACTACAAGGCGATTTTCGAGGGACTTGAGCTTGGCACGGAGGCAACGCGCACGGGAATTATAGAAAACGCGTGCAAGAGTGCATATATTATGCTCAAAAAGGATTCGTACTACATTTTGCCCGACGGCGAATATCTTATCGAATCGCTATCGCAGCTTGGCATTAGCATGGACAAATATAAAACGAGCCAAATGGGTCAGGCACTGAAGAAGGTTTTCCGCGGAGAAATGACCGTTGAGGGCAGCGTTGCGCTTGCCGAAAAGGAAATTGGCGAGGTTTTCGAGGAGTCACGCGATAAATCCCCCGAGATGGACACAAATATCGGCGTTTTTGGCGAGGTTGTCGGCGTTTGTCCGCTTTGCGAAAATGACGTAGTAAGGACGCGCTTTGGCTACGGCTGCTCCGGCTATAAAGAAAACGGCTGTAAGTTTATGATTGGCAAATCAATTTGCAAGCGTACAATATCGGTTTCAAACGTAAAAATGCTTCTATCGACGGGCAAAACAAGCAAAATTCAGGGCTTTGTGTCGAAAAACGGCAAGAGCTTTGATGCAGTCTTGAAGCTTGGTGAGGATGGACGCGTTGTTTTCGATTTTAACTAAGAAATTTACTAAAATTCGCACACAGGGTCTTGTGTTTTCAAAATTTTATTTTAAAAGAGGTTTGTTCCTCGACTAAGGAGAAAGCTATGGAAAGAGTTTCTAAGCATAACTACTATCTTGATATTGCAGAGACGGTTTCGGAAAGAAGCACCTGCCTTCGCCGCCGCTTCGGTGCAATTATTGTAAAGAACGACGTCATTGTTTCAACGGGCTATAACGGCGCACCGAGAGGACGCCTTAACTGTAACGAAATCGGCTCCTGCTACCGCGATTCACTCGGTATTCCCAAGGGTGAGCGCTACGAGCTTTGCAGAAGCGTGCACGCGGAGGCAAACGCGATTATTGCCGCATCCCGTGAGCAGATGCTTGGCGCTACTCTTTATATGTGCTGCACAGACCCAAAAACGGGTGATATAATCGGTGGAATGAACAGCTGTATGATGTGCAAGCGTCAAATTATAAACGCGGGCATTGCCAAGGTTGTTATAAGAAACACGGACACTGACTACACCGAGATTTTCGTTGGCGATTGGATTAAGGACGACGACAGCTTAAGCGGCAAGTTTGGCTACTGATATGAACACCGTTTCAATTGACGTAATTTCAAAAAACGACGTACCAAGTGTCGCAAAAATTGAAAAGGAAGCATTTTCCGTGCCGTTTACAGAAAGCGATATTCTAAGCTATATGGAAAGCCCTATCTGGCACTTTTTGGTTGCAAAGCAAGAGGATGAGGTGCTTGGCTATATCAGCTTTACAGTAATTTTGGATGAATGCCAAATTGTAAACGTGGCAGTATCCCAAGATGCGCGCAAAATGGGCATTGGCTCGCGCTTGCTTTCCTATTTTCTCGACTATATAAAGGGTATGGGTGTTTTAAGCGTTTACCTTGAGGTAAGGGAGTCAAACGCGCCTGCCATCGCACTTTATAATAAATTTAATTTTTCCGTATCGGGCATTTCAAAAAACCACTACTCAAAGCCGACGGAAAATGCAATATTAATGAGTATTCAATTTTAGTCTTAACTATAGCTCGGCGCTAAACAAGAGGGATTTTGCGCTTTTTTGGATTATTTTCCCTCAAAATGCGACACAGGGTCGCGCATTTTCGCAATTCTGACACCTTGGAGGTATGTATATATGTTAGTCTTAAGCTTTGAATCATCTTGCGACGAAACCGCCGCTGCCGTTTTGGAAATGGGCGACGGCAAGCGCGAAATAAAATCGAATATTATTGCCTCCTCTGTTGATATTCAGGCGCTTTACGGCGGAGTTGTGCCTGAGATTGCAAGCCGCGCACATATCGAGGCAATCTCAAAAATCACATACGAGGCACTTGAGGTAGCAGGCGTCACAATTAAGGACATTGACCTAATTGCGGTTACAAACGGCCCGGGCCTTATCGGTGCGCTTTTGGTTGCGGTGAATTTTGCAAAATCACTTGCATTTGCAAATGGGATTCCGCTTGTGCCCGTTGACCACATAAAGGGTCACGTTGCGGCAAACTATTTAACTCATAAAAAGCTCGAGCCGCCCTTCTTGGCGTTTGTAATTTCGGGCGGTCACACCTCGTTTTTCGATATAAAATCGTACACGTCCTACGAGGAAATTGCATCAACACGCGACGATGCAATTGGCGAATGCTTTGACAAGGTTGGCAGAGTTATGGGCCTTCCCTACCCCGGTGGCAAGGCGGTTGATGAGCTTGCAAGAAAGGGAGATAAGCACGCGGTTTCGTTCCCCTCTCCGTCGATTAACAAGGAAACGCTTGATTTTTCATTTAGCGGACTTAAAACCGCGGTTATAAACTATCTAAACACGAAAAACCAAAAGGGTGAGGAAATTTCGCGCGAAAACGTTTGCGCATCCCTTACCTACACTATAACGGAATCAATTTGTGAAAAGGTTGCACGCGCCATAAAGGAAAGTGGCTATGGCAAGGTTGTTGTGGCAGGCGGCGTTAGTGCAAACTCACACATAAGAAGCGAATTAAAATCACTTTGCGATTCACTCGGCGCGGAGCTTTTCGTGCCCGAGCTTTCTCTTTGCGGTGACAATGCCGCAATGATTGGCGCGCAGGGCTACTATGAATTTTTAGACGGAAGGAGAGCGGGCGAGGATTTAAACGCCTACCCAAGCTGATATGAAAATTTCAATAAAATATAGTGGCGGAATTATCAATTTGCCCGACACTGTGTCAAATAATCTTTGTGAAGCGGGCGAGGCGGAATTAAAGGTTATTCTCGGAATTTCTCTCTTTTCCGCGCATTTTGGCGATTTTGAAAGAGCCTTGCCACTTCTTTGTGAAAAGCTTGACCTTGCCTTAAACGAGGTAACGGGCGCGCTGAAATTTTGGCAGGGCGCAGGAGTTTTATCCATTGAGGGCGCACCCGAGCCGTCAAGTGCGACGGTTTTGGCCGTTTCATCAAAAACAAACGAGGCACCGTCCTTTACAGGGGATCAAATTTTAAGAATGGTTGAGAAAAACCCCGACTTTAAGATGCTTGCCCACTGTGCAGGAGACGTCCTTGGCAAGGATTTCACCCCTACCGACTACAATTCTCTTTTGGAAATCAAGGAGCTTTACGGCTTCAGCGACGAATATATACTTATGCTTATTCAGCACTGTGTTGAGAGCGAAAGGGCAAGCTGGGCTTACATAAGAAAAACGTCAAGAATCCTTTTTGACGAGGGCGTTGACACCTACGAAAAGCTTGAAGCGCACCTGGCGGCAAGGAGAAACAAGCGCTCCTTTGAATATAAGATAAGGAAGCTTTTTGGCATAGGACAGCGCGAATTTACAAAGCGCGAGCGCACCTATTTTGACAAATGGGTGGAATTAAAGCACAGCTTTGACTTGGTTAAACGTGCGTATGAGATTTCCGTTGACAACGGAAAGGGCACAAGCTGGAGCTACATTGCAAAAATACTTGAAAATTGGCACACTCAGGGCATAAAAACCGTTGAGGATGCCGAAAAATCGCTCGCAAGCTACAAATCAAAGACCACGATGTCCTCATTTGATACGGATGATTTCTTCGAGGCGGCACTTAAACGCTCCGAAAAAAGAATTGAAGAAAGGAGTAAGCAATGAGCTATTCAAGAAAATGTATTAATATAGTAAATGAAGAGTTTGAAGCAAAGCGTTTAAAAAACGAGAGCCAAAGACAAGCTCGCTTAAACGAAGCTTACTCCAAAATTCCCGAGCTTGAAGCAATAGACAAGGAGCTTGCAAAAACGGGCGTTAACGCTATGGCTTGCGCTATGGGCGGCAAGGAAGGACTTGGTGAAAGATTAAACGCGCTCAAAGAAAGAAACCTTTCACTTCAAAGGGAGCGCGCATCTCTGCTTTTGGCAAACGGACTTGACGAAACCTACACCGACCTTAAGTACGACTGCCCAATTTGCCTTGACTACGGCGCATATAACGGAAAAATGTGCAATTGCTACAAAACAAGAATTGTCGAGGAGCAATTTAAGGAGTCGGGCATTGGAAATCTTATCAAAACGCAAAGCTTTGAGACGTTTTCCCTTGATTATTATGAAAACAAGGAGGAAATGCGGAAGCTTTTCACCTTTGCACAAAATTTCGTCAAGGATTTCGACACGACAAAGGAAAACGTTCTTTTTATCGGCGCTACGGGTCTTGGCAAAACTCACCTTTCAACCGCTATTGCAAAAGCGCTTGTTGAAAAGGGATATAACGTAATATACGAAACGGCGCAAAACATTTTCTTTGATTTTGAAAATGACCGTTTCCTTGACCGCTTTGGCGGTGGGGAGCCCGTTTCGGGAAAATATCTTGATTGTGACCTTCTTATCATTGATGACCTCGGTGCCGAAAACATAAGCGGCTTTAGCGTTTCGTGCCTTTACAATATTATAAACACGCGCTTGAACAAAAACCTGCCTATTATTGCAAGCACTAATTTCGGCGGTGATGAGATAAGAAAGAAATATCACGACAGAATAACGAGCCGTTTATTCAGCGATTTTACAATCAAGATGTTCAAGGGTAAAGATATACGAAGACAAAAAAGCTAAGAAAATGCCCGTATTTTCGGGCGTTTTCCCTTGTAATTTATAATGAATTAAAAATTTTTCAAAAAACACTTGACAAAGCACGCATCACGTGCTATAATGTTGAGGCAAATCCAAAGACAGCAGGTTTCGGTAATTGCTTAAAGCTCCCTGCCGAGGAAGAATTTATATAATTTTATAGCTTATAAATCTTTTTTCGGTGTGGATATTTATGCTCATTTCCGAGGAAAGATTTTTCTTTTTTCCTGCTAAAATTTTTAGAGGGAGGTTAATTATGCCAAGTAATTCAGTTCTTGAACAAAAGAAAGCCATTGTTGCTGACCTTGTTGAAAAAATTAAGAAAGCGCAAAGCGGTGTTCTTGTTCAATACCAAGGTATCACAGTTGAAAACGATACCAAAATGCGTGCTGCCTTCAGAAAAGCAGGCGTTGACTATATGGTAATTAAAAATACTCTTATAGGCCGTGCTTGTGACGAAGTTGGCTACGAGGCAATGAAGGAAAATCTTAACGGTATGAGCGCTATCGCTATCGGTTACGACGATCCTATTGCTCCTGCAAAGATTGCTAAAGAATATGCTGACAAGGTTGAAACCTTTGAAATCAAAGGCGGTTTCCTTGAGAACGCAGTTGTTGATGCAAATACAGTTAAGGCACTTGCTGAAATTCCTTCAAGAGAAATTCTTCTTGCAAGATTCCTCGGCAGCATCCAAGGTCCTATTTCCGGCTTTGCTCGTGCTATCCAAGCTGTTATCGATCAAAAGAATGGCGGCGCAGAAGCTGCTGCTGAATAAGCCCTACGTTGCTTAGAAACGTAAACTAAATTAAAAAAATTATATTATCTAAATTAATGGAGGATAAATTATCATGGCTAACGAAAAAGTTACTAATATTCTTGAAGAAATCAAAACACTTTCAATTCTCGAGCTCGCTGACCTCGTAAAGGCAGTTGAAGAAGAGTTCGGCGTATCTGCAGCTCCTGTTGCAGTTGCTGGTGCTGCTGTTGCAGCTGCTCCTGTTGAGGAGAAGACAGAGTTTGACGTTGTACTTGTTGAAGCAGGTGCATCTAAGCTCAACGTTATCAAGGTTGTAAGAGAGCTTACAGGTCTTGGTCTTAAGGAAGCTAAGGAACTCGTTGAGAGCGCTCCTAAGACAATCAAGGAAGCAGTTTCTAAGGAAACAGCTGAAGACATCGCTAAGCAACTCACAGCTGCTGGCGCTAAGGCAGAAGTTAAATAATTTAACTTTACTTAATAAAAGGAACGGTTTTGAAGTGAACCCCATTTAGTTCACAAAAAATAAAAAAGGGTATAGTTATGAACAGGAAGAGGAAATCACCTTTTCCTGTTTTTTAATCTTGTGGTGTTGTAAAAAACTAACCAATCTTCAACAAGTTGTAGATATTCTT
>JAZREL010000072.1:0-14604 GCA_045660785.1 Eubacteriales bacterium | reverse complement strand
CGTTCTTTTCCCTTCTTTTCAGAATGAATAAATCCTCTTTCTTCTAATCTTGAAAGAAATGAAATCAAAGTGGGTGCCTTCCACCCTTTTTGCTTTCCGACATTTTCCATAAGATAAGCTGTGTTCACCGGGGACACCTTGCAGTCCCAGACTCCGACCATCACATCGAACTCCGCTTCCGGCAACTTTCTTATATTGTCCATGTCGATATTCCCTTTCGTTTTAGTGACGCTTTTATATTATACACTTGTCTAATTTGTTTGTCAACAGAATTTGACAAAATTTTTATAAAAAAGCACCGATTTTTTCGGTGCTTTCAATGTTTTATTGGTATTTTCTTAAAATCGCATTCTCAATATCCTTAGGAGTTCTTATTTCAACAATTTCTTCGTCATTAAATCTTACTCCAAAGCAACGCTCAACTTCCATAATAATATTGAGGACACACAATGAATCAATATCAAAATCAAGCATATTAGAATCCTCATTTATGAATGACGGATCAATCTTAGCGTATGATGCAATTGTATTAATAATCTTATCTATCATCAAGAAGAAACCTCCAAGCGTTCTTAATATCATTATATACGTTTTCTGTTAATTTTTCAAGATTTTTTGATAAAATTGTTGACTTTTGTAAATTAAAAATCTATAATTCATTTGAAAGAGGTGAGAAGCTTGAATTTGGACGACTTAAGATATTCAAACTCATTATACGTATTAAGAGCTATTTCGGAAAAAGCAAAAACAGTTGAAGAAATCGCAAAAGAAACTCAAATGACTGTATTAACCGTTAATAAAATTCTTCAACCCATGCTTTGTGATAATATTGTAGCAAAATACAAAAATGAAGAAATTAAAAGATGCGGCAGACCAAACGTATATTACGGTCTTTGCTCCTTTTATTTTTCCGCACTCTTACTAAGCCACGAAGGCAAATTACATATTTACTATTTCTCACCAACAGGAAAAATAACTCTTTACGGGGAGCCGATAAAATTTGTCGACGGAGATGAAACACTCTTAGCAAGCTTTGTGCGCGGTCACATTGGACAGCACAACCCTAAGTGCCTCGGTGTATATTTAATGGGCGATGATTTACATAAATTCAACGGTGTCAAGTTTGTGACAAAGCTTGATGTTAACGAGCTTTTTATAAACGCATTTTCCGACGATGAAAACACTGTCTTTATTGAACATGACTACGCAAAAATTTTAATCAACCACTCAAAAGCAAAAATAATAGACGTAGATAAAGAAGAGCTTGAAAAAATTTTAGATATTGAAATTCACCATAATTTCAAGGGAAGAACCAAAAAAGATTTAATTCTTATCGGCATGAAAAAACTTACAAAAAAGCTATTAGAAAGTAAAATATAGCCCTAAATTAGGGCTATATTTTTTTATATATCGAATGAAAGCTGATTAGATTTAGACATCTCATCAAAAACGTGATTTCTTTCAAGCAAATCCATAACGGCTTTTGTAAGACGTGTCTTTTGTTGGAAGTCCTCGACGGAATATACGTCTCCGCTCATTCTCGCCTCAGCAATTTTTATTGAGGCATTGTCGCCAATTCCCGCAATTGAAGAAAACGGAAGTCGAATTTTGCCGTTTTCGGGCAAGAATTTAGATGAATCCGATTTTAAGAAGCTAACGGGCAAAAACTCAATTCCTCTTGCCAAGCATTCATAAGCAATTTGAAGCGCAACGACGGTTTCCTTTTCCTTTTGTGTGGCTTCGGTGCCCTTTGCTTCAATTTCCTCAATTCTTGTAAGAATACCGCTAAGACCGTTTTCAACCATCGATGACTCAAAGCCACCGGGCGCAACGCTAAGGTAAGCGGCATAGAACTGCATTGGCATATGTACCTTGTACCAAGCAAGACGAATAGCGGAAATAACGTAAGCCGCCGCGTGTGCCTTCGGGAACATATATTTAATCTTTTTGCAAGACGTAATATACCATTCGGGAATATTATTATCTCTCATTGCCTGTTCATATTCGGCAGTCAAACCACGTCCCTTACGTACGTCCTCCATTATCTTAAACGCCATGCCCTTTTCAAGGCCGTTATAAATAAGATAAAGCATAATACTGTCACGTGTACCAACAACCTCGGAAATCGTGCATATTCCCTGCTTAATGAGGTCCTGCGCGTTGCCAAGCCAAACGTCAGTGCCGTGAGAAAGACCTGATATTTGAAGCAAATCCGAGAAATTCTTCGGTTTTGCGTCAACAAGCATTTGCTGTACGAATTTAGTGCCGAACTCGGGCAAGCCGTATGTACCAACGGAGCATTTAAGCCCCTTTAGTAAGTCCTCACCGCCAAGTGGCTTGGTTGATAAGAACAAGCCGTAAACCTCGGGGTCATTCATCGGAACGTCCAAAACGGACGTATTGGTAAATTGCTCAATCATTTTATATTTCGTTGGAATATCGTGTCCAAGCTCGTCAAGCTTAAGAAGCGTGTCGTGAAGATATTCAAACGTAAAGTGCGTGGTTACAATATCGGAGTGAACGTCATCCGCAGGGTGCTGAACAGGGCAAAAATCGTAAATTTCATACTCCTTAGGCACAACAACGATACCGCCCGGGTGCTGTCCTGTCGTTCTCTTTACGCCCGTGCACAAATCAACAAGTCGCTGAAGCTCCGCTTTGTTTACACTAAGCTGATGCTCGTCCATATATTTCGCAACGTATCCGTAAGAGGTTTTTGGTGCAATACCGCTTATTGTACCTGCTCTGAATACGTTTTCCGCGCCGAACAAATCTTCAGTGTATTTATGTACTCTACCCTGAACGTCACCTGAGAAGTTAAGGTCTATATCAGGAGATTTATCACCCTTAAATCCAAGGAACGTTTCAAACGGAATATCGTGGCCGTCCTGCATTAGCTTTTCACCGCAGTGCGGGCAGCACTTGTCGGGCAAGTCAAAGCCCGAGCCGATACTACCGTCTGTGATAAATTCGCTATAACGGCATTTTGGACAGCGATAGTGCGGCTGAAGTGGGTTAACCTCGGAAATACCTGCCATTGTAGCAACGAAGGATGAACCAACCGAGCCACGGGAGCCAACCAAATAGCCCAAGCTTTCGCTGTAATAAACAAGCTTTTGAGCTATCATATATAGAACCGCAAATCCGTTTTGAATGATTGAGGTAAGCTCCTTTTCAAGGCGGCTTGAAACAACCTCGGGAATTTTGCCCTCAAATTCATACATGCTCTTTGCGCGTTCCCAACACATATTCGTTAAGTCCTCCTCAGCACCCTCCATTTTAGGAGTAAACGTGCCTTTGGGGAAAGGACGAATATTGTCGTAATCAATCATATCGGCAATTTTGTTCGTATTGGTGACAACAACCTCGTACGCCTTTTCCTTGCCAAGATATTCAAATTCCTTAAGCATTTCCTCGGTTGTACGGAAATAAATTCCCGTGTCGTTGTCTGCGTCCTTGAATTTTTGACCTGAAAGAAGAATTTTTCTTGTGATTTCATCCTCTTTGTTCATAAAGTGCGCGTCGCAGGTTGCCACAACGGGCTTTCCGAGCTTTTCACCAAGCTGCACAATGCGTCGGTTGAAGTTTTTTAAATCCTCAATGCCCGATGCGCGTCCCTCGGCAATTAAAAATCTATTGTTGCAAAGAGGTTGAATTTCCAAATAATCGTAAAAGTTAGCGATTTCTTCAATATCGTCATCACTTCTGTTGTCAATTATAGCTTGGAAAAGCTCGCCCGCCTCGCAAGCTGAGCCGATTATAAGACCTTCTCTGTGCAAAACAAGATTAGACTTGGGAATACGCGGATGTCTTTTATAATACTTCAAAAATCCGTCGGAAACGAGCTTATAAAGGTTTTTAAGTCCCGTTTTGTTCTTTACCAAAATAATTTGGTGATTAGACGGCAACGAAAGCGGATCCGCATTTTTATTCATTAGATGGTTTATTGAGCTTGTGTCGTAAATTCCCTCACCGCGAAGCTTTTCAAACATACATTCAAGTATATTTGCAAGCATTTCGGCATCATCATATGCTCTGTGGTGGTTAAACTCACCAAGGTTGAAATAGTCGGCAAGAGAGTTTAATTTATGCTTTTTAAGCTCAGGGTTTATAAATTTAGAAAGAGCTACGGTGTCAATATAAGTGCATTTGAAATCAAGCCCTACCTCGTTGCACGCTTGGCGGATAAAGCCAACGTCAAAGTTTGCATTGTGGGCAACCAACGTGCGCTCTCCAACGAAGGCAAGAAACTCGGGTAAAACCTCATCGATTTTGGGAGCGTCCTTTACCATATCGTCGGTTATATGGGTTATTTCAACAATTTTTTCGGGAATAGGTCTTTCGGGATTTACAAAGGTGCTGTATCTGTCGATAATTTCACCGTTTTTTACAATTACCGCGCCAATTTCGGTAATTTTATCACTTTTATTGGACAAACCCGTTGTTTCAAGGTCAAAAACGCAAAATTCCTCGTCTAATTTTGTGATTTTATCTCCGTAAACACTTCTTGACGAGTCGTTTACAAAGTACGCCTCCATACCGTAAATAACCTTTACGCCTGCCTTTTCTGACGCCTTCATTATTTGCTGATAGCCCTGCACGTTTCCGTGGTCGGTTATTGCAATTGCGCGGTGTCCCCAAGCTTTAACGGTATCGATTAGCTCGTCCGGGTCAATTGTCGCGTCCATTTGTGACATTTTTGTATGTAAATGAAGCTCTACACGCTTTTCTTCAGCATTGTCGATGCGTTTATTAAGGTTGATTTTGCAAACGTCCAAATATGAAATATAAATCTCCGAGTCAAAATCGTCCGTTTTTACATTACCTCTTATGGCATAAGCGGAGCCCTTCTTGAAATACGAAAGCTCCTCGGCACGCTTTTCTGTCGGAATATTAATTTTAATATAAACAGATGAATCCTTGTCCGTAATACCAACGTTAATTATCGTTTGTGAACCTCTTTTGATTTGCTTTTCCTCAATATTAAAAACAGTTCCCAAAACGCAAACGTCGTGCATTCCACTGCGAAGGTTTCTTATCGGCACGATATTTTTAATATCGAATTCGCCGCCCGTTACGTATTCCTTGCCCTCAATATTGAATTCACAGAAGCCGCACTTTATAATATTTCCCTTATTTTCAAAGGCAACGTCCTCGGTATAGAACGAGTTGGACTTTTTGAAATCCTGACGGTAATTTTTTTCGTCGTCATCCTTCTTTTCTTCCTTTGAGGTGCTATGAAGCTCCTCAAGCGCGTGTCTTAAAATATCGAGCTTTCTTGCTTCAAATATCTCAACGTTTTTCATAAAATCATCGCGTTGAAGAATTTTCACGTTATAGTCAAGGCCGAATTCTCTTTTAATTATTCTAGCAAAAATTTCCGAGGTTGAAGCATCGGAAAGTAAGTCAATTCCGCCTTGAATAAAGGGTATTCTGAAAACAATCTCACTATCGGAAAATTCAAGTGAATAATCGTTAAAGAAGCCCTTTGCAATTGCGCCCTGACGGTATGCCTCCTTGATTACCTCATCAAGGTATGCTTTTGTGAATAGATGCGACGGGTATTTGGGGAAAACGCGCATATAATTAAGCTCATATGCAAGCTTAATCTCATTCTCTAATTTATAAAGCGTTTCCTTGGTAACTAAATATGGAAATTCAACCGTTACCTCAATCATTCTGTTAGGCACGTCCGCCTTAGTATTAGTCACAGTAAAGTCCATATATGGAAGCATTTCCTGCGAAGGAGTATATTTCTTAAACCGTTCTCTTAAATTCAATTTTATACCTCCTTATATAAAAACTAATTCAAACCGAATAACCAATTTGAATTAGTCTTATCTTCTTATTTTTTAATAAATCCTTCAATTTCATCAAGAATACAAGGAATAATCTCGTTTTCCTTGATTTTTCTTATAATTTCGCCTTGTCTAAACAAAACCGCCTCACCGTTGCCGCCTGCAATACCAAAATCGCATCCCTTTGCTTCTCCAGGGCCGTTAACAATACATCCCATAAGTGCAATTTTAATATCCTTGCCGTCTGTATCAATGCCCGAAATTGCATTTTTGAGGCGTGAGGAAAGTCCGATTAAGTCAATTTTTGTTCTACCGCAGGTAGGACACGATACAATCTGAATTGAGCCCTTATTATAAAAGCCAATAAGTGACAAAAGCTCCTTTGCCGCCTTAATTTCCTCACACGGATTTGCGGTCAGCGAAACTCGTATCGTATCGCCAATGCCTTGGCATAAAAGCGAGCCGATGCCAACTGAGCTTTTAATAAGCCCACTGTATGAATCCCCGGCTTCGGTAACGCCTAAATGCAAGGGATAATCACAATTTTGTGCAATTATCTTGTTTGCGTTTATCATATTTATTGCATCAGATGACTTAACTGACACAACAGTATTTGTAAAGTTAAATTTTTCAAGTAAATTTATGTGGTAAAAAGCACTCTCGGCAAGTGCCTCAGCTGTCGGCACCTTGTATTTTTCCAAAATATGCTTTTCAAGTGAGCCACCGTTTACGCCAATACGAATAGGAATTCCCGCATCTGCACAAGCAGTGGTAACCTCTCGAATTTTCCAATCCTCGCCTATGTTACCTGGGTTGATTCTAATCTTATCTACGCCCATTTTAACACATTCAAGTGCAATTCGATAATCAAAGTGTATATCGGCAACAATAGGAATTTTCACGCCGTTTTGCTTCAAATAAGCAATTGTTGACGCCGCATCTATCGTTGGCACAGTAATTCTGACTATATCGCATCCTGCGCCTTCAAGCTCTTTTATTTGTTGAAGCGTAGCTGCTTTATCAAGGGTGTCGGTGTTTGTCATAGATTGAATGGCAATATCGTTTTCGCCGCCAATTATAACGTCCTTTATTTTTACACACCTTGTTTTTCGTCTTATTTCGTTATATTTCATATTCAACCTCAGATAAAGAGCATTATAACATCCTTAATTGACACGACAATTACAAGTAAAATCAAGAAAGCAAAGGCAACAAGCTTTAAGGTGTCCTCTATTTTTCTCGGAATTCTTTTCCTGAATATCATTTCAATCGCTGTAAAAAATAGTGTGCCGCCGTCAAGCGCGGGTATAGGAAGCAAGTTAAATACACCAAGATTCATTGATATAACGGAAACAAAGAAAAAGAAGCTGTAAGGACCCGCCTTTGCAACGTCAACCATTGCGCCTGTAACGCCGACAGGGCCTGAAATCTGCTTTAATCCAAATTTTCCTGTTAATAAGCCAATTATCGAATCCCAAATAAGTCTAACAGTAGAAATTGAGGTGCGATACGTGTTTTTTAATATACCAATGAGATTGCTTTTTTCGTAAAAAACGTTGAAATTCCGAGTACCGTACAAAAATCCGTTTTCCTCTTGTGTTGGGAAATTAACGTCATTTACCATAACCTCATTTCCGTCACGCAAAACCAAAATATCAACGGGCTTGCTACCGTGCATCATAATTGCATAGTTAAGCTCCTGCAAGGTGTTAACCTTATCATTCTCAACCTGAAGCACTACGTCGTTTATATGAAGCCCTTCATACGAGTCAGCACCGCCTGCAAATTCGGCAATTGTTGTAGTTCCAAAATACGGTGAAGAAACCGATAAAAAGAAAACAATAATTATAGCAACAATAATATTGACAACCGCACCTGCGGCAACAATAATAAATCGCTGATACGCGGGCTTTTTATCAAAGGAATTAGGATTGTCGCTCTCCTCCGCTTCTCCTTCCATGGCAACGTAGCCGCCAATAGGAAAAAGTCTTAAGGAATACTGAACGCCGTCCTTTAGCTTCTTTGAAAAAATTTTAGGTCCCATACCGATAGAAAATTCGTTAATAGCAACCTTAAAAGCTTTCGCAAAAACAAAATGTCCAAGCTCATGGACTAAAATCATAACTCCAAAAACAAAAAGAGCAAGTAAAATATATAATACGACCATATTCACCTCGTATAGGTTCGCAAAATTGGGTTAAATGCTAATATTTTTATAACCTTTTATGTATTCAAGAGTTTTAATTCTCGTTTCCTTGTCTGCATTTATAATATCGTCAAGTGTCGGATTTTTTATGTTTTCATATGAAGTAACAATATGCTCAACAACGTCAAACATTTCACAAAATCCGATTTTATCCTTAAAAAACAACGAAACTGCAACCTCATCCGCCGCATTTAATACCGCAGGAATTACGCCATCCTCTTTGATAGCGTGATAAGCAAGTGATAAAAGCTTGAAGGTTTTTGTATCGGGCTCCTGAAAGGTTAACGAGCCGATAGATGCAAAATCAAGCACACTCGCAAGCGAAGGACATCTATTTGGGTAAGTGATTGCATATTGAATACACGTACGCATATCAGGCGCACCCATTTGCGCAATAATGCTATTATCATCATATTCAACTGCGGAGTGCATTATACTTTGAGGATGCACAACCACTGTAACCTGCTCGGGTAAAACACCGAAAAGTCTAACCGCCTCAATAACCTCAAAGCCCTTATTCATAAGTGATGCGCTATCAACGGTTATTTTTGCACCCATTTTCCAAGTTGGATGAGCCAAAGCATCCTTAGCGGTTATATTTGAAAGCTCACTAAGTCCCTTATTTCTAAACGGACCGCCCGATGAAGTAAGCAAAATTCTTTTAATTTTATTGTTTTTGTTTCCCTGCAAGCATTGAAAAATTGCGCTATGCTCGCTGTCAACGGGAATTAGCTCGGCACTGTTTTTATCAATTGCTTCCTTTAAAAATTTGTAAGCAATTACAATTGCCTCTTTATTTGACATTGCAATTCTTTTTCCGCTTGCTGCACAAGCAATTGCAGGTGCAAGACCGCTAAAGCCGCTTACCGCATTTATAGCAGTGGTTGCACGGCTATCGGAAATAGCATCAATAGCGCTTTTTTCTCCGCCGTATACCTTGACGTTAGTATCGGCGAGCTTTTCTTTTAATGCGCTCGCAGAACGTTCGTTTGTCAACACACACACGCTCGGCTTTAAAAGTCGCGCTTGAGCTTCAATTTCGTCAACCGAGGACGAAGCGGTAAGCAAATCAACCTGCAAATTAAGAGATAACGCAACCTCTACACTTTGCTTTCCCACTGAGCCGGTTGAGCCAAGAATTGCAATAGATTTTTCGTTCATACTCATATTATTTATCAAAATAATGCAATAATTGCATTAATTATGCAAATTGCGGGAGCGGCAAGCATAGGGCTGTCAAATCTGTCAAGCACACCGCCGTGACCCGGGAAAACGTTGCCAAAGTCCTTTATGTTGTACTGTCTTTTAATACAAGATGCAAGCAAGTCGCCCGTTTGAGTAACAATCGGCAAAATAAGACCGAGAATACAAATTTGAGCAAGTGAAATTCCATCGTAATTAATTGGTGTAAACTTGATAATTGCCCAATAGCCGATCATAGCAATAAGTGTAAACACTACACCGCCGATTGCGCCCTCGATTGTTTTCTTCGGGCTGATTTCAGGAATAAGCTTATGCTTGCCGAAAAATCTACCCGTGAAATATGCAAACGTATCACAAATCCAAGCGGAAATAAATATGATAGGATACATATACGCGCCTTGATTTGGCACAAGCTCCGTATATCTGACAATAACAACTGCGCTAAAGCAACCGATTACGTAAACGGAAAGGGCGAAGAAGGTTAAAACGTCGCTTAGCTTATTTCTGTTTTTTGTGTAAGTAACGTAAGAAAGCATATAAACAAGCAAAACAAAGGCACTTGCCATTGCAAAAAGCATAAACACCGAGTTTGGCTTTGTTTTTCCGCTTAAGAAAAATCTCAAAACAGGCAATGCAACCGCCACGATATATAAAGGTGCGGTAAGGGCAATTTTCTTTTGCATTCCCATACATTTTGCAAGCTCATAAACACCTATAGCTGCCAAAATTCCCATTGCAATTGGGAAAATAATGTATTTAGAAAAAATACATAATGGCAAAAATATAATAAGAGCAACTATTCCGGTTATAATTCTCTTTTTCATTTTTTCTCCTCGTTTTTGTTTATGCCGCCGTATCTTCTTTCTCTCTTGTAAAAGCTATCAATTGCCATGTATAGATGCTTTTTATCAAAATCAGGCCACAAAACATCTGTAAAATAAAACTCTGAATAAGCAAGCTGCCACAAAAGAAAGTTAGACATTCTAATTTCACCCGCGGTTCTTATAATCAAATCGGGGTCTGGCAAGCCGCTTGTATATAAATTGCTTGAAATGTCGTTTTCGGTAACCTCGGTTTTACCCTGTGAAATAAGACGGTTGCAGGCATTTACAATTTCGCTTCTGCCACCGTAATTAAATGCAATATTCAGCTGATATTCTCTGTCCTTGGTTAATTCCTCGGCGTTGTCCATTACCTTAACAAGCTCGCTTGAAAGATTTTTACGCTCACCAATAAAGCGAATTCTAATTCTGCCGTCCTCAATAACCTCAGCGGTATATTCGTGAAGGAGCTGAATAATAGAGTCAACCTCACTTTGCGGTCTTGACCAATTCTCAGTAGAAAACGCGTAGGTTGTTACGGTTTTAATTCCCAATTCAAAGCAATATTTAACAACTCGCTTAAAAGCGGAAGCGCCGTATTTATGACCGAGAGAGCGTGGGGCAAGACGCTTCTTTGCCCATCTGCCGTTACCGTCCATAATGAAGGCGATGTGCTTAAGTCTGTCATCAACCCTCGTTATCTTATTTCTTTTAGAAAACATAAGTCACCTTAAATTATTGAAATTAGGGCCATCTAATAAATATTAGGTAGCCCTGATTTGTTATATTTCCATTATTTCCTTTTCTTTTGCAGCGGTGATAGCGTCGATTTCCTTGATATACTTATCAGTTAAATCCTGAACGTTCTTATCAGAAATCTTTTGCTCATCCTCTGTCATTTCAGAATTCTTCTTCATATCCTTTGACTTATCCATAGCATCACGTCTGATGTTACGAATTGCAACCTTTGCATCCTCGCCAAGCTTAGAAACCTGCTTCTTAAGCTCTTTTCTGCGCTCCTCTGTGAGCTGTGGGAATACAAGACGAATCACCTTACCGTCGTTAGCAGGTGTAATTCCGATATCTGATGCCAAAATTGCCTTTTCAATACCCTTTAAGGTTGTTGCATCCCATGGTTGAATAACAATAGTTCTTGCATCGGGAATTGAAACTGAACCGATTTGGTTTACAGGTGTTGGTGAGCCGTAGTAATCAACGGTAACCTTTGACAAAACGTTAGCGTTAGCACGACCTGCTCTTACAGTGTCAAGCTCATTTTTATAAGCGTCAATCGACTTTTTCATTTTTGCTTCAAATTCTTTTGTATCAAGCTTCATAATTATTCTCCTTTTACGATAGTGCCCATTTCAGCACCCATTATTACCTTATAAATATTTTCACATTCGTTAAGACCGAACACGTGAATTGAAATATTATTATCCATAGCAAATGAGGTTGCCGTGGAATCCATTGCCTGTAAGCCCTTAGCCAAAATTTCCTTATATGTAATTTCTGAAATCTTTTCAGCATTTGGATCTTTTCTTGGGTCTGCTGTGTAGATTGCATCAATGTTCTTTGCCATCAATACAACGTCCGCGCCGATCTCAGCAGCTCTTACAACCGCGGCAGTATCGGTAGAAACAAACGGAATACCAAGTCCGCCACCAAAAATAACAACCTTGCCGCTATTTAAAGCGTTGATTGCATCATCTCTTACAAACATTTTCGCAAATGCCTTCATTTCAACGGAAGTCATAACGTCCGTATCAATTCCGCAGCGAATAAATGCCTCTTGGAGCGCAATAGCATTAATGCAAGTAGCGATCATACCCATATGATCCGCCTTAACTCTGTCCATCTTGCCGCCGCTTCTGCCTCTCCATATATTGCCCGCGCCAACGATAATGCCGAATTGGACGCCGCTTGCCATACATTTTTTAATAATTTCAGCAATTTGTTCGATATAATCGAAATTCAAAATGCCTTCTTTACCGTTTGAAATTGCCTCACCCGATAATTTCAAAAGTACTCTTTTATAAATCGGTTTTTCGCTATTCACAAGATACTCCTTGGTAGTATATTTATATCATATATATAATACTATATTTTATTTATTTTGTAAAGAGAAAAAAATAATTTTACCAACAATTTTTTTATTTTTTTGCTTAAAAAAAGGAATTCACGAGGAATTCCTTTTTTATTTCGAATAAAATAGCTATAACAGCACGTAAATTATTTGAACTTACGCTTTCTTGCTGCTTCAGACTTTTTCTTTCTCTTTACACTTGGCTTTTCGTAATGCTCTCTCTTACGAAGCTCTTGAAGAACTCCGGATCTTGCGCATTGGCGTTTAAATCTACGAAGTGCACTGTCAAGTGATTCATTTTCTTTAACTCTAATTTCTGCCATCTATATCCCTCCCCCCGCATATGCAAAGGATTAAATTCTTATCTATTATAGTACAAACAAATCTCATTTGTCAATAGTAAAATAGAAATTTTTTAATTATTTTACAACAATATTTACTATTTTTGCAGGAACGTAGATTTCTTTAACGATTTCTTTGTCCTTAATCGCCTCTTGAACCTTCGCTTCGTTCTTTGCGGTAAGGATTGCATATTCCTTAGAAATAGTCTTGGAAATGTCGATTGTTGCCTTTAATTTGCCATTAACCTGAACCGCAATCTTAACTGTATCGTCAACAGTTTTTGCGTCGTCATACTCAGGCCACTTCTCAAGTGAAAGGAGTGATTTTTCACCGAGATTTTCCCAAAGCTCCTCTGTTAAGTGAGGTGCGAATGGGTTAAGAAGCTTAACAAGAATAGCAAACTCGTCCTTAGTGATAGAGCCGATTTCGTAAACCTCGTTTACAAACGCCATCATTGCGGCAATTGCAGTATTAAACTTCATTGAGTCAATATCAAGTGTTACCTTCTTAATGAGCTTGTGGAGTGAAACCTCAAGCTTTTTGCTGATGCCCTCACCGCTGATAATGTCAGTAAGTGCGGCAACTCTTTCGAGGAAGCGCTTGCATCCTCTGATGCTTGATGGGTTCCAAGGAGCGGCTTTTTCAAAGTCGCCGATAAACATCTCGTAAAGACGGAGTGTGTCAGCACCAAATTCGCCGATAACGTCATCAGGATTTACTACGTTTCCGCGTGATTTTGACATTTTTTCGCCGTTTTCCCCGAGAATCATACCGTGTGCAGTTCTCTTCTTGTATGGCTCCTTGCAGCCGATAACGTCAATATCATAAAGGAACTTAGCCCAGAATCTTGAATAAAGAAGGTGAAGTGTTACGTGCTCCATACCGCCGTTATACCAGTCAACAGGCATCCAATAGTCAATTGCCTCTCTTGAAGCGAGTGCCTCGTTATTGTCAGGATCGCAATAGCGCAAGAAATACCATGATGATCCCGCCCATTGTGGCATTGTATCGGTTTCGCGCTTTGCAGGTGCGCCGCAGTGTGGACAGGTTGTATTTACCCACTCATCAATCTTAGAAAGCGGTGATTCACCTGTATCGGTTGGCTCATAGTGCTCAACATCAGGCAAGCGAATTGGAAGCTCACTTTCAGGAACAGGAACCCAACCGCACTTGTCACACCATACCATAGGCACGGGCTCACCCCAATATCTTTGACGTGAGAACACCCAGTCACGAAGCTTGTAGTTTACCTTTGAAACGCCCTTGCCGTTTTCCTCAAGCCACTTAATAATTGCTTTTTTCGCTTCTGCAACCTCAAGTCCGTTTAAGAAATCAGAGTTGCACATTACGCCTGTTTCAACGTCGGTAAACGCTTCGTTTTGTACGTCACCGCCCGCTACAACCTCGATAATTGGGAGGTTGAATACCTTTGCAAAATCCCAGTCGCGCTCGTCGTGTGCAGGAACTGCCATAATTGCGCCTGTACCGTAAGTTGCAAGCACGTAGTCGGAAATATAAATAGGAATTTCCTTGCCTGTTGCAGGGTTAATTGCCTTAACACCGTCAAGGCATACGCCCGTTTTGTCCTTAACAAGCTCGGTTCTTTCAAAATCGGACTTTTTAGCCGCTTCTTCCTTATATTTCTTAACATCGGAATAGTTGTTAAGATTGTCCTTCCACTTTTCAATCAAAGCGTGCTCAGGTGACATAACCATATATGTTGCACCGAAAAGTGTATCGCATCTTGTTGTATAAACAACAACGTCATCACCTGATGTCAGGCGGAATGTTACTTCAGCACCTTCACTTCTGCCAATCCAGTTCTTCTGCTGAGTCTTAATTTTTTCGAGATAATGAACCTCATCAAGATCATCAATAAGACGCTGTGCATACTTTGTAATCGCAAGCATCCACTGGCTCTTGTTCTTCTGAACAACTTCACTTCCGCAACGGTCGCATACACCGTTTACAACTTCCTCATTTGGAAGCCCTACCTTACAGCTTGTGCACCAGTTGATTGGCATTTCCTGTTTGTAGGCAAGTCCTTTTTTGAAGAGCTGTAAGAAAATCCACTGAGTCCATTTATAATAACGCTCATCTGTTGTGGAAATCTCCTTTGTCCAGTCAAAGGAGAAGCCTATACTCTTT
>JAZREL010000071.1:0-3533 GCA_045660785.1 Eubacteriales bacterium | reverse complement strand
ATGATAAAATTAAGTAAAGAGGCGCGCTCGCGCGTTGAATTTTCATTACAGAGGAGCAAAAAATATGAAAAAATTTATAATTATTACGCTTACAGTGCTTTTGTGCTGTGCGCCGCTTTGCGCGTGTAGCACGGACTTTAGCGCACAAATAGACGAAGCAATGGACGGCCTTTACAGTACGCTTTATGAAGCACTCGAGCTGTTTTTTAAGGATGCAAACGCACCTGACAACGAGGACAGCGGCGAGGGCGAGGGAAGCGGAAACGAGGATGCAGGCGAAAATATAGGCGGAAGCGAAAACGTTGGTGGAAACGAAAACGTTGGTGGCGATGGAGAAAAGCCTGAGCCCGAGGAGCCGAAGTACGAAATCGGCACACAGGTTGGGGAAAAATTGCCGTCTTATTCCGTTCAAATTTTTGATGAAAACGGCTTAAGTGACGAATATATTGACCCAAGCAATCTTGGCAAGGTAACCGTTATTAACTTTTGGGGCACTTGGTGTCCGCCGTGTGTTGGTGAGCTTCCCGAATTTTCAGAGGTTGCAAGCGAATACAAGGACGAGGTAACGATTGTTGCAATTCACTCCGTACAAAATTTCAAAACTAATGCAATATCTCACATTCAAAATAACTTTAGTGACTCAGATATTATCTTTGCAAGGGATGAAAGCGGTACTTCATATTTTGACGAATGCTACGAAACGTTTGGCGGCAACGGCTACTACCCATACACAATAATTCTTGACGAAAACGGCGTAATCACCTACGCAAAAGAGGGCGCGCTTTCAGAATTTCAGCTCAAAACACAGTTAGAGATTGCACTTGGCAACTGATATGACGTTACAAGAAATAATTGATAAATTAATCTCGTACGGCGTTGAAAACCCACGCGAGGAAGCACTTTTAATTATCGAGCATATCACGTCACAAAGCCGTGCAAAAATTATGCTTGACAGTCAAAAATCATACACAGAGTCGGGTATTTTTGAAATTTTAGAAAAGCGCAGGGAGCATATTCCCTTGCAATACATCTTTGGCAAATGGGAGTTTATGGGCAAGGAATTTTTCGTATCAAGCGATTGCTTAATACCGCGCCCCGACACCGAAATTTTAGTTGAAAAAGCGTTGACTTTCATAAAAAAAGGCGACCACGTGGCTGATTTATGCACAGGAAGTGGCTGTATTGGAATTTCCTTGGCACTATATAAATCGGGCATTGACCTTACTTTGATGGACATTTCAAGCGGCGCGCTTGAAATATCTAAGAAAAATGCACACGCGCATAGCGTTTGTGCAGAATTCATTCTTGGCGATATAACAAAGGATTTGCCAAATAAGAAATTTGACTTAATTATTTCAAACCCACCGTATATTCCGACAAAGGATATTGAAAATCTTTCCCCCGAGGTAAAAAACGAGCCGCACTTGGCACTTGACGGCGGAGAAGACGGGCTTGACCTCGTTAGATTTTTGGTAAACGAGGGCGTTTTGTACCTTAACGACGGCGGAAAAATGATTGTCGAATTTGGCTACGACCAAGAAGACAAGATACGCGCGCTTCTTAATGACGCAAAGCACATTTCAAGCTATGAGATTCTTTACGACTACGGCAAAAATCCGCGCGCTTTTATAATTTATAAATAAAATAAGATTTTCTATTGAAATTTTAGCGCTCATATGTTAAAATATTAGTTGCGAAAAGTAAAAAAACTAACTGAAAAGGACAAGTGATGAAGAAAAGAACGCTTGGCGTGGACTTCGGAGATGCACGTACCGGGCTTGCTTTGTCTGATTTAAGCGGCTTCTTGGCAAGCGGCTGCGGCACGATAAAAAGCAAGAGCTTTAAGGAAACGGGCGACTCTGTGGTTGATATTGCAAGGAAAAACGACGTTGGCTTAATTGTGCTCGGTCATCCTATCAATATGAACGGCACGGAAGGCCCCCGCTCGGAAAAAATAAAAGCATTTGCTGACTACCTGCGCGAAAATTCGGGCATAGAGGTTATTTTATTTGACGAGCGCTTATCTACTGCAAACGCGCACGTTATGCTCAATATCACGGGCACAAGAGGACAAAAGCGCAAGGAAATTATTGACGAAATGTCCGCTTGCTTAATTTTGCAAAGCTATCTTGACTCACCCTCATCAGTTTATAAAATTAAATAATTGCTTGCAGAATTTTTCTCTGCAGCTTGACAAATAGGAGGAAATAATGGACAGAAATTCTAACCTCATAAACCGTCATAACAAGGTCGGCGGCCAAGCCGTTATCGAAGGCGTTATGATGAAAAACGACGACCGCGTTTCAATTGCGGTGCGTAAGGAGGACGGCTCTGTTGAAATCAAAAACACGGAGTTTAAGTCAACAAGAAAGAAATTCAAGCTCTTTAATAAGCCAATAATCAGAGGAATTATCGCTTTCCTTGAATCCTTGGTGATTTCATTTAAGACGCTTAGCCACTCAACGGATATGCTTGACCTTGAGGAGGACAAGAAAAACGGAAAGAAGAAAAGCGGCGCCTCAACCGTGCTTGTTATGATTGTTTCCTTGGTGCTTGGCCTTTGCCTCTCACTCGTGCTTTTCTCAGTATTACCAACTTATATTGCACAGTGGATTGCAGACTTTTTCCAAATGACAACCGAAAAGTTTTGGCAATTTTCAATTCTTGCACTTATTGAGGGCGCACTTAAGATTGCAATTTTCATTGCTTACTTGCTTGTCGTTTCACTTATGAAGGACATCCGCCGTACGTTTGAATATCACGGCGCTGAGCATAAAACAATTGCTTGCTTTGAATCAGGACACGAGCTTACCGTTAAAAACGTTAGAAAATGCACACGCTTCCACCCACGCTGCGGCACTTCATTTATGTTCGTTATGATTCTTTTGAGCATTCTTGCCAGCTGCTTCATTCCATTTACCGGCTTTGCAAGAATTATCGCTAAGATTATCGTTCTTCCGCTCGTTATGGGCATCGGCTACGAATACATTATGTACGCAGGCAAGAACGAAAACCAAATTACAAAAATTCTTTCAGCACCAGGCCTTTGGATGCAAAGAATTACCACAAGAGAGCCAAGTGATGACCAAATTGAAATCGCAATCTGTGCTGTTAAGGCGTCAGTGCCCGAGCTTTATCGCGCACCTAACGTAGATGAGTACAAGATTACAGAAATTCAAAACAGACACCACATTGCAAACATCGGCAAAAAGCTTCCAAAGGAAGAGCCACTTTACAAGGTTACTGAATCAAGTGAGGAGCTTTACCAAAGAGAAGCAGAGCTTGAAACCTTTGATGCACCTATCACAGCAGGCGGCAAAAAGGTTAACGTAACATTAAAAAAATACACTCGCTAATTTACTAAAAAGCTCCGCAATTTGCGGAGCTTTTCTTATATATATAATATATAGTAGAAAAATACGCGATAATTTAGGCGCGGGCGGGCGTTTTCTTAGCGTGGGTGGGCGTTATTTTGCACGTGTTAAGATAAATATTTGCGCGCTTGTCCGTATTGCTTTGGTGTGCGCGAGTGA
>JAZREL010000070.1:0-51914 GCA_045660785.1 Eubacteriales bacterium | reverse complement strand
AGTGAACCGAGCGAAAGCTCAACGACAACAAGCGAATAAATGAAAAAGTTGGTGTTTTTACTGCACAGGGTCCACCTGTACCCATTCCGAACACAGAAGTTAAGCTGTGCTAAGCCGAACATACTTGCACGGAGGCGTGCCGGGAAAATAGGTCAATGCCAACATTTTTCATTTATACTTGAAGTCAAAAACATCGGAAAGCCAATCCGCACACAAAAGGAAACAATCAAAATCCTTTACCCAGTGTACGAATTTGACTTTTCCGTTTATATATTTTTGATAAATATATACCTTATATATATTCCGAATTAGCTCAGTTGGCAGACGACCGAGTAAAACAATTGATAATTGTTTTGCGACGGGGGGTAACTAAAAGAAGAAGTTCCCGAAGCAATCTATCATTGTGAGACAGAACGACTATGTTTTAGGAAGTATCACCCGCAAGGGTGCGATGCCACTTGAAAAATTAAATATTCCGAATTAGCTCAGTTGGGAGAGCACCTGACTGTTAATCAGGTTGTCGCTGGTTCGAGCCCAGCATTCGGAGCCAAAAAGAAAAGCAGACCGCGTGTCTGCTTTTTCTTTTTGCCCATTGTCTGTGGTGAGAAACAGTGTCGAGCGTTGCGAGAGAGCTGCGAGCGCACTTGTGCGCCGTCCCGACTTGTCGGGTGTGAGAGTCCAGCACCACAGACAACGGAATGCGTTCTCGAACCAAACCTAAAGGTTAGGTTCCACCTATCGGTGCCGCCAAAGTCGCATAGTCGATTACCATCGCGTACCCAAGCGCTACGCTCGGCACTCTCCTTGCTTTGTTCGGTTTCACTCGTTAAAAACGATTATTAATCATTTTTAACTTCGCTACCCAGCATTCGGAGCCAAAAAGAAAAGCAGACCGCGTGTCTGCTTTTTCTTTTTGCCCATTGTCTGTGGTGAGAAACAGTGTTGAGCAAAGCGAGAGAGCTGCGAGCGCACTTGTGCGCCGTCCCGACCTGTCGGGTGTGAGAGCCCAGCACCACAGACAATGGAATACGGCTCTCACCAGTCGGTTTACGAGTAAACCTGCTGCTTCCACCTATCGCAGCCGCTGAGCGTGAACCCCCAAACCTCATACTTCGCTTTGGGGAACCCCTGCACGTCGCATAGTCGTTTAGCCTCGCAATTACAAATTGCTCCTAAAACTCCTTGCTTCGTGGAGAAAACTTCGGCGAAAACAATACTCAATTGTTTTCATCCTCGTTTCCCAGCATTCGGAGCCAAAAGGACACCAAACGGTGTCCTTTTTTGTTGCTACGAATATAGCTTTACGTCTTATCGCGGTAGCCCTACCATATATTACATTTGAAATTGGGAGGGTGGATATGGTATAATAGAGGGGACAAGGACCGGACCCTGTGTCTGAATTTGGGGCAAAACAGGGGGAGTGCTTGGAGTAAAAAAGGAGGTACAGTAAATGAAAAAGCTGTATATGTTTATTTTTAGTGTGGCAATGATACTTACTGCGTTTTTGTCGAGTGTATCTGCCGCGAGTATAACACACACCGTGGTGAAAGGTGACACGATGTGGAAAATTGCTGTGAAATACGAGGTTGGACTTTCCGAGATAAAGAGCGCAAACACCCATATAAAAAATCCTGACTTGATTTATCCGGGCGATAAATTATATATTCCTAAGACCGATTCAAGCGTTACTGAGTACGAGCAAGAGGTTGTTCGCCTTGTGAACGTAGAAAGAAACAAGCAAGGGCTAAAATCACTCACAAACGATTGGCAGCTTTCGCGCGTGGCGCGTTACAAATCCCAAGATATGAAGGACAGAGGATATTTTTCACACACAAGTCCTACATATGGCTCACCGTTTGAGATGATGAAAAGCTTCGGCATTTCTTACAGAACAGCAGGCGAGAACATCGCCAAAGGGCAAAGAACACCTGCCGAGGTAGTAAAAGCATGGATGAACTCCTCGGGGCATAGAGCCAACATTTTGAATAGCTCATTTACTAAAATCGGAGTTGGATACGTCAAGGATGGCAACTATTGGACACAAATGTTTATAGGATAATATAAAGCGAGTGCTTTGGCACTCGCTTTTATCTTTAAATTTAAAAATTCAACCTGTGGTTAAATTTCATTTTCTTAACGTTATCTGTACAAGGTGATTTTTCTGTGGTAATATAAATGTAGAACAAGCGCGAGTTCATAACCTGAAAGGAGCTTAAATATATGCAAATTATCATAGGAGAAAACATAAAAAGATTAAGAAAATCAAAGGACATAACACAAGAAAAATTAGCCGAGGCGTTAAATGTGTCAGTTACGGCTGTCAGTAAATGGGAAAGGGGCGAAACATATCCCGATATTACGCTTGTTTTTCCGCTTGCACATTATTTTGGAGTGTCAGTTGACGAGCTTATGGGCTATAATAAAGAGAAAATTGAAAGTGATATTCAGGACACAATAAAAGAATATCACCGATTGTTACGAAGCTACCAAAACACGAGAGATTTTATAAGAGAGGCATATAAAAAATATCCCAATGATTATAGAATAATGAATATCTATATGTGGGATATGGTTGACTGTGCTGATATCAAGGATGAAGCATATTTGGAGCATTATGAGGAGCTAACGAGCATTTGCAATCGAATATTAGAAGGATGTACCGATGCAAAAATAGTTTTGGATGCCAAAAATATGCAAGCGAAGCTTTTGAAAGCGCAAGGCAAAATAGACGAAGCAATTGAATTATATAAAGCCGATTTCCCCGATTTGACACAAGATACACACCAAAAAATAGAACAGTTATTTACAAAGGACACAGACGAATATCATTATTGGAATAAAATGAACATATATCGCTATATGGAGTTTGCAGCTATGAAGTGTGCAAGAATGTATTGGTATGACAAATCATTGTCTAAACATGAAAAGGTGTCAAAATGCGAAAAGATAATCGACTTATTTATCGAAGCACGCAAAAAATCAAATGAAAGTTTTTTGTTAGTGTTCGAAAAATCACTTATAGAGCAGTTTTTAATACTTATGTTAGCACACGGTGGAGAAATAGACGATATAGCAAGATTTTTAGATAAACTATTATTGTCTGCCAAGGCTGAAACAGAAATGATTAAAATGGACAACGTCTTAAAGTCAGGAGTTTTAGTCCCTTATAAGACAGAAAACATTTTAGCATATTATATCAACCATTGGAGAACATCAAATCATTGGTCAATTGCAAAGCTTCGTGAGGAAGAAAAAATACAGGAAATTCTTAATAAATACGATAACTAAAAGAATTGCGAGTGCTGATTTTTTGGCACTCGCTTTTTATATTTCTAAGGAAAAAGTGAAAAATTCACTTAATAATTTAGTTTATTGTGCGTGATAAGTTATTGAATTATATGCTTTTTTGCATTACAATAAAGGTACAGGGTGCACTTTGAATTTAATAACGAGGTGAGAATATGAGATTGCCTATTTCACAAGTAATAAAAAGATTACGAAAAGAAAAGAATGTAACGCAAGAGGAATTAGCAAATGTTTTGAATGTAACCTATCAATCCGTTAGCAGGTGGGAAAATGACCTTGCATACCCCGATGTTGAGCTTATTCCGTTGATTGCAAGCTATTTTAATGTAACTACTGACGTGCTTTTTGGCACGGATGAAACAACCGTAGAATATAAACGGCAGGAATATTTGAAAACAATCAAAGAACAAGAAAATATATATAGTGATGAGGATTTCAAAAGATTTGAAAAAACTCTCAAGGAAGCAATAAAAAGCTTTCCAAAGGATGTGTATTTTCAATGGAAGTTATGTAGCTTGTATCATAGGATGGGTTATGAATGTGCCAAGAAAAATATTGAAGCTTTAAGAAAATACTCAGCATTTGTCATTGAAAATGATAAATCGCTTGATGGAAATTTTCGCATTGGATGCCTAAGAATAATGATTAGAGTAGAGGATGAGGATAAGCTTGAAAATTGGACAAAATACGTAAGCGACACCTTTTATACCTCTTTGCCGAGTATTTTGACATCACGGTATAATTATCGCGATGAGATTGAAAAATACAACGAGCAAATTCAATGGAATATAATACACGAATTAGAAGACATTTTTGATAGAGATTTTTGCAAAAGAGATGCCAAGACATACAAAAATGCCAAATCACGTGCAGACGGTCAAAAAATCATTCTTAAAATCATAGAAGTAATGAGTGATCCAAATGATGAAACAGATGGTTGGCTACAAGAAAGGGCTATGGGGTATTTAAGATTAGCAGGCGGGCTGGTTGGCTCAGGCGAAACAGAAGAGGGCTTTATAGCCCTTGAAAAAGCGGTTGATTTATATATCAAAATTTGGAATCTTCCGATTGGAGCTGTGTTAAAATATAACTGCCCATCTCTTGATTTAATAACAATAACAGTAGATGATGACTATAGAAAAATGAATATGCAGACTATAAGCAATATTCTAAACGATTCAGAAGGTTGGGAGTGGCTAAACCCTATACGCGAAACAGAAAGATTTAAGGCATTAGCTTCAAGAGTTAATCAATATTGCGATTTTCTATAAAGCAAAAAGCGAGTGCTTTTGCACTCGCTTGAATATTAATTCAATATGTAGTAAAATAAATTTAGAAAATTTTTCAAAAATTTTGAACCTTTTTTGAAAAAAAGTGTTTATATAGGTGTGTACACATGGAGTATGAGGTCCTCAAAGCGAAGAATGAGGTTTGGGGTTCTCTTGTGAAAGGAGGGATACGCTATCAAACGAGATTTTGAAGAGGTGATCAAGGAAAATACAACTTGGTTACTTAGATATATCAAAGGCAAGATTTCAAACAAAAGCTTGTGCGAAGATATGCTACAAGAAATTTTGCTAAAAGCATACAATGCATATGACGATTATGTCGAAAATGGCACACTTAAATCGTGGCTTTTGCGTATTGCAAGTAATTATTTGAATAATTATTATTCGAGAAGCTTGGTTGAATGCTTATCTCTTGACTATGAGGATGAAGAATTTGATTCTCTTTATAGTTACCTTTCTTCTGAAGAATTGAGCCCTGAGGAAAAGCTTATACACGATGAGCTTATTTCAAGTGTTATGCTGCAAATATCCAAATTACCAAAAAAGCAACGGCAAATGATAACATATCGGTATTTTTACGGTATGAGCATAGAGGAAATATCAAGCAAAATGAATATTCCTAAAGGTACTGTGAAAAGCACAACTCATTATGCAATAGAAGCACTCAAAAAACACTTTAATGTAGATACAAAAGGAGAAAAAATTATGGAATGCAAGGAAATTTATAAATACTTATTTATCTATGCCAACGGAACGATTCAGCCTGACCACAAAAAGCTCGTTGAGGAGCATATAAAAATCTGTCCAAAATGCAAGGATATTGTAGTTGCTTTACAAAAGCTCATTCCTACAATGGTGTTTGCACAGGATGACGAGATATCTTATTTTTGCATATCAATGCCCGAGATTGGGGTGGCATATACAGGATATAGAATAGAATTTCCAAATTATGAAGAAATTCAAAAAAAGCTTGATGAAGTAAAAGGAAAAATTCCTGACTCTGATATGATTATGTCGAGTGGCTTTACTAAGGGCTGTGAAATGAGTGCAAGATTTGACAATGAAGGCAATGAAATTGTTATGAAGGTTTACGAGGAGTCAGAAACTCACCGCAGAGTAAAGGCATCATATATGAAAAAGGTTTTCAAGTATTTTTGGTGCTATGATGTTTATGAAAACCATTCAATAATGGAGCATTTTATTAAACAATCCAAGGAAGCTCCAAATCTTTATTATGGCTCTTATAATAACCAATTGGGCAGCCAATCAAAATCGGCACTATATCAAGCTATACCAAGAGAGGCCGAAAACATTAGAATCAAGCGCGGAAACGGTGTTGTAGACTGCGACACATACAAGTTTGCATATGTTGACAGATATGTAACAGAGGAAGAAACAATACGGCTTGAATATTCGTATTTGCTAAACAAATAAAAATCGCGAGCGCTTTATCACATGCTTGAATCAAAATTCATTATGCAGTAAGAGTGAAACCCGACACAAGAAAGCACAAAAAGACGGGATTTTAGTTTTTACCTTTGATAGAATATAGACAGATAGGGGGGACAATGATGGATTGGATTTTGGGAATACAAAAGGCAATAGACTATATTGAGGAGCACATAACCGAAAAGATAGATTATGAAGATGTGGCAAAGGAAGCTTTTTCATCAAGCTATCATTTTCAAAGAGTGTTCAGCATTCTTTGCGGCTTTACCTTGGGCGACTATATTCGTCAAAGAAGACTGTCACTTGCCGGGGCGGAGCTTTCGCAAGGAGAGAGCAAGGTAATAGATGTAGCTCTTAAGTACGGTTATGATAGTCCCGATAGCTTTGCAAAATCGTTTCAAAAATTCCACGGCATAACTCCGTCACAGGCGCGCGCAGACGGAAAAATGCTAAAATCGTTTTCTCGCTTGTCGATGAAAATTTCTTTGGAGGGTGGAGAAACTATGGATTACAGAATTGAAGAAAAGGGCGAAATGGTATTAACCGGCTACAAGCGTCATTTTACAGGCGTGCCGGGGGATTCCGAGGAGCAAGAAAAGCAAGAAAAGGATATGTACGTCAACACAAGACCATTGCAATACATTTTGCAGGGCTTGGCAGGCAACATTGAGGAGTTTTATGACGTTATCACAAATGTAAATGATGACGGATATGATTTTTACATTACAAAGGAAATATCCGAGTATTATAGAAATAATTTGAATAAGGAATGCATTCTTGGTGAGGAGTTTGCAAAATATTTTGAGCATATCACAATTCCAAAGCAAACCTATGCAATTTTTGAAACGGAAAGATGCTCCTATCCGACAGTTGTATTTCTTGATTTAAGAAAAAGGATAGTAAACGAGTGGCTCCCGACCTCGGGCTATCAGTTTGCCAACGCGCCCGAAATTGTTCTAACACATTGGTTCAGACGCGAAAAAAGCAACCAGCGATATATGGAGCTATGGATACCTATTGAGAAGATTCAATAATATCTGCAAAGTGAAAAAACGAGTGCCGAGGCACTCGTTTTTTGTTAGCTTTCCTTGAGTTTTAGGGGAATTTATGATAAAATTAAATTGTTCATAGCATTTTTTCAAAAATTACCCAACCTTTTTCATTCAAATAACGTCTTAAAGGTGAGTACTCAAAAAACAATGCCACAATTGGTTTGAAAGGAGAACTAAGAGTGTACAGAAATCAGACAGACGAAACCTTGGTGCTTTTAACGCTATCGGGTGAGCAAAAGGCGTATGAAGCTTTGGTTATTAGATATCAAGCTTCAGTAATTGCGGCGGCAAACACCGTCGCTAAAAATCAATTTATGGCAGAGGATTCTGCGCAGGATGCATTCGTTACCGCGTGGATGAAATTAAACACTCTTGCTGATCCAAGCAAGTTTGCGCCTTGGGTGCGTAAAATTGCAAAAAATTGCGCACTCAATACTGTAAGACGTTATCGAGGAATTGTGCCGCTTGACCAACTTGAAAATTATGAGATTTCTAATTTTCAAAGCGACAGCCCTGAAGAAGCATATATAGATAAGGAAAGCAGTCACGAGATAAGGCAAGGAATTGAAAAGCTTCCCGAAAAGGTTAAAAAAATAATACAGCTTTATTATTTTGAAGGACTTTCTATATTGGAAATTGCTAAAAAAATGAGCATTAGCGAGGGCACGGTTAAATGGCAGCTCAATGATGGCAGAAAAAGAATGAGAAAGGAACTGTGTGCTATGAACGAAAAATGGAACGATACATTGGTTGAAAAGGTAATGAAAAAGGTTGAGGAGCTTAAGCTTTGGCGACTCAAAAACAATAAAGACGGCTTTGAAATAATATACAAGGACGTACTAAAGGACGTTGAAAGCTTGCCTGAAAGTAGGGATAAGTATCACGCGCTTGCGGATGTTTTGCATAGCGGTTGGTGGTGGCTCCCCGGTGCGAAAAACGATGAGCTTTTTGAAAGCATAAAGGAAGCGGCAATAAAGGGCAAAAACGAAGAGGTAATGGAATTTATCCTAGCAAGGGAAAGATACGATATATACGGAAGCGTAAGAGAAAAAATGATCCTTGAAAAGAATATTCCAATGCTTGAAAAATACGGCTTCAAAAAAGCATTGGCGAGTGAATATTACACGCTTGGCTTAGTGTATTATTACGATTTGAATAATAAGGAAAAGGGCGATGGGGCTTTTGAAAAAGCGAAATCGCTTCTTACGCCAACAGACGAAAAATATTATCTTGCTTCAAGCGTAAAACCGTTGCGCTACAAAAAGGAAAACGAGCTAAAGGGCAAGAATGAATATAATTACGGAATAAGTACCACCGTTGAAAAATATAGGTATATTGACGGAGAGCTTCGTTTTTGGAATAACGATACCGTTGACGAGGGATATATATGCTCATTTGACACGTACGCAAACAATATTATGAGAAACGCATCGTTCTGCGATGGATATTTTTTCAAGGACTTAGCACTCGGCAAGACATTTGTGGGTAGTGACAAAACAACGCTAACGCTTGTAAGCGACAGTGAAACGGTAAATACTCCTGCGGGTACCTTTGACTACTGTAAGGTTTATGAAACCAAGCAGTATACCGACTGTGGCACAAGAGTCTATAAAAACTACTACAAGGATGGCATCGGTATAGTAAAATGTGAAACGCGCCTTGACGGACTTGGCGAGGAAAGATTCTTGAAATCGTATAAAATAAACGGTGGAAGCGGTCTTATTCCGATTTGCAAGGGCAATACTTGGGAGTACGTGACCAACTATAATCCCGAATATCTTGACGTTAAAATCAGATACAGGGTCGAGCATATTGATGAGAATAATGTTATTTTCAAGGCGGATAGTGAAGCGATAAGACACGGCTACGACAAAAGCTCGTATATTGATATGATTCAAGCGATAAGAAACGAATATTTTCGCGTTGAAGGCGAAGGAAGAGAACAGCTTGTAGACGTATCGGAATATATTTTGCGCGCAAACGAGCTTGCCACAACCGAAATTCAAAAAGCCCACGCCAGACTTGCAGGACAGTGTATGAACCGAATTTTTGAGGGTGACAATGGAACTGATTTTACGGGACATTGGAATTTCTTTCGTAGAGCCGTTGTGACAAGGGGAAATAACTGTGTTAAGTTGAAAGACGGTAGTCGAAGATGGTCGTTTGAATGGAAGGTAACAAACGGTTCAAATGCGGAAATCGGAATCTTGTGCAATCATATTTACAGTATTTTGCAGGATTCGACCGGCTGTATTTGGAGCGACGAGTGGCAAAAGGGCGCATCGCCGACGTATGAATATAATCGTGGAGATTCCTATCATATAAAGACAAGCATCAAATGTGAGGACGGCGGTACGGTTGAAACAAAGGCGGGGACCTTCGAAAACTGCTTAAAGGTTGCAACCGATTCAAAAGGTCTTAAAGGTGGACTTTATTATCGCACGGGACGCAAGGACTATTATTTCAAAGAGGGTATTGGTCTTGTAAGAGTAGTCAATGAATATTGCAGCGGAGCGATAAAGACGGTGTACGATCTCGTTTCCTACAAGGGTGAGGGAGAGGGATATATGCCGCTTGGTGATGGATTTTCAAGAATTTACGAAGCAACAAATTTAACTGACGGCTACGTTGCGGGAGTGGAATATTCGTATCACGAAAACGAAAACGGCGAGATAGTAATTTTCGAGGATAACAAGGGTATAAGAAAGAATCAATCTCCTATCACTTCTTATTCATCCGTGCTTGGCGAATTTATTGAAAACAATCAAGCAAGCAGCATAGAGGAAGCACAGGCAATGTATGCAAAAAATACCTTTAACCTTATGGAGCATACTATATGTCGCCCTGCGCACCACAGAAATAACGCGCCTCGTTCAATAGGAGTGTGCAAATTCAATATGGAATTGATAGAAAGCTTTGGAAACGGCACCGTGCCTAATGCATGGGTTTGTGCTTACGCTTGGACTTCACTTGTCAGAAGCGCGGCGCATTTTGGCAACGGTGAAATCGAAAACGGCTTTAAGCATCTTGAAATTTCACTTGAATATTATAAAAAATGGAACAGCTTCAAGGACGAAGAGGAGCTTGATACGGGCGATGAAGCCATTTTTGGCGGAATCAAGCTTATAAAAGGAACGGAATGTATCGTCTTGCCAAATAAGGAAAGAGCGCCTATAGAATACGGTTATAGAATGGATGCTGACGGAAGCGTGCCGTACTTTGCCCTGTCCGCCGACTACGGTTGGGAATGGTTTAATTACGTAAGAAACCACGAAAGCTACTATTCTTACCTTGACAGAGCTAAGGAGCTTACCAAATAAAGAGATACCGAATTTTATAATTCTATATCTATATAATTCGCTACAAAAAGCAGACCTTGTGTCTGCTTTTTGTGTTAATATTCACTTGTAAAGATAGCTTTTGTGTGATATACTTTAATAAATTGAAGCTTTGAGAGGATGAAAGCATGGATAACAAAAAAATAAAGCTAAAATTTAGAGACGACGGCACGTTTCGCGTGCTTATGATGTCGGACTTGCAGGAGTCGGCAAAGTATGATGCGCGCTCGCTTCGTTCGGTTGAGGTTTTGCTTGATGAGGCAGACCCCGATTTGGTGATTTTGGGTGGAGATAACTGTGATGGACACGCAATAAAGGACGAAAATGACCTGAAGGATTTTCTTGACGTGTTTACAGCTCCGCTTGAAAAGCGCGGCATTTTGTGGGCGCACGTGTTTGGCAACCACGACCACGACGCGCACGTAGATATTTCACATCAGCAGGAAATTTACGAGTCCTATCCTCATTGTATTTCAGCCCACACGGATGATGATGTTCACGGAAAATCGAACTTTATGCTCCCAGTTTATAATAAAAATGGAGAAGTTGCACTTGCAGTTTGGGGACTTGACACCAACCACTCGGTTGACGAGCTTGACGCCTTGCTTGGTGGAGAGGCGCGCAAAAAGATTGCTTTGCCAAACCAACCCGTTGGCTACGGTCCTTGGGGTATGCTATATTTTGATCAGCTTCTTTGGTACTATAACACCTCATGCGAGCTTGAAAAGGCGGCAGGGAAGAAGATACCCGGGCTGCTTTGTATGCATATTGCACCGTATGAATACCGCACAGCTCAAGCAAATCCCGATGTGTGCATAAAAAGCGGCAGCTTCGACGAAAATCTTGATTCTACGCCATTTAATTCGGGACTCTTTTCCTTGCTTCTTCAGCGCGGTGATATAAAAGCCATTTCCTGCGGTCACACTCATATGAATGATTTCGATGCGGAATACTGTGGCATTCGTCTCTTTTGGGATGCTTGCGTTGGCTACAGATGCTACGGTGTGGACGAGCGCCGCGGCGGACGACTCTTTGTTTATAATGAGAAAAATCCGTCCGAGGTTGAGTCTAAAATGATTTACACACTTGATAAAATATAATGAAAAGCCGACACAGGGCCGGCTTTTTTATATTTAATATTTTATTCTAATCATATTCCAAGAATGCTTCTTTAGCGTTACGTTAAGTGAGTCAATCTTCAAGCTTTCGGGCTTTACGTTTTGCTCATCCTTGTTGTTTTGCGCGTTTAAGTCGTCGTTATAAAGCATAATATGCTCGATAGGCGTTAGGTTATCGTAGCCGTCAATTTTCAAATCAAGCGTAATATCGCTGTCAAGTGAACGGTTAGCAAGGAACAAAACAAGCTCACCCGCCTCCTCGTTGTCGATAACAGATGTGTAAACGTATGGCACGTCCCAACATTCCTTTGATTTGTAAGAGGGGGAGTCGATGGCTGCTTTAAGCGTTTTGCCGTTGCCGTAGAGTGACGCGTAGAAATACGGGTAGAAGATTGTTTGCACCCACGCGCTACCGCCTTCCTCGGTCATGATCGGTGCGATAACGTTGACAAGCTGAGCAATACAACCGATTTTTACTCTGTCGCAGTTGTTTTGCAAGCTCATAAGCATACAACCAACTAAAATTGCATCCTCAAAATTGTATTTTTCCTCAAGCAGATGTGGCGCGTATTGCCATTTTTCAGCTGTTTTTTCCTCGTCCTTGGTTCTATACCAAACGTTCCATTCGTCAAAGGAAAGATTTACTGTCTTGTCGCTCTGCTTTTTTGCTTTGATTTCGTCGCAAATATCGCTCGTTGTCTTAATAAAGCGGTCCATTTCCTCAACACGCGCAAGGAAATTCGGCGTGTCGGAGTCCTTGTTTCCAAAGTAACAGTGAAGCGAGAGATAATCAATATAGTCGTAGGTGTGGTCAAGCACGGTGCGCTCCCATTCGCCAAATGTAGGCATATTCGCATCGGCACTACCACAAGCAACAAGCTCAATTGAGTCGTCAACCCATTTCATTACCTTAGCGGCTTCTGTTGCCACCCTTCCGTATTCCTCGGCGGTTTTATGGCAAATTTGCCACCATCCGTCCATTTCGTTGCCAAGACACCATAGCTTGAAGCCAAACGGCTCGTTAAATCCGTTTTTGCGGCGCATATTTGCATAATAAGTATCCGTTGTGGAGTTGCAGTATTCAACCAAGGCGCGCGCTTCGTCAGGGCCGCGTGTGCCAAGATTTACCGCCATCATAACGTCAGTGCTTGCGCGCTTTGCCCACTCCTGAAATTCGTCAACACCTACCTCATTAGTTTCAACGGAAAGCCAAGCAAGCTCAAGCTTCTTTGGGCGAAGATGGCGAGGGCCTGTGCCGTCCTCCCAATTGTAGCCCGATACGAAATTTCCACCGGGATAGCGAACAATAGGCACGTTCAAGCTTTTAATTAGGTCGATTACGTCACGTCTGAAGCCAAGCTCATCCGCACACTCGTGTGATGGCTCGTAAATTCCGTTGTAAACGGCTCTGCCAAGATGCTCGATAAACGAGCCGTAAATTCGTCTGTCAATTTTATCAATAATATTGTTTCTTTGTACGCTGATTTTTGCTTTCATAAATCTCTCCAGAGTTATTTTATAGGTTAACCAAAAGAATTGAAATGATGGATAAAACAAGAACGATAAAGTCCTTTTTCGTTGGCTTTTCCTTGTATATTATCATTCCCAAAATCAAGGAGAACAAAATGTTTCCAATGTTTAGTGCAGGGAAGAATATTGAGGAATTAAGCCGACCTGCAAGGTGCGTGTTTAATATGTTGCACGTTGCAAAAAATATACCGATGAGTGAGCTTGCATAAAGATTTTTGGGCTGTATTTTGTTTTTTCCCTTTCCTGAGCAAAGGAAAAATAAAAGCGAAGCAATAAAGCAAAAGGTAAATGCAATTAAAATAAAAGAATTTGTTTGGTGCGCGTGGGGTGATTTTTGTTGGATTTTTTGCACAAGACCAAGCCCACCCGAGCAAAGCATAGCAATAATTAACGGTAAAAGGTATGATTTTGACGGGCTTGTCTTATCCTTTGATTTTTTGCCTAATCCCGAAATTATAAGCACGGGAATAACGATTAATATTCCCAAATACCCGAAAATTGAAATTTTTTCTTGCCAAAATACCGTGCCCGACAGCGTGGGTATTAAAAATCCAAATGCATATATCGTTGCGCAAATTCCCGTTTTACCGTTAGATAGAGCAATAGTATAAAACCACTGCGCGCAAAGAAGCATTATTCCGTAAATCAGTGCAAGCAAAAGCGTGAAGGGGGAAATTCCGCTAAAGCTAAACAAGTTGACAATAAGCAAGGCAATGCTTCCAACGCCGAAAATCGATGCTTGTATTCCAAAAAATTCACGGTTTTTATATGAAAACGGTGAAAAGCTTTTGATAAGCACGTTTCTAAAGGAAGCGAACACAATGCTTACAAGCAAAAGCAAAGCGGAAATGACGTCCATTTTTACCTCTTAATTAAAATAATATACCTTTACTCCGTGCGATGGCACGCTTGCTTTAACTACGCTGTCAAAGGCGATTTTTTTACCGCTCCAAAGCTCAAATCCGGACACAGGGTCCTCAATTTCAAGGTCGATAAGTGGGAACTGTACCTCTGCATTTTCTTCGCTAAGGTTGAAGAGCGCGGCGTAAGTGCCACCCGTGACGCTTACCGCGCACCAAAGGCACATTTCCTTGCCGTCAATTTCCTTACGCCATACCTGATGTGAATGGCGCGCGTTTTTGTGCATCTTCAAAATTTCCTCGTTAGTAAGCAGGTCAAGCGTGAACTTGTCAAACTTTGTCATCTCACCGCCGATGATAAGAGGTGAGCGCATAATTGACCAAAGCGAAAGGTTTGTGTATAATTCGTCGTTTGTGAACTTCGTCCACTCATTTTCGTTATAGCATTGGCGGATTGCACCGACAGGAAGCATATCAGCATCGGGCCAATGTCCCGCGCCTGAGTGGATTGACCATTTTTCGGCACGCTCAAACATTTCGTAAAGGAAATGCCACTCGTCCCAAAAGTCGTCGGTAATACGCCACATATTTGCATATTGCTTGTAAAATTCTGCCTTTTCAAGTCGTGAAGGACCCGGGGAAACGGAGAAGACCATATCGCGGCCGCATTCCTTAATGCAGTTTGAAATAAGCTTTAATTCCTCCTCGTGGTGGGGAAGCTCACGTGCAATATCGTCGCACTTAATAAAGTCAACACCCCAAGATGCGTAAAGCTCAAAAATGCTCTTGTAGTATTCCTTTGCGCCCTCCTTGGTTGTGTCAACACCGTACATATCGGTGTTCCAAAAGCAAGAGTTAGTCACGCGGAATTCCTCGCCCGGTCTTTGCACCCAAACGCTTGCAATATCGCGTGCGGTTTTGTCAGTGCCCTTTAATTTTCCCTTGCCGTGTACAGCGATTCTCGGCACTCCGCGCATAATGTGAATGCCAAACTTTAAGCCGAGTGAGTGTACGTAGTCTGCAAGCGGCTTAAAGCCCTTTCCGTCCGCGCTTGATGGGAAACGGTTCTTTGCAGGAATAACGCGGGAGTATTCGTCAAGGCAAATTTCCGCAAAATCGTTGTAGTCGTTGTTGTCCGCGGTTGGCTCATACCATTGAATATCAACAACTATGTACTCCCAACCGTACTGTTTTAAGTTCTTTGCCATATATTCGGCATTTTTTCTAACTGTTTCCTCGTTTACTGATGCGCCGTAGCAGTCCCAGCTGTTCCAGCCCATAGGTGAAGTCTTTGCAATCATAATTTATCTCCTGTTTTTAAATTCGTTGTCTGCAAGGGAGCAGAATCTTTTGATTAAATCCGTCTCGCGCGGGTCGTATGGGCGCAGACTTGGTCTATATAGGTCGTGAAACCATTTTGTAAAATCAATGTCAGCGTTTTTGTCATCGTTATACCATTGCCAATGCGCCTCATACGGCTCGTAGGTTTGGTATTTGCCTGCAACGAAGCCCCAATTGAAGCAGCCGATATTTTCAAGATAGAAAAGCGGAAAATTGTCAAAAACCGTATTTTTCGTGCATCTTGCAAGCCACTCCGTGTTTATCATGGGTCTTTCAAATTGCTTCAAATACTTAATTACTCTTATATGCTCCTCGTATCTACCGTAGTTGTGATATGTAATAATATCGGAGTTTTCAAGCGCGAAAACATCCTCAGGCATACTGAATTCACAGTTTTTGTCACTGCACCACGCCGCAATTGTAAGCGGCTGCGATGGGTTAATTTCTCTCACCGTTTTAACCATTCTTTCAAGAATGGGCATAGTAATTCCGCTGCGGTTGCTGTTTCCCGGCTCGTTAAACAAATCCCACATCAAAATGCGCGAATCGTTTTTATAAAGTGTGACAATTTCCTTTACCATTTCAAAATATTTTTCGCAAAGGACGGGGTCATCAAAATAATAGTGAGGCGCAGGACAGCTGTGCCTTCCGTGCTGAGAGTGCTTTCTGCCACCGTGGTAGCCCCAATCGTAATGCTGCTCGCCAATATCGGGCATACGCCAAAGCTCGGTTTTCGGCGGCATACAGTCGTTTGCTAAAACCACCATTGCGCTAATGCCGTATTTGTCAAGCAGAGAAATATACCGCTCAAAGCGCTCAAGAAACGAGTCGTGCTCCTTTTCCCAAACGACGTATTCAAGGATTATGCGCACGGAGTTAAAGCCAAGGTCGCGCATTACCGCCAGTTCGTTTTCGGTGCTTTTCATTCTTTCTTCAAAGTGAAGTGATTGCCATTGGTCAACGCGGTTAACGCAGTCTGCACTCATATAGTTACAGCCGCGTATCCAAGGGCGAGAATTGTACCACTCCCACGCGCGCTGCTTACTCCATTTTTTCATAAAAATCTCCTTAAAGTGATATATGTTTATTATAAACCACACGCGCAATTTTTTCAAGAAAAATATAGCATTATTGACAAAAAAGGTAAAATGGTATATAATATAAAGGATGAAGCATATGAATAGGAGGGAACAAAATGAAAATATGTTCAAGCTGTAATAAGGAGCTTATTGACGAAGCAAAATTCTGCTCTGAATGCGGCAATCCCACAGAAATACCAAAAAAGCTTTGCGCAAATTGCCAAAGCGAGCTTGAAAGCGACGCTAAATTCTGCATTGAATGTGGCACTCAAGCTTGCATCTTACCATCCGACGAAGAAAAAAACGAGGTTTTGGGAGCACCCGCACCCGAGGCGTGTGAGCAAGCAAAACCAAACAAGGTTAATTACGTTTTGTCACTTGCATTTGCCGTGCCCGCGCTTGTGTGTGCCGTTTTATCTGCAAGCGATATTGTCGAAACGCTCTTTTTCTGGTTCCCCTCAATGTTTATTTTCTTGATTCTTTCAAAGGTGTTTACAAGAAAATACTATATGCAGTGCGACACAGAAAACGGATATATCAAAGCCGCGAGAATTTTAACTAAAATTGCTTTGCCTGTTGGAATCGTTTTCGCTTTCTTCTGCGCTTTTACGGAAATAGTTTCATTTCTTACCTCACCGTTTTTTATCGAATTGGTTGAAGAAATTATAACGTATTTTAACGACACCGTTTACGATTTACTTGCAAAATAATTTTTAGGAGAATATTATGAATTTTATTAATGTAGAAAGCTACGCTAAGCTAAGTGAAATGGCTGCAGATATTATTGCAGAGGTTATAAAAAGCAAGCAAAATCCGATTTTGGGTCTTGCAACGGGCTCCTCGCCACTCGGTACGTATGCACGCTTAATAGAGAAGTACAAAAATGGCGAGCTTGATTTTTCATCCTGCACGTCTGTAAACCTTGATGAGTACGTTGGGCTTGACGGCGCAAATGACCAAAGCTACCGCTATTTTATGGACAACAACCTTTTTGCTCACGTAAACATAGATAAAAGCAAAACCTTCGTGCCAAACGGCTGTGCTGCTGACTTGGCTTGCGAGGGTGAAGCATACGATAAAATGATTTCGGAGCTTGGCGGAATTGACATCCAGCTTCTCGGCATCGGCCTTGACGGTCATATCGGATTTAACGAGCCCGATGAGTATTTCACAAAGGAAACCCACGTTGTTGACCTTGATGAGTCAACAATTGAAGCAAACTCACGCTTCTTTGCATCAAAGGACGACGTTCCAAGACAAGCAATCACTATGGGAATGTACTCAATTATGCAAGCAAAGAAGATTCTTTTGATTGCAAACGGCAAAGCAAAAAAGGAAATTCTTGAAAAAGCATTCTACGGTAAAATCACGCCCGAGGTGCCTGCTTCAATTCTTCAGCTTCACGGGGACGTTACTGTAATTTATAGCGAAAATTAAACACTCCCCCCACAATTTTATTAAAACGCCACGGAATTTTATTATTTTTCCGTGGCTCTTTTTGTATCTAAAATTATTGACAAGGACACTAATGCTGTGTTAAAATATAACTGTATTTTATAACTGTGGAAGGAGAAGAAAATGAAGCTCGGTACAAAAATCAAGGACTACAAAAGCTACATTATAAATTTAATCGTGCCTGCGCTCGTTTTCGGCTTTATCACGGGTACGCTGACTGCATTTGCGGTTACGCTATATAAATTTATTGCACATCATATAATCGATGTTTCAAGATACGCTTACGCATTTTTGCGCACTCATTTATATTTAGTTCCCATCTTGCTCGGCGTTCTTTTCGGTGTGAGCGTTTTGCTCGCGTTTATTTTTAAGAAATATCCAAACCTCAAGGGCGGCGGTATTCCAACCTCGATAGGAGTTCTTCGCGGAATTATCACCTTTAAGTGGTTAAGAAGCTTGCTTGGCGTTTTCACCCTTTCGCTCTTTACCTTCCTTGTCGGCGTTCCGCTTGGAAACGAGGGTCCGTCCGTGCAAATGGGCACGTCAATTGGTCGCGGCACAGTATATCTTTTTGCAGGCGGCAAGCATAGGGCTTGGGACAGATACACTATGACGGGCGGCGCGTGTGCGGGCTTTTCCGTTGCCACAGGCGCACCGATTTCGGGAATACTCTTTGCAATAGAGGAGGCACACCAAAGAATTTCGCCCACAATTATGATTGTGGCATCGTCCTCCGTTCTTTTCGCCAACATCGCCTCGCGCCCACTCTCACGCGCGTTTGGCGTTTCAACCGACCTTTTCGAGGGTCTTTCCCTTCCGCACCTTGAAATTAAGGAGCTTTGGATTCCCTTGGTGGTTGGTGTCATTCTCGGTATTTTGGGCTCTGCCATCTTAAAATATTATCAGGTTGTAAAGCGCTTTTTTGGAAAAACTCTTAAAAAAGTGCCAAGCTACGTGAGAATTTTCTTGATTTTCACCCTTACCGTTTTGGTCGGTCTTATCACCTTTTCGGGCATCTCAACGGGACATGCCTTCATCCTTTCGCTTTTTGAAAACAACCTTTCAATAGGAATTTTAATCTTTATTTTGATAGCGCGCACCACGCTCACAATAGGTGCAAACACAAACGGTATCTCGGGTGGTATGTTCATTCCGTCCCTTGCAATAGGCGCTACCGTTTCTGCAATAATCGGCAGAAGCTTGCTCCTTATGGGCCTTGACGAGAAGTTTTACTCAATAATCTTGGTCCTCGGCATTGTTGCAACGCTCTCGGGCTTTATGAAATCCCCACTTACTGCAATTATCTTTTCAATTGAGGCGCTTTCCTGCCACGAAAATATAATTTCCGTAATTATGGTTTCGTTAATTGCATATTTCTTAACCGAGCTTTTTGAAGCAAAATCAATTAACGACAGCGCAATGGAAACTCGCGTTGAGGAGCAAAACGAGGGCAAAAAATCAACGGTAAACAACGTGGCGGTCACAGTTCAAAAGGGTGCGTTTGCGGTAGGCAAGCAGATAAGAGATATTTTCTGGCCTGCGAATATGTTTGTCCTTTCCGTGCAAAAGGCAAAAACACATTCGACCGAGGTTGACGAGCACGGTGGCAAGGAGCTTTCCGTCGGTGACGTCTTAAACGTGCAATATTCAACCCTTGACGAAAAGGAAACCTTGTACGAGCTTGAGGGTATTGTTGGCAAGCAAATTGCAGAAAATTAGCCGACACGTGTACGAAATCAATAATAAAAAGCGTTGCAATCGCAACGCTTTTTTGTTTTATTATCTTGCTTTTGTGTCAATTTCTGTTGTCAACTTTTCAAGCATTTCATCAATTGACATTACACCAAGGTTGATGCCGCCGCGTGCACGGAGTGAAACTGTGTTTGTTTCCTTTTCGTTTGCGCCAACAACTAAAACGTAGTTAACCTTGTCAAGCTGTGCCTCACGGATACGCTTGCCCATTGTTTCGTTTCTGTTGTCAAGCTCTACGCGGATGCCCTTTTCAAGCATCTTTGCTTGAATTTCCTTCGCATACTCGTCAAACTCGGAGTTGATTGGAACGATAGTTGCTTGTGTAGGTGAGAGCCAAAGTGGCAAAGCACCTGCATACTTTTCAAGAATAAGTGCAAGCGTGCTTTCGTAGCAGCCAAGGGAAGTACGGTGGATGATGTACGGAGTTGCCATTTGGTTATCTCTGTCAACGTATTCCATACCGAACTTCTTAGCAAGAAGCATATCGATTTGGATTGTAACAATTGTGTCCTCCTTGCCAAATACGTTCTTGCACTGAATGTCAAGCTTAGGACCGTAGAATGCCGCCTCGTCAATACCTATCTCATATTCAAGGCCGATTTCGTCAAGAAGCTTGCCCATGATTTGTTGCGCCTCATTCCATTGCTCAGGTGTGCCCTCGTACTTGCCCTCACGGTTTGGATCCCACTGTGAGAAGCGGAATGTACAGTCCTCCCAAAGGCCAACGGTTTCAAGGCAGTATTTTGCAAGCTCCAAGCAGCCCTTGAATTCCTCTGCAAGCTGATCAGGGCGAAGCACCAAGTGTCCCTCGGAAATTGTAAACTGTCTTACACGAATAAGACCGTGCATCTCGCCGCTGTCCTCGTTTCTGAATAGAGTAGAGGTCTCGCCAAGACGCATTGGCAAATCTCTGTATGAACGCTTTTTGTTCAAGAATACTTGATATTGGAATGGGCAGGTCATAGGACGGAGCGCAAAGCATTCCTTTGTCTCGTCGTCCGGGTCACCCATAATAAACATACCGTCACGGTAGTGGTCCCAGTGGCCTGAAACCTTAAACAGCTCGCGCTTAGCCATAAGAGGAGTTTTTGTTAAGAGGTAGCCGCGCTTTTGCTCGGTATCCTCAACCCATCTTTGAAGAAGCTGAATAACGCGAGAGCCCTTTGGCATAAGGATTGGCAAGCCCTGACCGATTGTATCAACGGTTGTGAAGAATTCAAGGTCACGTCCGATTTTGTTGTGGTCGCGCTTTTCTGCCTCCTCAACCATTTTTAGGTATTCGTCAAGCTCCTCGCTTGTATGGAATGCCGTACCGTTTACACGTGTGAGCATCTTGTTGTTTTTGTCGTTTTTCCAATATGCACCGGAAATCTTTGTTACCTTAAACGCCTTGAGCGCCTTAGTGTAGCAAAGGTGTGGGCCTACGCACATATCAATGTAGTCGCCCTGCTGGAAGAAAGTAATTGTTGCGTCGGGTGCAAGGTCTGCAATATGCTCAACCTTATATTTCTCGCCGCGCTCCTCCATTAGCTTAACTGCCTCGTCGCGTGGTAAGGAATATGCCTTGATTGGAAGGTTTTCCTTTGTGATTTTCTTCATTTCCTTCTCAATTGCCTCAAGGTCGCTGTCGTTTAGCTTCTTGTCGCCAAGGTCAACGTCATAGTAAAAGCCCTTTTCAGTTGCAGGGCCGTAAGCAAAAATTGCCTCAGGGTGAAGGCGCTTGATTGCCTGCGCCATAATGTGCGCCGCTGTGTGTCTTATGATGTGTAGCTCCTCGGCTTTGTTTTCAATTTCGGTAGCTACGCCATTGTTTTGCATAATTTTCATAATTATACCTCCGTACGTTTTTGAGATTTTATCGGGCAAATAAAAAAATCCTTAACGCCCGAAAAGGACATTAAGGGTGCATAGCACGGTTCCACCTTAATTTTAACTCAATTACCCTTAACGCGGGAAACGGCACGGCTTGTTACTGCCTGCAGCTCGAAAGTGGTTTTCACAAAATCCCAATTAATAGCTCACACCAACCGCTATCTCTCTGAAAATTAAGAATTTGCTACTGTCTTTGTCATCGCTTTTTAAGTATTTTAGCACACGTATAAATAAATGTCAATAGATAAAATCTATTATAATTGACAAATTAACCCCGCTATGTTAAAATATATATGATCTTAGCGTGCTTTGCGAAATAATTGACGGGAGGGAATAATATGCGCTACAAAAAATTTCATATTATAATTGCTTGTGCGCACTCGTTTGTAGTGACGTCTATGCTTTTTCCGCTGATAAACGTAAATGCACTCAGAATAGGCGCAAGCGTTAGCGAAGCGGACCCGTATTATATGAACGTTATAAACTTCCTTCAAAATGAAATATACCCACTCACGGGTATTTTTATGATTTCACTTATGATTTTGGCATCCCTTGGCGCCGCCAATTCAGTTATGGGCATTTTCTCAAAGAAAATCCGCCCGATTAACGTTAAGCTCGCATTCATTTTCGGCTTCAGCGAGGCAACCTTAGCCGCACTTTTGCTTTATTCAAGCTCGGTTGCACTTTTCGTGATATGCGCAGCTTCCTTTGCGCTTATCTCGCTTGCCGCAATAAAGCTTATTCGCTTAGAGGAACGCCAAAACGAACAAAAATAACAGAGGTTACAAAATGGAAATAAAAAACACAACCGTTTATACAAAAGAAAGGGTTCTTAAATCCGCCTATCACTTTGCTAAAAATCAAAGATTTTTGTGGATTGTTTTACCTGTTTGCACCTTTATTTCTTATTTTTTTGCGCTTGTACAGATCATATTTAGCGAGCTGGATCTTTATTGGGCGATGTCGTGCTTGTTTTTTACCTTGCTTGATATCGTCTTGCCACTTATGCTCTTCGTTTTTTTGCCAAGAACGGTTATAAAGCAATCTAAAGCACTCGATGCAACGCTTGAATATACCTTTACCGATGATGAAATCACATTGTACGTTAATAAAAGCGATGTGCTTGAAGAAAAAACAACGATGAAATATAATGCGCTTGTAAAAGCAGAGAAAACCAAAGACACTCTTTATCTTTACATTCAACCGCGCAATGCATTTGTCGTTGACCTCTCCATGATGCTAGCCGAGGAAAGGGAACAGCTAAGGAGCGTTTTGGAATCAAATCTTAAAAAGGTAAAATGGAAATGAAAATAACTCTAGAAACTCTATATACAAGAGAAAGACTGCTTAAATTTAGCCGCTTTCACTTCTTTTCAAACACAAAAAGAATAGTATTTTATTCGGTTTTAACAGCCGTGCTTTTTGTTGCAGCTGCCATAGCGGTTGTGAACGGAATAATCAATAAGAGCTTTAACTCATATTCGTATTATTTTATTCTCCTTTTTATTTTTACCGTACTGCTTGATGCCTTTAATTTGTTTACAGCGTTGATTTTGCCACTCTTTACCGTTAAAAAAGCAAAATCGCTAAACGCCACTGTTACATATACGTTTGAGGATGACGGCTTTACAATGAAATCGCACAGTGAATTTGCCGATGGCGATGATTTTTACGCATACTCCGCTTTTGAAAGAGCAGTAAATAAAAATGACGAGCTTTATCTCTATATTTCAAGAAATAGCTGCTACATAGCTGACGTTTCAGCATTGTCAACCGAGGAAAAGGAGCAAATCAAAGCAAAGCTTGTCGAGAATGTCAAAAAGGTAAAATGGAACTAATTTTGTAATAAGGAAGGAGCTTTTATGGGTAATAGGAAAAAGATTTTTCAAGCACTTTTGACATTTGTCATAATGACAATTTTTGTTTTTTCGCTTGCATCGTGTGCAATTGAAAATTTTTTTACCCGAATCGATGTCGATACTAATATCGAAAATTACGAAGCGAAAAGAAACGAAGTAATATCGGCAAAGAACTATATGCCATCCCTTAGCGAACTTGGCGAATATGAAAGTGTTAGCTTTGGGTATAAAATCACCGAGGAATTGATTTTTGAGAATGAAACGGTTTCATTGTTCTTGGAGTATTCAAGTGAAAGCTATCATGAAAACAAAGAACAGCTTCTTTCAAAATATCAGTTTTTTGACGAGGCAGTAGTTGATTATAACGGCAATTTCGTAATGCCTGTCAGCGAAATTGATTATGGTGAGTATCATTTTCAAATTGCCTCAAACGACAAATATTCACCCTGCAAATCGTTTGTTATGGTTGGATATGATGACGTAGGTTGCAGATTGGCACTGTGCTATTTCTATAATATAGATTTGGATTATATTGCCGCGTCTGATGAAAGCCCTTTGGAAAAAATGCAAGAATTTATAGAGCATTATTTTGTAGAAATGTAGAAAAGTGAGGAGCTATGCCTTGTAGGGAATGGCGCCCACGACATCCCTAAAATTAGATAAAAATAGCGTGCCGTCTTAACGATAGCACGCTATGTTTTTATATTCCCAATAGGTTAAGTAAAATTCCCGAGGCAACTGCAACGGTATAAAGGGTGATTACTATACGAAAATTCTCCTTTTTCACAGGATTTGCTTTGAAAAGCACCGCAAGGCCTATACCTGCGCCTGAGCAAAGTCCTGCAACCGCTGAACCAAATGAGAGTGCCCCCTCGACGTAAAGCTCCGTAATTGCCGCTGATACTGCGCAGTTAGGAATAAGACCAACCAAGCCCGTTATAAACGGTTGGAAAAAGCTTCCGCTTAAAAGCAGGTTGTGAATGAACTCCTCGCCAAGCAAGCTTGCCACGTTAAATAATGCGAGGTTGACAATGAAAATAAAGAAGCCAACCTTGGCGGTGTGTGTAATTGCGGGCTTGAAAATTCCTCCGCTTTCCTCACAGCCACAGTCACGGCACATATCAACAGGCACCTTCTTTATACCGCGCTTTTTGTTTTTGAAATCAACTAAGTAGCCGGCAATGATACCGATAATAATCTTTGCTAAAATAAGCTTGCCAATCAGTGAAAACGGCGCCATAGATGAGAGAAGAAGTACAACCGCCTCGTCACTTGTTGAAAGAAATACCGCGATAAGTGTACCCTCGGTGATTATTCCTGCCGCATACAAATTCGCACTCGCGCCCGAAAAGCCGCATTGCGGCACACAGCCAAGAAATGAGCCGATGACGGGACCGCCGCGCCCGATTTTTGCAAGCGCACGCTCCATTTTATACGATGCCTTCCTTTCAAGCCATTCCATTATAAGATAGGCAATGAAAAGAAGCGGCAATATTTTTAAGGTGTCAATTATCGGTTCACCAAAAACCGACAAAAAAGCTTCCTTTAATATCTCCATTTTACAAATCCTTTATCAAATTTGAATCAAATTTGAGAACCGTTCTCAAATTCCACGCTTATTATATATAAAATATGTACCATTGTCAAGAAAATTTAACAAAAAATTCGCCAAAATGCAAAAAACGATAAAAGAAAAACCTTGAAAAGCGAAGCTGAATGTGTTAATATAATATTGTGCTTCGGCACGGTGTTACAGAGTAAATATGCGTGCGTTAAGTGTTTAGGGGACGGGGAGTTGCCTCTAAAACGAAAACATAGGTTGCGGTCCGCATATTGCATCCCGCTGTGGTCAACGACCAAAAACAGACATAGCCAAGCTTTTGGCTCCCGATGCAAATCTGTACTTTCTAATTTTTAGGAGGTGCTTTTTTTATGCAAAAAAAGGAAAACAGTGAAAAGAAAAACGCTATAACGACGAAGCAAATTGCTTTTATGGCGCTTATGACGGCGCTTTCAATAGTGCTTGGCAAGTTCCTTGCCATAAACGTCACCGAAATGATAAGAATAGGGCTTGAAAATCTGCCAATAATTTTGGTGGCGGTTGTCTTAGGCCCGTTTCGCGCCGCTATGGTGGCGGTGGTTGCCGACTTACTCGGCTGTGTGCTTCGCGGCTATACCATAAATCCTGTCGTGACACTCGGCGCGTGTGCTTTTGCGCTTGTTTGCGGCTTTTTGTTCAAGCAAATCAAAGCCCCTTCAAATCTTGCGCGCATAACAGTTGCCACCTTGCCCGCACACTTCGTTGCTTCGGTTGTGATAAAAACGATAGGGCTTGCAAGCTTTTATTTATCAAATTACAATATCGGCTTCGGCACTCTTTTCTTCGTGAGATTGACAGTATATGCCTTAACCGCAGTCGTTGAAATTTTTACAGTATCATTTATCTTAAAAAGCAAGGCGATAAACAACCAAATTCGCAAGCTGCAAAAAGGAGAATAACGTGAATTATAAAGAAGCACTTGAATATATTCATTCAATAAATTGGACGTTTTGCAAGCCGGGACTTGAAAGGACAGAGGAGCTTTGCAAAATGCTCGGCAATCCCGAAAAATCCTTGAAATTCGTACACGTGGCGGGCACAAACGGCAAGGGCTCCTTCTCGTCAATGCTCTCAAGCGTGCTTAAAGAGGCGGGCTACAAGGTTGGTCTATATACCTCGCCGTATATAACCAAATTTAATGAAAGAATGGCAATAAACGGCAAGCCAATTTCAAACAAGGAGCTTTGCGAAATTACCGAAGAGGTAAAGGAGCACGCCGATAAAATGACGGACAAGCCAACTGAGTTTGAGCTTGTCACCGCGATTGCATTTACCTATTTTGCCAAAAACAAATGCGATATTGTCGTGCTTGAGTGCGGTCTTGGCGGCCGCCTTGACTCAACAAACGTAATTGACACCACCGTTTTGTCCGTTATCACGGGAATTTCCCTTGACCATACCGGAATTCTTGGTGACACAGTTGAAAAAATCGCCTACGAAAAGGCGGGAATAATTAAAAATAATGTACCTGTTTTATGGTGCGGAGAAAATAAGCGTGCAGGTGAGGTTATACTAAAGGTTGCCGAAACAAAGCACGCCCCCGTTTATTTAGCAAGCCACGATGAAATAATAGTAAAAAGAGCATCCTTCGATGGCACAACCCTTGACTACAAAAATTTCAGAAACGTTGAAATAAAGCTGCTCGGCATGTATCAGCCGATAAATTGCTCAAACGTCCTTGAGGCGGTTTCTGTGCTTTGTGAGCATGGCTTTTATATCACCCAACCGCACGTAATCGAAGGACTTAAAAAAGCAGAGTGGCACGCCCGCTTTGAGCGAATTTTAGACACTCCCCTCGTTATTTTTGACGGCGCACACAATCCTGAGGGCATTGAAGCAAGCGTCGAAAGCATAAAAAACTACTTCGGCTCTGCCAAGGTTTATGCATTAACAGGAGTAATGGCAGATAAGGACTATACCTATATGGCAAGCAAAATTTGCGAGGTTGCGGACAAGATTTTTTGCATCACTCCCGAAAACCCGCGCGCCCTGCCTGCTGAAAAATATGCCCAGGTCTTTCAGTCCCTTGGCAAGGAAGCGTACGCCTTTAAAACTGTAAAAGAGGCGACCCAGTGTGCGATTTCGCGTGCAAAAGAGGACGGCAAGCCGCTATTTTGCCTTGGCTCACTTTATATGTACGGCGAAATAATGAAGGAAATTAAGCGCAAATAAAGCGAAAAGGCAGAACTTGCAAAAATCAACAATATTTGATACTTGACCGACAAACCTTGACATCGCGCGCACGCCGTGTTATAATATTTACATCAATTTTTAATGGAGTTACAATGAACACAAAGGAAAATATCTTCAAAAAGCTCCTTGCATTTGTCAAAAAGAAGCTTGAAAGCTTCAAGAAAAATGCAAATATTGTAAGAGAGCTCGTAAAAAAGAATATCAAGGTTCAGTACCGTAACTCTGTTATCGGTGCCTTGTGGACTGTTCTTAATCCGCTTCTTAATATGCTCGTTATGTTCTTCGTTTTCAGCGTGGTGCTCAACTACGGCTCGGAAAAAACGTACGCGCTATACATTCTTTGCGGTAATATTATGTTCTCGTTTGTCCGCGCGGCAACCACACAGTCACTTCCGTCGATTGTTCAAAATCGCGGCCTTTTGACGAAAAACAAAATTTCTCAGTACGTTTTCCCAATTTCAAACAACCTCGGCGCGGTAGTAAACTTCGCGTTTTCATCGATTGCGCTCCTTGGCGTTATGGCGGTTGTGTCAATAATTGCAAAGCAAAGCTTCTTCAGCTTTAATCTTTTGCTCGTTTTCTTGATGCTCCCCGCGCTGTTCCTTTTTAGCTACGGTCTTTCGCTCATTCTCGCCTCATTATACGTTTTCTTCCGCGATATTCAGCATTTTTATAACGTATTTTTAACTCTTTGGACGTACTTGACCCCTGTTTTCTGGAAGGTTGGCAACGTGCTTGAGCCAAAGGATGGCGACTCACTTTCTACCGAGTTTATAAAATCGATGCTTTCCGTCGTTGTTCATGCAAACCCGATGTATTGGTTTGTTACCTATTTCCGCGATATTGCCTACGGCTGTGTGGAAACTGGTAATGCAGTATGGCAAACGTTCCCGACGCTTGGGCTCCTTTACCTAATCGGTCTTATCTTTGCGGGCATCGGCACACTCATTTTTGCACTCACAAGAAGCAAATTCATTTATTATATTTAAGGTGGCAGTATGGAAGAAAAGATTCAAAATCAAGAAATAGAAGCCACCCAAGCACCTGAAATTGACGATACCATAATTGAGGTTTCGGGTGTCAGTATGGAATTTTTCACGCGTGACGAAAAAATTGACAACCTAAAGGAGCTTTTTGTGCGCCTTCTCAAGGGCAAAGCAAAGCGCAAATCCGTCAAGGTTTTAAACGACGTTTCGTTTTCTGTGAAAAAGGGCGAATCAATTGCACTTATCGGCCACAACGGCGCAGGCAAAAGCACCCTACTTAAGCTTATTGCCGAAATATATAAGCCCACAAAGGGCACAGTTAAGGTGCGCGGCAAGGTTGCCCCGCTGCTTAATCTCGGCGCGGGCTTCGACCCTGAATCAAGCGCAAAGGAAAACGTGTACCTAAACGGTGCAATCCTTGGCTATTCAAAAAAGGAAATTGCAAAAAAATACGAGGAAATCGTTGAGTTTGCAGAGCTTGGCGATTATATGCACATTCCGATTAAAAATTTCTCCTCGGGTATGGTTGCGCGTCTTGGCTTTGCTATCGCCATTGACGTAAATCCCGACATTTTGCTCGTTGACGAAATTTTGTCGGTTGGTGATGAAAACTTCCGCAAAAAATGCGCGCGCAAGGTGAGCGAATTACGTGAGCAGGGCATTACCTTTGTGATAGTTTCACACAATATGGGACAGGTTAAATCACTCTGTCAAAAGGCAATTTGGATTGAAAATTCCGAGGTCATGGCATACGGCGATGTAAACGAGGTATGCGAAAAATATCAAAAATACTGTAATGAAAAATAATAAAATGGCCTCACAAAAAACTCGTTTTTAGTGGGGCTGTTTGCGTAAAATTATCAAAAATATTTCAAAATATGCGCGTGTGCGCGAAGGGAGGACAAAATGGGACAAAGAGAAAAAACGCTTGCACACTTTTTGAGTTCAATGCTTGATCTCATTATAAATTTAATATCAGTCACCCTTGCGCTCCTTACCCTGAAGCTTGCTTTCGGCACGCATATTGGCGGCACGTCCGTTACAATCTCCGTGGGAATTGCGCTTTTAACCGTTGCCGTATATTTTATCTTTGACCTTTATTCTATAAAGGTTTTCGTCCCCTTGCACACAACGCTTATCAAGCTTGGCGCGGTTCAGCTTTTCATCGGCGCTGTTTTGCTTGCGTGTATTGCAATTTTCGTCGGCAATAAGGATTACTATATCGCCGCACTTATCGGCATTGTCTTTTCCACCGCGTTAATAGCCGTGAAAAAGATTATTTCAACAAAAATTATTCACCTTTTTGGCAAAAAGCGCCGCTTGAAGAAGGTGATTATCGTCGGCTCAAGCCAAGCAGGCAAGGACTACATAAAAGAGGTAAACAACAATAAGCACCTTGGCTATATGGTTACGGGCACAGTTGCAGGCAAGCGCGCAGAGGTTGAAAACAAGCTCGGCTCGTATTCGGAGCTTGAAGCGATTATTAAAAGAGAGCATCCGTACGAAATTGTAGTGGCACTTTCCTCACGTGAGCAGCATCAGCTTCAAAACATAATGGCCGTTGCTGACAAGTCGGGTGTGCGCGCGGTTATAATTCCAACGGCAACGTATAAATACTTTAAATCAAAATGTCAGGTTGATATGATAGGAAATTTGCCTATTATCAACACTCGCGCGTGTCCGCTTGACAGTATTGCAAACGCCGCTATTAAACGAATTATGGACGTCTTTATATCTCTTGGTATGATTATTCTTACCTCGCCGCTTATGATTTTTGCATTTATCGGCGTTAAGCTGACGTCAAAGGGCCCCGCCATTTTCAAGCAAAAGCGCGTCGGCAGATACGGCGAGGAATTTACAATGTATAAATTCCGTTCAATGCGCGTTAACGAAATGTCGGACAGCGCGTGGACAACACCTAAGGATACAAGAAAAACAAGGTTTGGCACGTTCCTTCGCAAAACGGGAATTGATGAGCTTCCACAGCTCTTTAACGTTCTTTTCGGCTCAATGTCAATTGTCGGCCCACGTCCTGAGCTTCCGAAGTTTGTTGAGCTTTATTCCGAAACCATACCGCTTTATAACGTAAAGCATCAGGTTAAGCCGGGAATTACGGGACTTGCACAAATATACGGCTATCGCGGCGATACATCGATAGAGCGCAGAATTGAGCTCGATATTAACTATATCGAAAATTGGTCGGTATATAACGACCTCAAAATTATAATTACAACTCCATTTAAAATGTTCAACAGAAACGAAAAATTTGTAAAATGAAAATAATTATCGCGGCATCAAATATGGTGCATATAAACAATTTTCACCGCGAGTACATAGAAAAATTAAGGCAAGAGGGACACGAGGTTTTGGTTTTGGCAAGCGGAGACGGTGCGGATATAAGCATCCCCTTCAAAAAACGCGCTTTTTCCTTAAAAAATGCAATTTTATCCCTTAAAATCAGAAGGATTATTAAGCGTGAAAATCCCGACGTCATTTATTTGCACACGACCCTGTGTGCGTTTTGGGTGCGAATTGCGCTAAAGGGAATGAAGCACAGACCCCGCGTTGTGAACACCGTCCACGGCTATCTTTTCGGAAACGGCTACGGTAAGCTTCACAACAAAATCTATCTTCTTTGCGAAAAAATCCTCAAAAAGCAGACGGACAATATTGTCGTTATGAACGACGAGGATGAAAAAATCGCCACTCAAAACGGTCTTTCAATCGGCGCGGTGTATAAAATAAACGGTATGGGAATAGACTTTTTAAAAAAGGAAATTCCAAATGCCACTCCAAGCTTACCTGCGAAAAATTTAATTTACGTCGGTGAGATTAGCAAGCGCAAAAATCAAATTATGCTCGTACGCGCACTTGAATTTTTGCCCGAATGTCATCTTACCCTTGTCGGCGACGGTGGCGAAAGAAAAGCAATTGAAAAATATGCAAAAAAGCATAACCTTGACAGCCGTCTGACAATCACGGGATATACAAAAGATGTTGGAAAATATATAAAGGAAGCGGACTTGTACGTTAGTGCCTCACTGACCGAGGGCTTGCCCTTTAATATTCTTGAAGCGATAAAAGCGTCGCTCCCCGTCGTTGCCTCACGTGTTAAGGGGCAGGTGGATTTAATTCCGCCAAAGTGCCTTTATGAGCCAAACGATATTGACACATTCGTAAAGCTCGTTCAAAGCGTAAGCATGCAAAAAATCAATATAGAAAAATACGAGATGAAAAATGCATTTCCAATGAATATGGAAATTTATAGAATGTGTGCGCAAATTAGCGCGCCTGAACACACAGAAGCAGTATGAAAGAGGTGATTTTATGGAATGGATATGGCTTTGCTTAATGATTGCACTTGTTGTAATTGAGCTTGCAACAACACAGCTGATTTGTGTTTGGTTTGCCTTCGGCGCAATGGTTACGTCTGTTCTGACAGCAATTTTCGGCGATATGGGCTATGGCATAGTGTGGCAAATTGTCACCTTCGTTATTGTGTCTGTTGCGCTTCTTTTCGCAACAAGACCGCTTGTTAAAAAGCTGCTCAGCAAGCGCACAGAAAAGCAAAAAACAAACCTTGAGCTATACATAGACAAGGAAGCAATAGTAACCGAGGATATTAACAACGTAAAGGGAGAGGGCGCAGTAAAAATCAACGGCATTACCTGGAGCGCAAAATCCAAAAACGGCGAGGGAATATCAAGCGGCGAAATTGTAATTTTCAGAGAAATAATTGGCAATAAAGCCATTGTAGAAAGAAAAGGAGAATAAAATATGTGGGGACTTTTACTAATTCCGGTAGGTATTATAATTGTTTTGGCGATTATAGCGATAGCAAACATTAAAATAGTACCTCAATCAAAGGCATACGTTATTGAACGCTTAGGCAAATATCACACAACTTGGGAAACAGGACTTCGTTTCTTGATTCCTTTTATCGACAAAATTGCAAAAGAGGTTTCCTTAAAGGAGCAGGTGGCGGACTTCCCACCGCAGCCCGTTATCACAAAGGATAACGTTACAATGCAAATTGACACGGTTGTGTTTTTCCAAATTACTGACCCGAAGCTTTATGCATACGGCGTTGAAAGCCCGATAGCGGCTATTGAAAACTTAACCGCAACAACACTTCGTAATATCATAGGTGACCTTGAGCTTGACCACACACTCACCTCACGCGATACGATAAATGCAAAAATCCGTTCAATTCTTGACGAGGCAACTGACCCGTGGGGCATTAAGATTAACCGTGTTGAGCTTAAAAACATTAAGCCGCCGGCTGAAATTCAAGACGCTATGGAAAAGCAAATGAAGGCGGAAAGACAGCGTAGAGAAGCAATCCTTCGCGCCGAGGGTGAAAAATCAAGTAACATCTTGGTTGCCGAGGGTAAAAAGGAAAGCCAAATTCTTGAGGCAGAGGCAGAAAAGGCAGCTGCAATTCTCCGTGCAGAAGCTGAGAAGGAAGCAAGAATTAAGCGAGCAGAGGCGGAAGCTGAAGCAATTTTGAAAATCAACCAAGCACAAGCCGAATCAATCCGCTTGATAAACGAGGCAGCACCAAACGATGAGTATATGACCCTTAAAAAGCTTGAAGCATTTGAAAAGGTTTCCGACGGCAAAGCAACAAAGGTTATTATCCCAAGCGACCTCCAAGGCATCGTCGGCCTTGTTAACACAATTTCAGAAAGCACAAAAGCAAATAACGAATAAAAATAAAAAGCAGGTCGCTTGACCTGCTTTTTTAGATAATTTCACCGTATAAATATTCGCCATCGCTTGAAAGCAGCTTGACCTTTTTCATTTCACCGCTTAAGCTTGCGTTGCTTTTTGCTTTAAGCTCCATAAAATTCGGCGTATGTCCAAGGACGTATTCGCCGTCGTAGGTTTCAAAAAGCACCTCGGTATATTCGTGCTTGCCAAGAAACTCGCAAAGCAGCTCCGCCTTAATTTCCTTTTGCATTTCTTCAAGCTTGTGCAAACGCGCTTTTTTCGTTTCCTCGGGGACTTGACCGCTCATTTTTGCGGCAACCGTGCCCTCGCGCTTTGAATACGGGAAGATGTGGAGATGCAAAAATCGTTCGTTTTTTAAAAACTCATATGTTTTTTGAAAATCCTCGTCGCTCTCACCGGGGAAGCCAACTATAATATCGGCAGAAAGCATAATATCGTCAAATTTTGATTTCAGGTAGGAAATATTTTCCTTTGCCGTTTCGATATTATATTTGCGACGCATTTGATTTAGCGTTTTTGTGCAGCCGCTTTGCATTGAAACGTGGAAATGCGGCATCACCTTATTTAGCTTTGAAACGGAATCGCAAAACTCTCTCGTTATATTAAACGGGTCAAGTGAGCCAAGACGTATTCTTGAAATCCCATCAATTTTATTTACCTCACTCATTAGCGTGCTAAGCGTAACGCCGCTCTTTAGGTCCTTGCCGTACGACGCGGTTTCAATCCCCGTCAACACTACCTCCAAGCAGCCCTGCGCGGCAATTCTTGACACCTCGTCTATTACGTTTTCGGGTGGGTTGGAGCGCACGCTTCCTCTTGCATAAGGAATAATGCAGTAAGCACACTTGGAGTCGCATCCGTCCTCGATTTTTACAAATGCACGCGTCCTTGTCATTGGCGCGCCAATACTCATCGTGTCGAATTTCCCGTTGTAAATATCAAATCCGCAAGGGGTAGCGCTTTTTCCATTCAAAATATCAAGCGCGAGCGAAGCAATTTTCGATTTTTCATTATTGCCGACAACCAAGGAAACACCCTCAATGCTTTCTGCCGCCTCCTTGTTGATTTGCGAGAAGCAGCCCGTCACGATAACGACAGCATCGGGATTGTTTTTAATACATTTTCTAATAAATTGCCTTGATTTACGGTCACTTTCACTCGTTACGGAGCAGGTGTTTATTATGTAAACGTCACATTTTTCCTGCGGCGGACAAATTAAAACGCCGTTTTTTGAAAGCTCTTCCATTATGAAATCGCTCTCGTACTGATTTACGCGACATCCAAGCGTCAAAATACACGCCTTTATCATAAAAACACCTCCCTTGGCAAAATTCATATTGATATTTTACCACACTTTTCTCAATATGTAAACTAAAATTAAAAATTAACTTGAAAAAGCGCACATTTCAAAGTATAATGTAATAAATAACTCCAAAGGAGCTAAAATGAGAGAATTTACCGTAAATAAAAACGACGCGGGACAACGCCTTGACAAGTTTATTCAAAAAACCGTAAAGGGCATTCCCACCTCGCTTATGTATAAATCAATCCGCACAAAGAAAATCAAGGTCAACCGCAAGCGCGCAGAGCTAAATCAAATGCTCGTGCTTGGCGATACGGTGCAAATGTTTTTAAGTGAGGATCTTTTTGCCGAAAAAATCACAAAAAACGAGCTGACGAGCATAGAAGCAAGAATAAACGTGGTTTACGAGGACGAAAATATTTTAATTTGCGACAAAGCCCCCGGCGTGCTTGTCCATTCGGGCGATGGCGACGGCAAGGAAAGCGGCAAGGGTGATGCCAAGGAAAGAAACACCTTGATTTATCACGTGCAATCATATCTTGCCAAAAACGGAGAATACGACCCCGAAAACGAAAACTCCTTCACCCCCGCGCTTTGCAACCGCATTGACAGAAACACGGGTGGAATGGTCATTTGCGCAAAGAATGCAGAAGCGCTTCGCACAGTGAATGAACGCATAAAAAACAACCAAATTACTAAGTATTATCTTTGTGCCGTTCACGGCGCAACACCTCGAAAAACAGACACTCTGTGCGACTTTTTGATAAAAGACAGTAAAAATAACACGGTAAGAGTGCTCAAAAACAAGACAGCGGGAGCTAAGGAGATTATCACAAAATACACCTCGCTTTCCTACAACGCCAAAACAAAGCTTTCGCTCCTTGAAATCGAGCTTGTCACGGGCAGGACCCATCAAATCAGAGCTCATATGGCGTCGATTGGCAACCCATTGCTCGGCGATGGAAAGTACGGCAAGGAGGACACGGTGGGCACAAGGAAATATAAGCACCAAGCGCTTTATTCCTACAAGCTTACCTTCCAAAAATGCGATGACTTTCTTTCATATCTAAACGGAAAAACAATCACGGTTGAACGCGAAAACATTTATTTTTTACGTGAATTTCAAGACGCTCGCGTGTAAAAATACAAAAAAATCGCGCCCGAATAATAAAATATCGAAAAAAGCATTGACAAATTGCGTATTTTGTTATAAAATAAACCTATAAAGATAATGGAAAATTATAATTCTTTACACGGAGGATTTCATATGAGTAAAATCAGTGAGAGAAGAGAAAGGACAGCTAATACCAAAATCGACCCTAAGGCGTATTTGGCAGAGGCTCCGGCACAAAAGAAGGAATATATTTACAAAAAGATACTCATTGCATTTTTGGCAATACTTGCAATCGGTGCTTGCGTTCTTTTGATGATCAACGCAGTAATTGACGCACAGGCAAAGAAATTCGTAAACGCTCCCGAGCATTCTACTGCGGTTGCAACAACACCTGTTACGGGCAGTTATTACGAAAATACGGATGAACTCATGACAAGATTGCCGCAATTCCGCGACGCTTACCAAAAGGTAGTTGATAATATGTCAAGACCTGAGGTTGCTAATGTGAAATTTGATGAAAATATCTACAATTTCGTCGTTACCATTAACAGTGATAGAAATGCCGACACAGGCAATTTAACAATGATTATGCTTCTTTCCTTTGATAAGACTGAAGATAATGTTACATATGTGTATATTAACAAGTCAACATTTGCATATATCCCAACTGTTGGTATCGGTCCGCTCTTTGATGCATACGCATTTGGCGGCGGTGCACTTCTTGCAAGAGCAGTGGAAGAAAACTATGGTATTGCAATTGATGGCTATGCTGATTTAACGCTTGATTCATTTGTAACTGCTTGTACAGATATTGGCGGAATTGTAATCGATGACACTCTATATGACACAAAAGAAAGTATATACAATTATGTTGATTTAGCCGAGGACAGAGAGGCAGCTATTAAAAACGTTGTAACAGAGCTTGCCAAGGGCACAAAGGACCAAAAACTCTTTGGTGCTGCCAAGGTTGCTTTGAAGATAGTTGAATCAGCTAAGGCAAATATTGATAGAGACGATATTGGCGAGCTTCTTTACATGGGCGTTGGTGTATTCAAAGCAGATGCTCAGGTTGGAATGCTTGGATATGATTCAGCAAAAGCAATAATCCATACATGGATTTCAAGAGAAGAATACGAAAATCTTGATAAATATAACATCTTCGACTACGAAACTGAGATTGCAAAGATTCACAATATGCTCTATCCTGCACCAGCAGCAGAATAAGAGCGAACCGAAACCTAAATTCTTTGGTTTTGGGAATTCTATTAAATCAAAAAGCCGACCAAACGGTCGGCTTTTCTTTAAGAATTGTGTCACCCTGAAAGAAAATAGGTTGACACCGCGGAGGGAAAATGAAAATTAAGGAAAGAGTGCTTGCGCGGCTTAACTTGTGCGCAGGGGAGCTTGTCTCGGGTGGTGAGCTTGCCCGTGAATTAGGCGTTACGAGAAACAGTGTTTGGAAAGCGATAAATCAGCTCAAAAAAGAGGGCTACGGCATCACCTCGCACTCAAATCACGGCTACACCTTAAACGGTAAGCTTGATATAATAAATATAGAAGAAATTTCTCGCCGCTTGCCAAACAATGCACGCTTAATTGTGTATGATTTGGCTACCTCATCAAACGATATTTGCAAGGAGCTTGCCCAAAATGGGGAAAATGAGGGCACGGCAGTAATTGTTAAATCTCAAACGAACGGCAGAGGCAGAATGGGCAGAAGCTTTATTTCAAAAAGCGAGGAAGGACTTTATTTTTCGTTCATTTTGCGCCCAACCATTGGGGCAAGCGAGGCACTAAATATAACCGTAATTACTGCCGTTGCATTGTCCCACGCAATAGAGGAAACAAGCGGATGCGACTCTAAAATCAAATGGGTAAACGATATATATATAAATGAAAAAAAGTGCGCAGGGATTTTAACCGAGGCACAGCTGAATTTTGAGTGTGGCACGCTTGACTACTGCATTGTCGGCGTTGGTGTGAATATTTCAACACCGAAAGGCGGCTTTGATAAGGAAATATCGGAGATTGCAACGGGAATATATGAAAACGGCGCACCCTGTGGCTATAAAACCAAGCTTCTTACTGAATTTTTCAAACACTTTTTCAAGTATTATTCCGAAATAGAGAAGAAGGAATTTATGCTTGAATATAAAAGCCGTTCAAATCTTATCGGCAAGGACGTTGACGTTTACGTCGGCGATAAAATTACGCGCGGTATTGTTATAGGCATTGACGAGGATGCGCGCCTTGTGGTTGACACCGCGGATGGAATTAAAGCATTTTCCTCGGGCGAGGCGAGGGTGAGAAAAGCAGGCGATAAGCTATGAAAAATAAAAAAATCTACACTTTAGCCGAAATCGGCATTTTTGTTGCCCTCTTTGCAGTTGTATCGCAAATTTCAATCCCAACCCCGTTTTTTGTACCGATTACCTTGCAGGTTATGATAATTTCGCTTGCCGCATTCCTCTTGGGTGCGAAAAAATCACTTGTTGGAGTGGCTGCATACGTTGCCCTCGGCTTTGTCGGCGTGCCCGTTTTTGCGGGCTTTGGCGGTGGAATTGCATCGCTTTTTGGCTACACGGGCGGCTTTATTTTCGGTTTTTTCCCACTTGCGCTCTTTTGCGCGCTTGGAAAGGGCAAAATCAAAATTCTTTTTTGCACGCTTGGACTTATCCTTTGCCATCTCGTTGGCGTTTTGTGGTATAGCGCCACTGCAAAAATCGATATTCTCACGTCATTTCTTACTATGTCCTTGCCGTATATTTTCAAGGATATGGCACTTATTTTGTTTGCATATTTTTGCGCCAAGCTTATAAACAAGAGAATAAAAAAGAGCTAAGACACACCGAAGCGGTAACCGTCTTAGCTTTTCTTTTATAAATTTACACTGTTCCAATCGATAGCGCCGCGTCCGTTTTTTGAAAGAAACTCGTTTGTGCGCGAAAATGGACGTGAGCCAAAAAATCCGTTGTAAGCGGAGAGTGGTGACGGATGTGCAGACTCAATAATCAGATGGATAGGATTAGTGATGTATTTTTTCTTTGAGCGCGCGTTGCCGCCCCACAAAATAAACACCGTTGGATTTTTTGAATCGTTTAAGTGCTTGATAACCTGGTCGGTAAAAATGCTCCAGCCGATATTTTGGTGGCTGTTTGCCATACCCTCCCTTACCGTCAAGGTCGCGTTTAGAAGCAAAACGCCCTGTTCTGCCCAGCTCGAAAGCTCACCGTGGCTCGGCGTTTCGACGCCTAAATCGCTCTTTAATTCCTTGTAAATATTCACAAGCGACGGCGGAATTTTTATTCCCCTTTTAACGGAGAAGGAAAGCCCGTGCGCCTGCCCTCTTTCGTGATAAGGGTCCTGTCCTAAAATCACAACCCTTGTGTTTTCATACGAGGTAAATTTAAGCGCATTGAAAATATCAAACATCGGCGGATAAATCACGCGCGTTCTATATTCAACCTTCAAAAATTCGCGAATTTTAAGATAGTATTCCTTTGTAAATTCCTCACTTAAAATCTTGTCCCAATCATTTCCAAGCTGAACCATTATTTCACCTCCTAAAAAGCTATTAATATAATAACATTTTTGTCGCTCGTTGTCAATAAAATAGGGAAATCCACTTGAAATATATATGGGAATATGATATAATTCAACTATGAACAAAGCGTTCAAAAACAAAATATGCGAGGAACATAAAATGATTAGAGTTACTATATGGAATGAATTTTTCCACGAGGTAAAGGAAGAAAGCGTAAAGAAGGTTTATCCAAACGGAATTCACAAGGCGCTTGCTGATTTTCTCGGCACAGACGAGGAAATTGAGGTTACAACCGTTACTCAGCACGACGAAAACGGTGAGCTTGTTGAAAACGTGGGAATTACCGATGAATTACTTGCAAATACAGACGTTATGATTTGGTGGGGACACGTAAGACACGGTGAGGTTCCTGACGAAATCGCTATGAAGGTTAAAAATGCTGTTCTTGAGGGAATGGGAATGATTTTCCTTCACTCAGCGCACCACTCAAAGCCATTCAAGCTTCTTATGGGCACGTCCTGCAACCTTGGTTGGCGCGAAAGCAACGACAAGGAGCGCCTCTGGGTTATAGACCATAACCACCCAATTATGCGCGGCATTAACGATAGATTTTTCGAGCTTGAGGCAGAGGAAACTTATACCGAGCCATTTGGTATTCCCGATCCTGACAAGCTTCTTATGATCGGCTGGTATAACGGCGGTGAGGTTTTCCGCTCCGGCTGCATTTGGCACAGAGAAAACGGAAAGGTGTTCTATTTCCAACCCGGTCACGAAACCTTCCCAACCTTCTATAACGAAAACGTACAAACAATTATCAAAAACGCAGTAAAATGGGCAGCTCCCGTTTGCCCACGCATTCCGCTTAACTGTCCTTGGGTTGCAAGATTAGAGGAGAAATAATGGTTAAGATAGGAATTGTCGGCGCAGGAAAAATCTGCCAAGGCCCGCATATGGGTGCTTACGATAAAATTGACGAAGCAAAAATCGTTGCAATCTGCGATATAGACAATGGTAAGCTCGAGGCGGCATCTAAAAGATATCCCGATGCAAAGCTATACACCGATTATAAGGAAATGATTGACAATGAGGAGCTTGACGCGGTTGATATCTGCACACCGAATAATTTTCACTCAATCGTCGCAATTTATGCGCTTGAAAAAGGACTTAACGTAATTTGCGAAAAGCCCGATGCCATAAATGCCGAGGAAGCTGAGAAAATGAAGGCGGCGGCTGAAAAAAGCGGCAAAACCTTAATGGTTATAAGAAATAACCGCTATCGCCCAACCACAAAATTCTTAAAGCAATATATTGCCGACGGCAAAATGGGCGAAATCTATGCAGGTAGATGCGGTTGGATCAGACGTCGCGGAATTCCCGGTTGGGGCGGATGGTTTACCGATAAGGCACAGTCAGGCGGCGGACCGCTTATTGACCTTGGCGTACATATTATCGACCTTGCAATGTACTTAATGGGTAATCCAAAGCCCGTTACCGTCAGCGGCTCAACCTACTCAAAGTTTGCCCACACCTCATATTCAAAAACCGACGTTGAGGACCTTGCGATGGGCTTTATCCGCTTTGATAACGGCGCTTGCTTGCAAATCGAATTTTCTTGGGCTTCAAATATAGAAAATGACCAAATGTTTGTTGAGCTTCGCGGCGAAAAGGCGGGCTCACGTATGTCGGGCATTGATAGAAAATTTGATATTTTCACTGAGGAATGTGGCACGAACGTTACAATCAAGCCGTCAATTGACGACTATAACTGTATGCCACACCACGAAGCAAATATAAGACACTTTATCGACGTTATAAACGGCAGATGCGCTCCTGACTTTACACCTGAGCAGGGCGTAAATATGGTAAAAATCCTTGAAGCCATTTATAAATCGGCAGAGTGCGGACACGAAATTGCACTTGACTAAATAAAATTTCTAAAAAATCGGACAGAGAATGCAAAAATTCTCTGTCCTTTTTTGTCGCATACGGTCGAATGAAAGTGGAAGGGGCAAAAATCATACACTCCCTCGGCGATTTTTTGTTTTTCTTATTGATTTTTCACGCCTTAAGTGCTAAAATAGATAAAAAGCATATGATGTGCCAACGTTTTTATTTGGCATATTAAGGAGGTATTTATGGGAGTAGTTATAGGAATTGATATAGGCGGAAGCACAACGAAAATAGTTGGCTTTGACGAGCAAAAAAAGCTTATTGCGCCAATGTTTGTTACCGCAGACGACCCGATAACCTCGGTGTATGGTGCATTTGGCAAGTTCCTCGATGCAAACGGACTTGAGCTTGACGATATAGAAAAGGTTATGATAACGGGCGTTGGCTCCTCGTATATCTCAAAGCCAATATATAATCTTGAATGTATTCACACCCCCGAGTTTAACAGTATAGGTCTTGGCGGCCTTTACCTCTCTGACCTTGACGAGGCAATAATTGTCAGCTTAGGCACGGGCACTGCGCTTGTTCACGCAAAGAAGGGCAACGCGCCTGAGTATCTTGGTGGCACGGGTGTTGGCGGTGGCACGCTCGTTGGGCTTTCCTCAAAAATGCTCGGCATCAGCCATATTGAAACGATTGACGAAATCGCTAAAAGCGGCGACCTTTCAAATATTGACTTAAGGATCTCCGATATTTCAAAAAAGGATATGGGACTCAGCTCAAACATGACGGCTGCCAACTTCGGTAAAATCAGCGATACAGCCACAAACGGCGATCTTGCCCTCGGACTTATCAATATGGTGTTTGAAACTGTCGGTATGATTGCTTATTTTGCATCAAAGCAATATGGCATTAAGGATATTATTTTGACGGGAAATTTAACACACATTTCACAAGCGCAGGAAATAGTAGAGGGACTTAACAAAATGTTTGATATGAATTTCGTTATTCCTCATAACGCTCAGTATAGCACGGTTATCGGTGCGGCACTTTCGTCGTTTGAAAAATAAGATGTATAAGGATATAGAGAAGCTTAAAAAGCTTGATAAAATAAGAGGGGAAAACTTCCTCGCATTTGATAAAATCGCCTCGTTTCTAAACAACTTTCCGAAGCTCATTACGTCGGAAATTATAGAGGAAATAACGGGGGGAGTGTCTGAAAACTGCGAAAAAATCGTTTCCGTCTTTCTTTCCACCGCGCTTTGTGAAAGCGACAGTGAGGGCGCGCTTTTGGAAAAGGAATACCTTAAAAAATCAGTTAAGCAGTTAAACCCAAGCGATTATACGGAAAATCCGTTTTACAAGAATATAAAAATATCAACCGTCAAAATGGGCAATTGGGACCTCGGCTACCAAAGCTACGACCCGTATGAATGCTTTATTTATGATGATATCGACGTTTACGACAATATGCGCGAAATTCCCAAAATCGGATATTTCACAAAGGAGTTTTCCTTCCCAACCGTCTTTGAGGATGGTGTTGAATGGATGGCAATCAAGCCGAATGAAATTGAAACAATGAAGCCGCATCTATATAAAATGTCGGGGGACGTGTGTGTTTTTGGACTTGGAATCGGCTATTTCGCGTATATGGCAAGTAGAAAGGATGACGTCAAATCCGTCACAGTTGTCGAGCGCGACGCGAGCGTGATTAAGCTTTTTGAAAAGCATATCTTGCCACAGATTGAAAACAAGGAAAAAATCAAAATTGTAAAAAGCGACGCCTTTGAGTATGCAAGCACTAAAATGATAAACGAGAAGTTTGACCACGCCTTCGTTGATTTATGGCACGATGCATCCGACGGAGTGGAGCTTTATATCAAAATGAAAAAGCTTGAAGCTAAAAACAGCGACACCGAGTTTTCCTATTGGATTGAAAAAACGCTCCTTTCAAGCATCCGTTGGCAAATCTACAGCGGCATTGTCAAGCAAATTGAAAACGGCAAATTTGACGAGCCGTATGAAAACATCCTTAAATATATCAGTGACGACTACTTAAAAAACTTTGTAAAATTCATATAAAGGCCTGTATTTTGCAGGTCTTTCATATCTGCCCGTGGCACAGCTGGATAGCGCGCAAGACTCCGACTCTTGAGGACGTAGGTTCGAATCCTATCGGGCAGGCCAGAAAAAAGCACACATTTGTCCAAAAGACAATGTGTGCTTTTTTCAACGAAATTTGCCCTTGCGGGCAAGTGAAATAGCATCGCTGTGAAATATTTGCTCCGCAAATGTGAAATATTCGCTGGTGCGAATGTGGGCAAATTTCATTTCACATCGAGCGAAGTGCTGCGATATTTCACAATTTTCGTCAGAAAATTATTTCACATTTTGCCGCAAGGCAAAATATTTCACTCAAAGCCGCAGGCTTGGTATATCATCGACGCACGAAGTGCGGTGCATATCATCAAGGGCACTTTGCGCCCTTGTATCTCATCACGCGCCAGCGAGTATTCCCTGCGGCTTAATGATATACAACACTTGGTGTTGATGATATACAATGCTATGCATTGATGATATACCGCAACAAGCTGCGGATGATATACACGGCTCTGCCGTGATTCGGCACACGGGCTTAAGTTCATACTGAATATTTGTTCTAAAACAAATGCAAAAAGTGTTTGCTTTTATATTTTATGTGTGTTATAATAGAGCCAAGAGATTAAAATCACGGCAAATTTATAATTTGCCAAGAAGGAGAAAGTATGTTAACAGACATCGAAATTGCACAGGGCGCAAAATTAAGCCACATTTCAAAAATTGCAGAACAAATCGGACTTTTGCCTGAGGAATACGAGCCATATGGCCATTATAAGGCAAAAATTACTGACAAATTCCTTGACCGTATGTCAACTAAGGAGGACGGAAAGCTTATCTTGGTTACCGCCATCAACCCAACCCCCGCAGGTGAGGGAAAGACAACTACAACAGTTGGCCTTGGTATGGCGATGAGCAAAATTGGCAAGGATACAATTATCGCCCTTCGTGAGCCATCACTCGGTCCTGTATTCGGAGTTAAGGGTGGCGCGGCTGGCGGCGGCTACTCACAGGTTTTACCAATGGAGGACATCAACCTTCATTTCACAGGTGACTTCCACGCTATCACAACTGCAAACAACCTCTTGTCCGCAGTTATCGACAACCACATTCAGCAGGGCAACGCGCTCGGCATTGACCAGAGAAGAATTCTTTTCACACGTGTTCTTGATATGAACGACAGAGCCCTTCGCTCAGTTGTTGTAGGTCTTGGCGGCAAGCTTGACGGTGTTCCGAGAGAAGACCACTTTATGATTACCGTTGCAAGCGAAATTATGGCAATTCTTTGCCTTAGTGAATCAATTTCCGACCTCAAGGAGCGTCTTGGCAAAATTTTGGTTGCATATAAATATGACGGCTCACCCGTTTACTGTAAGGACCTCGGAGTTAACGGTGCTATGGCGGCGGTGCTTAAGGATGCGCTCAAGCCAAACCTTGTTCAAACTCTTGAAAACACCCCTGCAATTATCCACGGCGGCCCATTTGCAAATATCGCACACGGCTGTAACTCAGTAAGAGCAACAAAGCTTGCACTTAAGCTTGCGGATTACACAATTACAGAGGCGGGCTTTGGTGCTGACCTCGGTGCTGAAAAATTCTTTGACATCAAGTGCCGCTTTGCTAACCTCAAGCCAAAGTGCGTTGTGTTGGTTGCTACCGTGCGCGCACTCAAATATAACGGCGGTGTTGCCAAGGCAGACTTAGCAGGCGAAAACGTAGAAGCACTCAAGGCGGGTGCGGTTAACCTTGAAGCACATATTGACAATCTCCAAAAGTACGGCGTTCCCGTTGTTGTTGCAATCAACCGTTTCGGCACAGACACAGATGCGGAGCTTAAGGCGGTTGAGGATATTTGTATTGCCAAGGGCGCAGACTTTGCTCTTTCCGAGGTGTTTGCAAAGGGTGGCGACGGCGGAATTGACCTTGCAAATAAGGTTGTTGCTGCTTGTGAAAAGGAAAGCGATTTCCACGTTCTTTACCCTGACGAAATGTCAATCCAAGACAAGATTAGAACAGTTGCCAAGGAAATCTACGGCGCAAAGGACGTTAAATTCGACGCCAAGGCAGAGAAGGCGATTAAGGAATTTGAAGCACTTGACCCGTCTTATGCACGCTTCCCCGTGTGTATGGCTAAAACACAGTACTCACTCTCCGATGACCCAACCAAGCTTGGCAGACCAACCGATTTTACACTCACCGTTCGTGAGGTTAAGCTTTCAGCGGGCGCGGGCTTCATAGTTGCCTTGACAGGTACTATTATGACAATGCCTGGTCTTCCTAAAGCTCCTGCCGCACTTAACATCGACGTTGACGATAACGGCAAAATCACAGGACTTTTCTAATATGAAAGAGATTTTTAATTCACATTCGACCGAGCAAACCGAGCAAATTGCACGCGATTTTGCAAAGCTCCTTGATACGGGCAAGCCGGAGTTTGTCGCTATGTTTGGCGACCTTGGCGTTGGTAAAACCGCATTTGTGCGCGGTGTTGCCTCGGTGCTTGCAAGCGGCGCGCGCGTAAAAAGCCCAACCTTCACCGTTGTAAACGAATATCACGGCGACAAGCTCCCCCTCTACCATTTCGACGTTTATCGTATCGAGGACGAGGACGACTTATATTCCGTTGGCTTTTACGACTATACCGAAAAGGGCGTTTGCATAGTGGAGTGGAGCGAGAATATTCTTGACTCCATACCAAGCGGTGCTTACCGCGTTAAAATCGAGCGCTCACCGAATGGCGAAAATGAAAGAATAATAACCATAGAGGCATAAAATGAAAATATTAGCACTTGACTCAACCGCAAAAACGTCAAGCGTTGCAGTTTTGGAGGACGAAAACCTTCTTGGGCTTTTTTCATCAAATATTCAAAATACTCACAGCGAAACACTTTTACCGATGGTAAAATCACTTCTTGAATCGCTTAAGCTCACAAACGACGATATAGATGCATATGCCGTTTCCGAGGGCCCCGGCTCATTTACGGGTGTCAGAATCGGTGCGGCAACCGTAAAGGGTCTTGCATTTGGCAGAGGTAAGCCGTGTGTCGGAGTTAGCACAATAGAAGCGCTTTATGAGAATTTATCGGATTACGATGGAATTGTCTGCCCGATTATGAACGCGCGCCGCGGTCAGGTATATACAGGCGCATTTTATAATGGCAACCGTATCTTAGACGATACCTGCATGATGCTTGATGACTTAATTCCTATGCTTGAAGAAAAGGGCGCACCCATTCACTTTAACGGTGACGGATACGACCTGGTGCTTGGAAAAGACATAAAGAATCTAAGAAAAACGCCCGAGCTTTTGAGATACCAAAACGCGTATTCCGTTGGACGTGTGGCGGCAAGAAAAATAAAAGAGGGTAATTTTACGACCGATGAGGCGTTAAGAGTAGAATATTTGCGCAAGCCGCAGGCAGAGCGCGAAAGAGAAGAAAGACTTGGAGGCAAAAATGGCTAAAAAAATTGCAATTGCCTGCGACCACGCAGCACTTGACTTAAAGGCGGAAATCCTTAAATATCTTGAGGATAACGGCTTTGAATATCACGATTTTGGAACCTACACTAAGGATAGCTGTAACTATCCCGACTATGCAGAAAAGGTATGCGCAGCCGTTTATAATAAGGAATACGATCTTGGTATTCTCGTTTGCGGCACGGGTATTGGTATGACCATGGCGGCAAATAAATGCAAGGGCATTCGCGCCGCGCTGTGCAACGATACCTTCTCGGCTAAATTTACAAGATTGCACAACGATGCACACGTGCTTTGCATGGGTGCAAGAACCTTGGGTGCAGGAGTTGCACTTGAGATAACCGACGTTTTCTTGAACACAGGATTTGAGGGCGGCAGACATCAAACTCGCGTTGATATGATTACCGCACTTGAAAATAAGCTTGCTAAATAATTTTAAGGAGAAATATACAATGAAAAAGGTTTATTTTATTACAGGTAGCCAAGACCTCTACGGCGAGGAGGTTCTTTTGCAGGTTGCCGAGGACTCAAAGGTAATCGCAAAATATCTTAACGAAAAGATTGACGGTGTGGAAATTGAATACGTTTCAACCGTAAGAGACGAATACAGCTGTGTTGAAGCGTGCAAGATTGCTTCAAACGACAAGGACTGTATCGCCGTTATTACTTGGATGCACACCTTCAGCCCTGCAAAAATGTGGATTAAGGGACTTCAGCTTCTTACAAAGCCACTTTTACACTTACACACACAAGCGAACGAAAAGCTTCCATACGATGCAATCGATATGGACTTTATGAACCTTAACCAAACTGCACACGGCGGCCGTGAGTACGGCTTTATGGTGACACGCTTGGGTGTAAAGCGTGAGGTTGTTGTCGGCTATTATCAGCACGAGGACGTAATTGAGTCCGTTAAGAAGTTTATCGACGTAGCAAGAGCCGTTGATTTTTCAAAGAACTTGAACGTTTGTATGTTCGGTAGCAATATGAGAGAGGTTTCAGTAACAGACGGTGACAGAGTAGAAAGCCAAATCAAGTACGGCTGGAACGTAAACTACTACGGCATCGGTGACCTTGTTGCACTTGTTAATGCAGTAACAGAGGACGAGGTAAATGCTAAAATCGCTGAATATAACGAAATTTACGTAATGAACACAGACAAGCTTGATTCCGTAAAGGAGCAAGCAAAGTATGAGATTGCACTTGATAAGTTCTTAACAGCCGGCAATTTCGGTGCATATACAGATACGTTCCAAGACCTTCACGGTATGCGTCAGCTCCCAGGTCTTGCAACTCAAAGAATGATGGCAAAGGGCATCGGCTTCGGTGCAGAGGGCGACTATAAGACAGCGGCTCTTAATGCAATCTTCTGTGAAATGGCAAAGGGCAGAGAGGGCTCAACCGGCTTTATGGAGGACTATACGTACGACTTTACAAAGGGCGATGAGATGGTTCTCGGCGCACATATGCTTGAGGTTTCACCTGATTTTGCATCAAACAAGCCAAAGGTTGAGGTTCACCCACTTGGCATTGGCGGCAAGGAAGCTCCTGCACGTCTTGTATTCGACGGCGTTAGCGGTGACGGCGTTGCCGTATGTATGGTTGATATGGGTGACCGCTTCCGTCTTATCTGCGCTGCAATTGAGCTTGTAAAGCAACCAAAGGAAATGCCAAACCTTCCTGTTGCAAGAATTATGTGGAAGCTAAAGCCCGACCATAAGACAGGCGCGGCTGCTTGGATTTATGCAGGTGGCGCACACCATACCGTTGTTTCAACTGCACTTACAGTTGAAGACGTTCGCCTCTTTGCAAAGCTTACAGATACTGAGCTTGTTGTAATTGACGAAAACACAGACCTTGTATCTCTCCAAAGAGAGCTTGAGATTAATGACCTTTTGGCAAAGCTTAAATAATCATATATTAAATATTTTTAGGGGAATTTTATGAAAAAGAGAATATTACTTGGCGTTATACTTACCCTTGCACTCGTTTGCCTCTTTGCAATTTCCATTTCCGCTGTTGAGGTAAACGGTGTACACTATACGCTTGATACCAAAAATCATACAGCACAGGTTTCGCAGGAAAATAAAACTGCCACAACAGAGATAGTTACAATTCCGTCAACCTTCGAATACGAGGGCGTTGAATATAAAGTTACCTCTATTGCAAGCAGTGCGTTCTACGGCAACAGAAATATGGTTGAGCTTCGCATTTTAAGCGAATATATCACAGTAATTCCTTCAGATATGATTGCTGATATTTGCGCTATCGATACTGACGGTGACAAGGTTAATGATAAGGGCGATAAACTTAAAAAAATCTATATTGATTTTTCAAAAATCACCTCTATCGGTTCAGCTGCATTTAACCCGTCTAATCAAACAAACGGCAACAGCCCAAAGGTAAACAGCTTTTACTATTATGACGCAAAGGCGTATCTTGAAAACGGCTCAGACGTTTTAATTACCTGTCCTGATTTTTCAAACTGTACCTCAATCGGTACAGCGGCATTCCAAGGTGCAAACTTTGAAAAGCTTGTAATTCATGAAGGTATCGCACTTAAAAATCAAATCTTTAGAATGTCAACAATTAAAGAGCTTGAAATTCTAGGCGCAAACCGCGGTACAATTGAGTACTACGTTTTCAACGCTTGCACTAAGCTTGAAACAATTCGTATTGAATCAACCACTTACGTTTCAAACGACGTATTCTCCGGATGCTCAAGCGTAAAGAAAATTTATATAAACCTTTCTAACTGTACATATATCGGCACAAGTGCTTTTCAGTTAGGTAACGTAGGCTACGATAAGGGAAACACAACCACACAATGGTACAACTACGAGGGCGAAAAAATAGTTGACCTTTCAAGCGTTAAAACACTTTCAAACCAGGCGTTTGCATCATCAAACGTTGGTTCAGCTAAAATTATTTGGCCAAATGCACTTGAAAAAATTGATGGTCAAGTATTTAGAAGATGTAACATCACAGGACCCGTATGGTTCAATATGGCAGAGGGCAAAACCGCATCAATTTCAAGCTACGTTCTTTCCGGAAACACACCTGAAATTATCGTTCTTGGTAACGGAATTACAGGCTTTGCAATGGATGAACGCCTTGGCTACGCGGCAACCGTTGTATTTTTAGGCGACGTTACCACTCTTGCAACTAATATTTTCAAAACAGAGGGCGCACGCCTTTATGCAAAATCCTTGCCAAGCAACGCATCGGATTACGGCTCTAAAGTTACGGTAAAGCTTATATCAAGCGGAAGCTACACCTCATACGGTGCGTGCGGCTTAACCGCGAGCGTTACACTCCTTGACGGCACAACTGAAAGCTTTAACTACGTTGATCACGATTATAAGGGCGTAGTGGACCAAACCGTTTGCCCACTTGGCTCACTCACACTTTATACCTGCCCCGGATGCGGCGATAAGTACGAGGAAACAACAGATGCATTCGTTTCAAAAACACATAATTTTGACTATCTAAACGGTGCAAGCGTAGTATCGATTTTATTTGCTGACGACAACTATTTCCAAAGCGGTAAAATGATAGTTAAGTGTGCAGGATGCGAAGCGCAAAATGATGAGGAAAGCTTCCCCGCGCTCTTTAGCAAAAAGGGTTATTCCGCATCTGAAACTGATAAAACGTCAATCTCATATACTATATATGTAAATAATGAAGCAATAGAAAAATATGAATTATACGGAAATACAGTAAGATACGGCTTGGTGGTTAGCGCGCTTCCGGACGGCACTCCGATTTGGCTTGACGAGGACGGAAGCATAAAGAGTGATGACAAAACCATATTTGTAGAAATGCAAAACGCACAAAGCGGTTTTTCAATTCTTACTGTAAAGCTCTTTAATTTGAATGAGGATCAAAAATTGCATTGCAGTGCATATGCTATTACGGGTAGCGACGTCGTATATCTTAATCACGACAGTGCAAGCAAAATTGCAGAAACAGTAACTCATTCGGTTATTATTGAAAAGCTTAAGGAAGAGGAAGAATAAGCTACTAAACAAAAAAGACGGAGATTTCTCCGTCTTTTTTTATTGACAATTGCTTAATAAAATGGTAAAATTATCTTGAAAACATTAATTTTTCACAGAAAAGGAGAAGATATGAAAAAGAAATTATTACTTTTAATTTCCTTGACAGCTTTGTTTATTTGTCTTTTAACGTTATCAATAAGTGCTGTAACCGGCTCAACCTCAAATGAGTTCGGCGAGGTACAGTACGTTGACGGTATGAGTGAGGTAAAGGGCTATGACACAACGTCCCGAGCAGTTGTGCAAAATGCAGACGGAACTTATACAACCTATCCCGCCTACTACGTATATAACGGTTCAACAGGCACAAATATGAAGGTTGACCTTACTAAGCTTGCAAATGCAACGGGTGAGCCGTATACAAAAGCATCACTTATAAGAATTGAGGTTTTTGCAAATGCAAAATTGAATTGGACGTTTGACTCCTGCACAGGCTTGATAGAGGCAATACTTCCCGAGGGAGTATATTTCCACTATGCTTCCTTCGTTGGATGCTCCTCACTCGTTACTATCGACCTTCCGTCTACGGTAACTCAAATTCCAACGGACTGCTTTAGCGGATGCTTTTCCCTTGAAAGCATAGAAATTCCAACCACAACCACCTCTCTTGGTGCTAGAGCATTCCAAAATTGCAACAAATTATCTGAAATAAAGATTCCCGAGGCGGCAACAGGCGTTGTTCCGCAGGACTTTCGTAAAATCACAAACGGAAAAGCATCAACTCCGTTAACACTTATTGTGCCAAAGGGCTGCACCGGCATCAACAGTAGATATTCACTTGACAATTGTAACATAGGTACTCTTATTTTTACGGGAGACGAGAATTCCGCCTTCGTTAAGGATGTTTTGGCTGATGCATCCGGCTGGGTTTCCAAAATCACATACGAAAACCATTGTCTACATTATTATAATAATACTCACACCTTCGGCGAGGAAACAATGGGCTTCCTTGGCGAAAAATATCAAAGCGATTGCGTATATACCGCAACCTGCCAAAAGTGTTTAATTAACACCGTTAGCCGTACGGTTTGCGGTCCTATGATAAATGATCTTGGCTATTCTAAGGCAGATTACGATACCACCTCGTTCACTTACGATATTATAATTTACAGTGAAAATATCGAAGCGTACGAGAAGGAAACAGGGCTCACTATTTCATACGGATTTATCGTCGGCTCATATAAAGAGGGCGATAACGGTGATATTTTAGACGTGAATAACGAAGCAAAAATTGCAAACGCAATAGTTCTTAACTTTGCCGAATCACAGTATAAGCACCTGAATAAATATAACCTTAAAATGACGGGCATTTCAGAGGAATTAAGCACAAAGCTTATTTATTGCGGCGGCTACGTAAATGATGGAAGCAAGGTTACGTATTTAGGCGCAACAACCGATGAAAAGCTCGCTCTTGCAGTTTCAATTTCGACACTTCCCGAGAAAAAAGAAAATTAAATTCAACAAAAATCGCACCTTGTACAGAGGTGCGATTTTTATATAATTATAATAAATAATGAAGAAAAAACGAATATTCATTTATTCAAAAATGATGCATAAATATACACAAATATTCAATAAATATGCATAAAACCGAGAAAAAACAAACAAATATATAAA
>JAZREL010000069.1:0-16535 GCA_045660785.1 Eubacteriales bacterium | reverse complement strand
CCCCACTATTTTAAAAAGGAGGATGCGCTTTTTGACTCGTTTGCGCAGTTTTTGGCGCAAAGTGATGCGGTTGTAGCCAACGTAGATTGCGAAGGTGTAAAAAAGGTTTTAAATCGTCAAAATCATCCACGTCTTGCCACTTTTTCGCTAAAATCAAAGGAAGCGGACTACTTTGGCGAGGTGAAAAAAGACTCCTTTGTATGCTTCCACCGTGGTAAAATGCTTTTTGAAGCAACGCTAAAGGCGCGCGGTGTTCATTTCGTTTACGATGCGATGTGTGCCGCCGCAATCGCCTTTGAATTTGGCATTTCACCTTGTGAAATTGCGTCCGCGCTAAGTGAAGCGCAGGGAGTTAAAAGGCGGCTTGAATTTATAGCTAAAACAGACACAGGGGCGCACATTTTTGAAGATTATGCCCATCATCCAACGGAAATCAAAGCAACACTTTCATCTCTTTTAGAAATGGGCTACGGCTCGATTTGCTGTGTCTTTCAGCCACACACCTTTTCGCGCACAAGATACGTTTTCAAAAACGAAAGCGACGTTTTTTCGGGTGCAAGCGCGGTTTACGTTTTGCCAACCTTCGCCTCACGTGAAAGTGAGGATATGGGTCAGTCCTCCGAGATATTTGCCAAAAGCTGCGGTGCAACCTACGCCCCGTCACTCCCCTACCTTTGCAGTCAGCTAAAGGAATCCGACTACGATTGCATTGTTTTTATGGGTGCGGGGGATATCACCTGCTTCAAAAAATATTTTTAATTTTCTTTACATTTCTCCCTTTGTGTGATATAATATAAAAAATTTTGCGCGCAAGCGTGAGTTATTCGGGAGATTTTATGGAGCAATATTCATCTTTGGCAGAATTTTACGATAGCTTAAATTTCGGCTGTGATTACGATGCGCTTGCCGATTTTCTTTCAAGCGTTATAAAGGAAAACGAGTGCGAAAAGACCGCACTTGTGCTTGACCTCGCGTGTGGGACGGGCAAGCTGACCTTCAAGCTTCGCGAGCGCGGATATGATATGACAGGCGTTGATATGAGTGAAAATATGCTCGCCTCAGCGCAGGAGTATGCATATGAAAACGGAATTAGCGACGTGTTGCTCCTTTGTCAGGACATGCGCGATTTTGAGCTTTACGGCACGGTTGACGCTTGTGTTTGCACGCTTGACAGCATAAATTACCTCACGAAAGCAAGCGACGTTGAAAGGTGCTTTTCGCTTGTGCATAACTACCTTATCCCCGAGGGAGTGTTTGTTTTTGACATAAACACGCCTTACCGCTTCCGTGAAATTTATGCAAAAAACGATTTCATTTTGGAAAATAACGAGGCGTTGCTTGCTTGGCAAAACAGCTTTAACGAAAAAACGGGAATTTGCAAATTCTACCTCTCTATTTTCAAAGAGGATGAAAACGGCAAATACGACCGATACGACGAAATTCAAACGGAAAAATGCTATTCAAGGAAGAAAATTGAGTCACTTCTTAAAAAGACGGGCTTTGAGCTTATCTCCGTTTACGGTGATTTGAACAAAAAAGAAGCAAGCGATACCGACGAAAAGTGGTATTTCGTTTGCAGATGTAAAAAATAAAGAATATAAATATTGCACCAAACGGTGCTTAAAGGAGAAAATATGTCTAAAATCTTACGCGCAATGACAAGGGACGGTAGCGCCCGCGCATACGTAATTAACTCAACCGATATTGTAAACGCAGGTATTTCCTACCACAAAACCGCGCCAACCGCAACGGCGCTTTTCGGACGTCTTTTAACTGCCGCATCAGTTATGGGCACTATGCTTCCTGAGGACGGCTGCTCCCTTACCGTGGCTATTCGCGGCCAGGGTCTTGCCGGCACAACTCTTTGCACCGCCGACTATTGGGGCAACGTAAAGGGCTACATCCAAAATCCGCAGGCAGATGCGCCATTAAAATCAAACGGAAAGCTTGACGTTTCGGGCATTGTTGGCGGCGGTATTCTCTCCGTTTCCAAGGACACACACGAGGAGCTTCCGTTCAACGGAAATATCGAGCTTGTCTCGGGCGAGGTTGCAGAGGACATTGCGCAATATTACGCACTTAGTGAGCAAACACCGACTCTTTGCGCGCTTGGCGTTTTGGTAGAAACAGACCATTCCTGCCGTGCAAGCGGTGGCGTGTTTATTCAGCTTCTTCCGTTTGCGGACGAGGACGTAATCACTCAGCTTGAAAAGAATGCTCCACTCCTTAATAACGTATCCGCAATGTTTGACAAGGGTATGACAAACGAGGAGATTTTGAAGGTAGCGCTAACTAACATCGAGTACGACATTTTTGACGAGCTTGACGTTTCATATAAGTGCGACTGTGAAAGAGCGCGCACTGAAAGAGCCCTTGTCTCTGTTGGCAAGGATGAGGCGTATAAAATCCTTGAGGAGCAAAAGGAACGCGGCTTTGATTACGTAGAGCTTTCCTGCCATTTTTGCGATAAGACTTACAAATTTAACAAGGATGATATTGACAAGCTATTTAGCAAATAGCCAATCCCTCCGTCTGCTGTCGCAGACACCTCCCTTTGCACAAGGGCGGCATTCATTTCTGCGGCAAAACATACAAATTTAACAAGGATGATATTGACAAATTATTCGATAAATCGAATAAATGAATTGTGCACGGCACATGAATTGAAGCATAGCTTCATAAATTGACACTTTGTGTCATGAATTGCGCAGAAGCGCATAAATTGAAGCAAAGCTTCATAAATTGACACCTTGTGTCATGAATTGCGCAGAAGCGCATAAATTGAAGCAAAGCTTCATGAATTGACACTTTGTGTCATGAATTGCCCTATCGGGCATAAATTGTTGCTCTGCAACGCTAAGGAAAGGAGACGTTATGAACGAATTCATACTGAAAAGTCCGCATCAGCCAACGGGCGACCAGCCAAGTGCGATTAAGACCTTGACAGACGGTATTTTGCGCGGTGAGAAAATGCAAACCTTGCTTGGCGTTACCGGCTCGGGCAAGACGTTTACAATGGCAAACGTTATCAAAAACGTCAACCGTCCGACTATTATTTTAGAGCCAAACAAGACGCTTGCCGCTCAGGTTTGCTCCGAAATGCGAGAGCTTTTTCCCGACTCCGCCGTTGAATATTTCGTTTCCTACTACGATTATTATCAGCCCGAGGCGTACATCCCGGGTAAGGATATGTACATTGAAAAGGACGCGCTTGTCAACGACGAGATAGACAAGCTCCGCCATAGCGCAACAAGCTCGCTTTTTGAGCGCCGAGACGTTATTATCGTTGCATCCGTTTCGTGCATTTACTCCCTCGGTGACCCGAACGAATACCACAATATGCTAATAGATTTAAGGCAAGGTATGACGCTTTCGCGTGATGATTTGGTGCGCAAGCTTGTGTCGCTCAGCTACGAAAGAAACGACATCAATTTTGTACGTAACAAGTTCAGAATACGCGGGGACGTGGTTGAAATCTTCCCTTCCTCATCGTCTGACAAGGCGATTCGCGTTGACTTTTTCGGGGACGAAATCGACTCAATTTCTGAAATAAACACCTTGACGGGTGAGATTTTGCGCCACCTTTCCTACACCGCAATTTTCCCTGCAAACCACTACGTTGTATCAAGCGAAAAGCGCGAAGCGGCACTTAAGCAAATACACGACGAAATGGTTGAGCGCGTGGAGTTTTTTAAATCACAAAACAAGCTTCTTGAGGCGCAAAGAATTGAGGAGCGCACAAAATACGACATTGAAATGCTTCGCGAAATCGGCTTCTGCTCGGGAGTTGAAAACTACTCGCGTATTCTTTCAGGACGCGCCCCCGGCTCAACGCCCTACACATTGCTTGACTATTTCCCCGACGATTATATTATGTTTATTGACGAGAGCCACGTTTCAGTGCCGCAAATCCGCGGCATGAGCGGCGGCGACCTTGCAAGAAAGAAAAATCTCGTTGAGTTCGGCTTCCGTTTGCCCTCGGCTTACGACAACCGCCCGCTTTACTTTGAGGAGTTTCTTTCAAAGCTTAACCAAACCGTTTTTGTTTCCGCCACACCTGCCGAGTTTGAAAAAACGAACTCCACCGTGGTTGCCGAGCAGCTTATTCGTCCAACAGGTTTGGTTGACCCTGTGGTTGAAATCCGCCCAATTTTAACTCAGGTTGATGACTCAATGGGCGAAATCAAGCTTCGTGCCGAAAAGGGCGAAAGAGTGCTTGTAACCACCTTGACAACAAAAATGGCAGAGGACCTGACCGACTTCTTGAATGAAAACGGCTTGAAGGCAAAATATATTCACCATAACGTTGACACAATTGAGCGTATGGAAATAATCAGAAGCTTGCGCCTTGGAGAGTTTGACGTGCTTGTCGGCATCAACCTCCTTCGCGAGGGTCTTGACATTCCCGAGGTGTCGCTCGTTCTCATTTTAGATGCGGACAAGGAGGGTCTTTTCCGCTCCGAAACCTCGCTTATTCAAACAATAGGCCGTGCGGCAAGAAATGCAAACGGTAAGGTTATTATGTATGCAGACACGGTAACGCGCTCAATGAGAAGCGCAACACTTGAAACCGAGCGCCGACGCCGCGTGCAAACTGAATATAACGAAGCGCACGGTATTGTGCCGAAAACCATCATAAAGGGCGTGCACGACGTAATCGACCTTGGCAAAAAATCCGACAAAGCAAAGTCCGCCGCTAAGATGAGCGCGCACGACAAGGAAAAGCTCATTGCCGAGCTTACAAAGGAAATGCGCTCCGCCTCTGCGAAGCTTGAATTCGAAAAAGCGGCTTATTTAAGAGATAGAATTAAGGAATTGAGAATTACCAAGAAATAGAATCAAGGTTTCCACCTCATCCGTCACCGACGGGTGACACCTTCCCCTCAAGGGGAAGGCATGAATAAAGGCAGCTTACCTACGCGATAGAATCAAGGAACTACGTATTACGAAAAAGTAGCTTAGGTTTTCCACCTCATCCACCGCGTAAATAAAGTCATTCTCTTTTTAAGATTTTCTGGCGCGGTCCCCCTTCCCCTCAAGGGGAAGGCATGAATAAAGGCGGCTTACCTAAGAGATAGAATAAAAGAGCTTAAAATCACTAAGAAATAATATATGACGTCGAGGATGTCATATCGGACAGTCGAGGACGCCTGTCCCTACAAACGCTCCTTATGAAAGGAAAACAAATGAAAGATAAAATAGAAATTAAGGGCGCAAGGGTCCACAACTTGAAAAATATTGACGTTACCATACCGCGCGACAAGCTCGTTATTTTGACGGGTCTTTCGGGCTCGGGTAAGTCATCTCTTGCTTTTGACACGATATACGCCGAGGGTCACAGACGCTTCGTTGAGTCGCTCTCGTCTTATGCAAGACAGTTCCTCGGTCAGCTTGACAAGCCCGATATTGACAGCGTTGAGGGTCTCTCCCCCGCCATCTCAATCGACCAAAAAACAACCTCGAAAAATCCGCGCTCAACCGTTGGCACAGTGACGGAGATTTACGATTATCTTCGTCTTCTTTACGCCCGTCTTGGCACAGTTTATTGCCCTGAGTGCGGCAAGGAAATCAAGCAGCAAAGCGTTGACCAAATCATTGACCAAATTTTAACGCTTGGCGAGGGCGAGCGCTTTATGGTGCTTTCGCCTATCGTGCGCGGCAAAAAGGGCAGGCACGAAAAGGTGATTTCCGAATCACGCCGCGGTGGCTACGCTCGACTTCGCGTTGACGGCGTTATATACGACCTTAGTGAGGACATCGAGCTTGAGCTTACCAAAAAGCACGATATTGACATAGTTATTGACCGTCTTGTGATGAAGGACGGTATTCGCTCACGCCTTGCCGACTCCGTTGAAAGTGCGCTTCGTGCAAGCGAGGGCAGAGTCAACGTTTTAACAGTTCCACGCGAGGGCGAGGGAATATTGCACGAGTTTTCCACAAGCTACGCTTGTCCCGAGCACGGAATAAGCTTTGGTGAGCTTGAGCCACGCGCGTTTTCCTTCAACAATCCATTCGGCGCGTGTCCGCATTGCCTTGGCATTGGCGAAATGAGAAACATCTCCCCCGACAAAATCATTCCCGACAAGTCACTCTCTCTTTCCGAGGGGGCGGTGCAGGTAAACGGCTTCAAGACAATTGACGAGGAAAGCTGGACTTGGCCGCTTTTTTCTGCCGTTTGCAAGCATATCGGCGCATCACTTGAAACCCCGATTAAGGATTTTACACCCGAGCAGCTAAACGCGATTTTATACGGCACGGGTGACGAATATTACACCATCGACCGCTATTTTGCAAAGCAGCACAGACGCCAAACCGTAAAATTCGAGGGAATTATCAAAACTATCGAAACGCGTATGGCGATGATGGGCAACGAATACTACGAGCAGTTTATTGAGGAGACGCCCTGCCCTGTTTGCGGCGGCGCACGCTTAAACAAGCTCTCCTTGTCCGTTAAGATTGGCGGCAAGAATATTGACGAGCTTTGCCGTATGTCAATCGGCGCTTCTCTTGAATTTTTCGAGGGGCTTAGCTTCGAGGGCGGCAAGGCGGATATTGCGCGCGATATATTAAAGGAAATCCGCGCACGCTTGGGCTTTTTAAAAAGCGTCGGTCTTGACTACCTAACCCTTGCAAGAAAGAGCGCGTCGCTCTCGGGTGGTGAGGCGCAAAGAATCCGCTTGGCAACGCAAATCGGCTCTTCCTTAGTGGGCGTTTTGTATATTCTTGACGAGCCGTCAATCGGACTTCACCAACGTGACAACTCTAAGCTCATCGCTACCTTGAAGAAGCTTCGCGACGTTGGCAACAGCGTAATTGTCGTTGAGCACGACGAGGAAACGATGCTTGAATCCGACTACATTATCGATATTGGCCCGGGCGCAGGTGTACACGGTGGCACGGTTGTTGCAAGCGGCACGCCAAGTGAGGTAATGCAAAACGAAAGCTCAATAACGGGCGCGTACCTAAGCGGCAGAAAATCAATCGATATACCGAAATCAAGACGTGAGGGTAACGGCGCATTTTTAAAAATTATTGGCGCGACGGAAAATAACCTCAAAAATATCGACGTGGAAATTCCGCTTGGCTGCTTCGTTGCGGTAACGGGCGTGTCGGGCTCAGGAAAATCCTCACTTATAAATAGAATTCTTTTGCAAAATTTAGCAAGAGTTTTAAATCGCGCAATAACCTTCCCGGGTAAGTGTCAGAGAATAGAGGGCTACGAAAACCTTGACAAGGTCATAGCCATTGACCAATCCCCAATCGGACGCACTCCGCGCTCAAATCCAGCCACGTATACGGGTCTTTTTACAGAAATACGCGATTTGTTTGCGAAAACTCCCGATGCAAAAATGCGCTCCTTTGGTCCCGGTCGCTTCTCCTTTAACGTTAAGGGCGGCAGATGCGAAGCTTGCGAGGGTGACGGCGTAAAGAAGATAGAAATGCACTTTTTGCCCGACGTTTACGTTAAGTGCGATGTATGTAAGGGCAAGCGATACAACAAGGACACCTTAGAGGTTAAATTCAAGGGTAAAAACATTTCAGACGTGCTTGAAATGACCGCTGAGGAGGGCGTTTCCTTCTTTTCCGAGATACCGTCGATTGCAAAGAAGCTTCAAACGATGTGCGACGTTGGCCTTGGCTACGTAAAAATCGGACAGTCCTCAACCACCCTTTCAGGCGGCGAGGCGCAAAGAGTTAAGCTTGCAACGGAGCTTGCAAAGCGCTCAACGGGCAAAACCGTTTATATCCTTGACGAGCCAACGACGGGACTTCACACCGACGACGTAAAGAAGCTTATTTACGTGCTTCAGCGCTTGGTTGATGCAGGCAACAGCATTATAGTTATCGAGCATAACCTTGATATTATCAAAACCGCCGACTATATTATCGACCTCGGCCCTGAGGGCGGCGACGGTGGCGGCACGGTTGTGGCAAAGGGCACACCCGAGGAGGTTGCAGCTGTTCCAAGCTCACACACAGGTAAGTACCTGAAGAAAATTTTTGAAAGCAAAAAATAATACCAAAGCGGCTTGATTTTTCAGGTCGCTTTTTTCTTACGTCAAAAGCACGTTTTCAAAAACACCGTATATCTATTTATTATTGTTCTTATTATTAATTATTAATTCTTTTCTTTCCTTTCTTCTTTTTCTCTTTTGCTTCTTTTCTCTTTGTCGTCTTTCCTTTCTTTCGTTTCGTTCCGCTTTCGTTCCGTCCTCGTTCCACCTATGAATTCAAAAAGTGCCTCTTAGTCAATAACCATAAGGGTTTTGCGGCGTTCCGACTTCGTTCCTATTACGTTCCGATTTTTGAAATATTCAAGAATCCCCCCCTCGTTTGAGAAATTTTCAATTCGTTTGATATTTTTCTTATGCTCGCTACCTAAAAGCACCGCGGTATCATTATAATTCCGTTCATATAAGCCCCCCTTTTTTACTTTACACGTAAATTATAAAATAAAAAAAGCGGTACGGCGCGGTACAGCTTTATAAAATTCACAAAAAAAGAACAGGCGAAACGCCTGTTCTGAAATTTGATTATCTTTTGCTGTTTAAATACATATATTGCTCGATATTGCGTAAACTCTTTCCTGCCTCAATTGAGCTTTTGTTGATGCTTTGGTTCAAGCCGTTTGTGAGCTTTTGCTCGGCCTCGATGCTGCTAAGCTGGGAGCTAATGCCACTGCCAATTTTTGTAACAACCTCATTATGCTGTCTTGCAAGCTGATTGCTGAGTGAAGAAAAGTTAGAATTAATTGTAAAGGATAAATCGGAAAAGCCCTGCTTGATAGTTGATCTGATAAGCGAGCCCTCGTTTCTTAGTTCCTCAAGGATTGCCTCGTTGCGCAAATCCTTCATAAGCTCTTGCAATGCTTCCTTAAAGGAAAAACAGTCGATAAATATCAAATAATCAGGTATTTCGGTAGCTCCGTCGCGTCCCTTTCAAGCTCGTTTTGGGTGGCAAGCTTGGCAATTGGCGCGCTATATCTTTTTGCCACGTCCCAAAGCGTTTCACCCTCGCGTGGGAAGCAAACCTTGACACAGGCGCGCTCGTTTTTAATTTCCTCGTCCGTTTTTATGTTCAGCTCACCAAGGCAGCTTTGCGTGCTTTTTTCAAAAATCGAGGTGGCGGCGTAGACCTCGGCGGTGATAAACGCGCGCTCGTTATCCTGCTTTAAGGAGACTGAGCCAAGTGAAAAATCGCAAATTGAAAGTGGACTTTTTACCGCTCTTCCAAGCTCTTCCTCGTATTTTAAAGGAAGCTCGTAGGTTTCCAAGCTGTATTTTTCGTTTTCGAGTGCATCCTCGTTTTTCAAAATCACGCTTACGTTTAATTTGCCAAGGTGATATAGCTTTGTGCCCTTGGCTTCCGTTTTTTCACATACCGCCTCACCCGTGACACAAACCACGCGTTCTGTGTCCTTGCCGCTTCTCTTTTTCTCCTCGGAAACGGTAAAGGATGTGTTTTTTGCATGGATAGCGCGAAGATACTCAAGCTCCTTGTACGTTGCATTTGAGCTATGCTTTGTTGAGTAGGCATCGGTGAGCAACGTTTTTTCCCCGTTTCTTATCACCTCACCGTTAAGCTCACAGGTAAGGTCAAAGTAAAGTCCCGTTCCCCCATCCTTTTCCTCGCTTGAAAGAGAGAGCGCGGTGCATACGGGAGTTACACTTGCAAAATCGCCGATTTCGGCACCGTCCGCCTCAATTTGCTCCGAGATTTTCATCGTCTTTTCAACCACGTCCTCGCCCGTTTCGCTCAAAATCAAGCATTTTACCGTTGCCTCGCCCGATGCCTTGACGTAGCCGTTTTCCGCCTTAACCTCGCCAAGAGAAACAAATGCATCGCACCAAATTGGCTTAACCAAGCCGCTCGGACATTCAAGCGCATCACTCATCTTAACGTCTCTCAAGGAAATCTCCTTCATTTCCACCGCTTCCACCGTTTTTTCGTTTCTTTCAAGGAAAATTTCCTCAGCTTCCGAGCGTGGAGTAATTTTCGGCTCGATTTTCAGCTCCTTGAAAGCACGTATGCGGCTTCTAAGCTTTGTTTTTATCGTAAGACGGCGCGGCGCACTCACACGGCACGAGGTTGATTCACACCTTGATGACACCTTGCAAAGCTCTGCTGCCTCACCAAGCATCACCCTTCCCTCATAGCCACTTGACAGAGGCACAGCACAAAGCTCACCGTCACCGTCTATATAGATGACCGAATAGGTTACTGTGCCGCCGTATTCAAGAAAAACGCCCGACCCTGTGTCGTTAATAAACTTATTTTCGAGCAAAAACTGTGGGCGCACGCACACAATTCTTCTCACCTCACCTTGGTAGTCGGGCAGGAAGAATTCCTCGCTCACCTCGCCAACGCTTTCTCCGTCATAAAGAAGCGTTAGGTGCTTTTTTTCTGACGCTTCCCTTGATATTTCCCTTTTATTTGTCATATTCTTTTCTCCTTTACGGTTTTTTAGTACACCTTATGCTAAGTTAAAAAGAATTATTACTTGACACTGCTATTTTTTAGTGCTATAATTTATATGTTAAATTACGCGCACGCTTTGCGCATATTATAGCAGGAGGCAAAAATGCTCGATATTAAATTTTTACGTGAAAACCCCGATGTTGTTAAGCAAAACATCAAAAATAAATTTCAGGACTCCAAGCTCCCCTTGGTTGACGAGGTTATAAAGCTTGACTCCGACTACCGCGCGTTCAAGAGCGAGGCAGACTCACTCCGTGGCGGCAGAAACAAGCTCTCAAAGCAAATCGGTATGCTTATGGCTCAAGGCAAGCGCGACGAGGCAGAGGAGGTTAAAAAGCAGGTTACTGCCAATGCACTCCGTCTTAGCGAGCTTGAAAAGCTTGAGGAGGAATACCAAGAGAAGATTAAAAATATAATGATGATTATTCCTAACATCATTGACCCAACCGTTCCTATCGGTAAGGATGACTCCGAAAACGTTGAGGTTCAAAAGTACGGTGAGCCAACCGTTCCCGACTTTGAAATTCCTTATCACGCGGAAATTATGGAGGCCCTTGGCGGACTTGACCTTGAAAGTGCAAGACGCGTTGCAGGTAACGGCTTCTACTATTTAATGGGCGATATTGCACGCCTTCACTCCTCAATTATTTCCTACGCGCGTGACTTTATGATTGACCGCGGCTTTACCTATTGCATTCCTCCGTTCATGATCAGAAGCGAGGTTGTAACGGGCGTTATGTCATTTGCGGAAATGGATGCAATGATGTACAAAATCGAGGGCGAGGACCTTTACTTAATCGGTACAAGTGAGCACTCAATGATCGGTAAGTTTATCGACACAATTATTCCCGAGGCAGAGCTTCCGCACACACTCACCTCATATTCACCCTGCTTCCGTAAGGAAAAGGGCGCACACGGTATTGAGGAGCGCGGTGTATACAGAATTCACCAATTTGAAAAGCAGGAAATGATTGTTGTTTGTAAGCCCGAGGAAAGCCCAATGTGGTTTGAAAAGCTTTGGCAGAACACAGTTGACCTCTTTAGAACCCTTGATATTCCCGTTAGAACTCTTGAATGCTGCTCGGGTGACCTTGCAGACCTCAAGGTTAAATCAATCGACGTTGAGGCGTGGAGCCCAAGACAAAAGAAATATTTCGAGGTTGGCTCCTGCTCTAACCTTGGTGACGCGCAAGCACGCCGCTTAAGAATCAGAGTAAACGGTGAGAGCGGAAAATACTTTGCGCACACTCTTAACAACACAGTTGTTGCCCCACCACGTATGCTTATTGCCTTCCTTGAAAACAACATGAACGCCGACGGCTCAATTAACATTCCAAAGGCGCTTCAACCTTACATGGGCGGCAAAACAAAAATTGAAAAGAAATAAGGTGTCAATATGAAATACTATGAAATGAATATTGCAGGCATAACAAGACAGCTTCCCATCTGCCGTGTAAACGATGAGCTTTATATTGCGGGCTTCGTTATTTTCGGTGACCCCGAGCTTACAACCGCGTGCGCAAAGAAGCTTCTTGAAAACGCGCCTGAATACGACTATTTAATTACCGCTGAGGCAAAGGGCATTCCGCTTGTACACGAAATGGCGCGCCTCCAAAACAATCAGAAATATATTCTTGCACGCAAGGGCGCAAAGCTTTATATGACAAACGTGCTTTCCGCAACCGTGCGCTCAATCACCACCGCTAAGGAGCAAACGCTTTACCTTGACGGCGCAGACGCTGAGCTTATGCGCGGAAAACGTATTTTGGTTGTTGACGACGTTATCTCAACGGGCGAATCTCTCCACGCGCTTGAAGCACTTATCGATAGCGCAGGCGGCAACATCGTTGGCAGAATGTGTATTCTTGCCGAGGGTGACGCAATTGGCAGAGACGACCTCTATTACATAGAGGAGCTTCCGCTTTTCAACGCGGACGGAACCAAAAAATCACTCTAAAAATATTTTTATCAAATAACATCAAAATAAAAGAGCCACGGCTGTGGCTCTTTTTCATTTTTATTTTTTCTCATATTTCATTGGAGTGAAAATAACTCCGCCGACGTTTTGCTCGGTATCGGTTATCACAAAGCCAAGTCGCTTATAAACAGGCACGCCGTACGGCATTGCGTTTACGGTAATTTGCTTTGCGCCTGTGTCCTTTTTAAGAAGCTCGAAAAGGTCCTTGCCTATACCCAAGCGGTGATATTTGCTATCGATGTAAAAATAGCCGATGTGGTTATTTTCACGAAGTCCCAAAACGCCAACGACCTTGTCGTTATGAAGTGCGGCATAGAAGCAAATGTCTCCCTTTTTGCGAGTTGTTTCTATCGTTTCCTTATAGGTTGTCGCACCCTCGGGTGGGAAAACGGGGACCTCAAACTCCGAGAAAACGCGCCACACGGTATCAAGGCACTCATCAAGGCGCGTAATGCCAAGTTTTTTCACCGTAATTTCGTTCTTACAAACGATTTTTATGGGACACGTGTCGCATTTTGGGCTTTTTGCGGTGCAAAATTCGCGTCCAAAAAGCACCATACGGTGGCAAAAATCGCTCTGCTCACTCGGCTCAATCAAGCGCGAAAGAATTTTTTCGGTCTTTTCGGGATTTTTTTGTCCCTCGGGGTACATGCCAAGCCGTCCGGCAATTCTCATACAATGTGTGTCGGCAACTATTGCGGGCATAGAGTATAAATCTCCAAGCAGTAAATTTGCAATTTTTCTGCCAACACCGGGGAATTTAAGGAGCGCTTCCATATTAGGCGGCACTACGTCATTATATTTATAATGAAGCAATTTTGAAGCTTCCTTTATGTTTTGCGCCTTCATCCTATATAAACCGCACGGTTTTATTATTTCTTCAATTTCGTTTATATCCCCGTCTGCCAAATCCTTGGCGGTTGGGTATTTTTTGAACAGGTCGCGGCAAACGATATTTACCCTTTCGTCCGTGCATTGGGCGCTTAAGCGGCCCATTACAAGGAGCTTGTAGCCGTCCCCCTCGTATTCAAGTGAGCAAATTGCCTCGGGGTATTGCTTTTTAAGAAGCTTTACGACCTTGGCTATTTTATTTTTCTTCTCTTTTTCCGTCAAAATCGTACACTCCCCTCGGTGTTTTACTTAATTAAGGTTACGCCAAATTCATTTTTCAAAACGGTGACAAGCTTGCAAAGAGGCAAGCCGACCACGTTATAAAAGTCACCCTTGATGTACTCAACAAACGCTCCAGCCATCTCCTGGATGCCGTACGCGCCTGCCTTGTCCACGGGATTGTCGCGCTCAACGTAAACAGAAATTTCCTCATCAGTCAGCTCGCGCATTTTAACCACGGTTGTTTCACTGTCTGTGTAAAGCTTTTCGCCGTGCTTTATGGCAATTCCGCTAACAACGTAATGCTCGCGTCCGCTAAACGTCTTAAGCATCTTAATTGCATCAGCTTTGTCCTTCGGCTTGCCAAGGATTTCACCCTCGCAAATGACAACCGTGTCACATCCGATTATTATTTCATCACTATCCGCTTCAACCGTTTCCGCCTTGATTTTTGCAAGGCACGCGGGCACGTCGAAAACGTCCGTGCCGTCGGGGATTATTTCATCCGCACCGCTGACGCGAACCTCGAAATCACTTGTCACCATTGATAAAATTTCGCGTCTGCGCGGAGATTTTGATGCTAAAACTAATTTCATTTTTACCTCAAATCAATTGATTATTTTATGCGCCTGAACTGAGACACGGGCGCTTTTCTTTGCTTGTAGGCGTCGATGATTTTTTCGCATTCTTCCCTTGATTCGTCACTGAAAATAAAGTGTTGGGAATGTGCGCTGATATCATTTTGCTTGTCCGCCATATAAATTGGCACGCTATTAAAAATTATATTTCTGTGGCCGTTTTTAAGCCCCTTAACGTAAAACGACGTGCCTGTTCTGTCCTTCATATAGCCACTGCATTTTTCGCATCCAACCGTATCCTTCAACACACATTTGTGCATTGTCATAAGCGGTAATTTTCCGTATGCAATAACTGAAAGCGAGTCAAAATCGCGCATTTGAGCCAAGGAAAGCTCGGGTGATAAAATTATACACTCTGCCCCTTGATTTTGCAAAAGCTCGACACAGGGTCGGTTAAATACGTTAAAACGATAGTCAAATACAAGCTTAAAGCCATGCTTTTTCGCAAGCTCAATTTGACCGACACCCGAAACAAGCGCCCACTCAGCGCCGCTTTGTCTTGCATTTTCAAGAAGCTTGCTTACATACTGCTGCTCACTGTCAAAAATCACGGGTGGAAGCCAAACACCGTTTGCCCCGCGTGAGTAATTTTCAAGCGGCAAAAACACCACGTCGAAATAGTCGCTATTTTTTGGAATTTGGTTTTCATCAAAAAAGAGCGCGGTTTTCATTTTTGCTTGCTTTTTTATTGAAGGTGATTTGTAGTTTTGTGGCACAACCTCACAGTTTACCCTAAGTAACTCGCTTATTGCGCGGCGGCGTAGGTCGTTTAGCGCTGAAACCCTAACCATTATGCCCTCATCTGCGTGGACCTCGACTTTTTCCGCTTCATAGGGAGTTGTGCCAAGCTTTGAAAGGCGCTTTAGAAGCTCATCCCTTGACATTGGCGCATTAATCGCTTCCTCTACAATTTCGCCGTACACCTCGGCAATTTTGCCATTTGCTTCCGCGCGTAAATATGCGCGCTCGCCCATTTTGAGCTTTGCATAAAGTGAGATTTTCACCTTTTTAAGCGGTGGAACCACGGTTGCTTGCGCGCTTGTTTTTTGCTTATCGCTGTCGGTGCGCACACCAAGCATTGATGAGTCAATTTTGTTATCAAAATAGCCGCTTGTAAAGCCCTGACGTGAAAACAAGCCACCCAGTGTCTTAATTTCGTCATTTTTTGCATTTCTTTTTTCGTCAATTAAGCGGCGGTAAATTTGCACGGTGCCGTAAACGTACTCCTCACCCTTCATTCTGCCCTCAATTTTAAGCGAGGACGCACCAAGGGAAAGAAGCTCGGTAATTTTCGGTGCCAAGGACATATCCTTCAAGCTTAGCGGATAGCCGCCCTTGCCGTTTATCGTATAAGGCAGACGGCACGGCTGAGCGCACTCACCGCGGTTTCCGCTTCTGCCACCTAAGGCGTAGCTGAAAAGGCATTGTCCCGACTGCGACATACAGTGCGCGCCGTGGACGAAGATTTCCGTTTCACAATCCGCGTTTTTAGACACGTACTCGATGTTTTTCTTATCAAGCTCACGCGCCAAAACCACACGGCTCACCCCAAGCTCACGAGAAAGGAAGCTTGCGCCGTCAAGGTTATGCACGCTTGCTTGTGTGCTTGCGTGAACCTCAATTTCGGGATATTTTCTTTTAATTTCAGCCATTATGCCAAAATCGGCAACGATAAATGCATCCGCGCCCAAATTGTGAAGCTTCACTACCGTATCAAGGGCGCTTTCCATTTCTCTTTCGTATATTGCGGTATTCAAGGTAACGTACGCGCGCTTGCCGTGTGCATGCAAAATATCAAACGCTTCCTTCACCGTATCGAGGGTGAAGTTTTTTGCGCGCATTCTTGCATTGAATGCATCAGTGCCGAGATATACCGCGTCACAGCCGCCCATGAGCGCGCCAACCAGCGCGTCAAAATCTCCCGCGGGCGCTAAAATTTCTATATTATTCTTCATTCAGGCGTGCGCGAAGCTCCTCGTTTTCTTTTCTCATTCTGTTAAGGTTTGCTTGGTAAAGGGCAATTTGCGTTTCCAAGTTTCTCACCTTCATTGAGTCATCGGAGCCCTGACCGCAAAAGTTCATAGCGCAAAAGAGCGACGCCTCAACCAAGGAGCAATTTTTTTGAGCTTTCATAACGCCGCGCACCGCCTCGTCAACGGTTTTTGCAACGCGCTCACAATATTCCGCGCCATCCTCAGTAAGCAAGGAAAGCTTTACACCTGCAATTTCAACACAAATCTTCTCTTTCATTCCTTTTCCTTTCTAAACCTCTTGAAATTTTTGTTTATTAGATATATAATATTAGATATACAATTTTATTATATAATATT
>JAZREL010000068.1:0-46826 GCA_045660785.1 Eubacteriales bacterium | reverse complement strand
TTCAACCGTAAAGAGGTTAAGGACCACGGCGAGGGCGGCGTTTTCGTTGGCTACAAGCCACAAGTGGGCGATGAAATCGTTATCGTTGAGGACGTAATTACAGCAGGCACCGCTATTCGTGAAACAATGGAAATTATGAAGGGCGTTGAGGGCGCAAAGGTTGTTGCTTGCTTCGTTATGGTTGACCGTAAGGAAAAGGGTCAGGGCGAAAAGGGCGCAATGGTTGAAATCGAGGAAGAATTCGGCTTCCCTGTATATTCAGTTGTTGACGTTTACGATATTATCGAGTACCTCGAAGAGGACGAAGTAAACGCTGAAAACGTAGCGAGAATTAAGAAGTACCGCGAAACCTACGGCGCCTAATGGTGAATAATGAGTGAGAACGAAAGGCAGAAGGATAACCAAAAAACAGGCAAGAAATTTGCAAACAAATTTAATCGCTTTTCGTTTCCACCATTCTGTAAGACCCGTAAAAAGGAGATAATATGAGAAGTCTAATAGATATTAAAGAGCTTAGCGTTGAGGAAATCGACGAGCTTATAGCGACGGCACTTGATATAATTGACAATCCACAAAAATATAGTGAAAAGTGCAGGGGCAAGAAGCTTGCCACGCTTTTCTTTGAGCCATCGACAAGAACGCGTCTTAGCTTTGAGGCGGCAATGTATGAATTAGGCGGAAACGTGCTTGGCTTTTCTTCAGCTGACAGCTCGTCAAGTGCAAAGGGCGAGAGTGTTGCCGACACAGCAAAGATGATTTCCTGCTATGCCGATATTGTTGCAATGCGTCACCCAAAGGAGGGTGCGCCACTTGTTGCCGCTATGAACGCGTCTATTCCTGTTATAAACGCGGGTGACGGCGGACACAACCACCCAACACAAACACTTACCGACCTGCTTACAATCAAGCGTAAGAAGGGCAAATTTACGGATTTGACCGTTGGTCTTTGCGGCGACCTTAAATTTGGCAGAACGGTTCACTCACTTATTAACGCGTTAAACCGCTACGACGGAATTAAGTTTGTGCTTATCTCTCCCGAGGAGCTTCGCGTGCCAAGCTACGTAAAGAATGAAATTACAAAGGCGGGCAAGGAATACGTTGAAACCAAGGATTTGGTTGGCGCACTTTCAGAGCTTGACATTCTTTATATGACAAGAGTACAAAAGGAGCGCTTCTTTAACGAGGAGGACTATCTCCGCTTGAAGGACAGCTACATTCTTGACCCCGAGAAGCTAACAAATGCAAAGAGCGACCTTTCAATTATGCATCCCTTGCCACGTGTTAATGAAATCAGCGTAAAGGTGGACACCGACCCACGCGCGCACTATTTTGAGCAGGCGTTAAACGGCAAATACGTGCGTATGGCACTCATTCTTAAATTGCTTGGAATTAACTAAGGGAGGTAGCCAATGAAAATTGAAGAAATCAAAAACGGTATAGTTATCGACCATATCACAGCAGGCAAGGGCGAGGAGCTTTATGCGCTTTTGGAGCTTAACAAGCTTGACATTCCCGTTGCTATTATGAAAAATATGAATAGCAAAAAGATGGGCAAAAAGGACATAATCAAGGTGGACGGCGAAATTGAGCTTAACACCGACATTATCGGCTACATCGACCCGTGTGCCACGGTTAATATAATAAAGGAAGGAAAAACCGTAAGCAAATACGGCGTTTCCTTACCACGTGAGCTCAAAAACGTTATTTTCTGCAAAAACCCAAGATGTATTACCTCTTGTGAGCAGGAGCTTGACCATATTTTCAAGCTGACAGACGCGGAAGCACGCGAATACCGTTGCTTGTATTGCGAAACGAAAGCAAAATAAAAAACAGGGCGCATAAATTACCCTTTGGGCATGAATTGTGCTTCGCACATGAATTGCAACAAGGTTGCATGAATTGACGCTTCGCACATTATAATTGAAATTAGAGCAAGATTTACCGTCTTGCTCTTTTTATTTTTGTCGCACACGTTTTATTTGGGCGCAATTCTTTATCAAAATGGCACTACTTGAAAAAATTTTCAAAAAATGTTAAAATAAGATGTAACCTTTCGTATTCAAATGCCGTCTTATATGGTGAAGGGCCTAAAACACCTGCGATTTACGGTCGCGGTGATAACAGAGGGAGGTGGACTTCGTGGATGATAAAAGGATAGTAGAGCTTTATTTCAAGCGAGATGAAGCGGCGATAAAGGAAACAAGCGACAAGTACGGCCGCTTATGCCTTTATATTGCCAAAAATATTTTGGAAAATGAGCTTGATGCCGAGGAGTGTGTAAACGACGCGTATTTACGCGCTTGGCAGTCAATCCCACCCACAAATCCAATCTCGCTTGGCGCTTACATATCAAAAATAACGAGAAATTTGGCAATAGACAAGTATAATAGCGAAAAAACGAAAAAGCGCACCCCAAGCGGCGGCGAGGTTCCGTTTGACGAGCTTGAGGCGATAATTTCCGACAAGGGCGCATCGGTTGACGACGAAATTTTAATGAGGGAATGTATAAACAGCTTCCTTTACTCCCTTGACAAGAAAAAGAGAATTGTTTTCGTCCAACGCTATTTCTATATGTGTACATTAGAGGAAATTGCCAAGGAAAACGGAATAAAGATGATAAATTTAAAGGTGATGCTTTACCGCTTGCGCGAGAAGCTACGTAAACACCTTACGAAGTTTGGATACGAGGAGGGAAAAGATGAAAAAGAGTGATTTAAATAAAATGCTCGGCTTAATTGACGACGATATATTAAATGAAGCAAGACCGAGCGGTAAAAGACCAAAATCGAAAACGTCAATGTGGCTTAAAATAGTGTCGGCTGCGGCTTGCTTTTTGCTTATACTAAACGTGGCACTTGTCCCGACGGCACTGTATATGAACGGAAAAATTTCAAGCTTAGTTGACGAGCTTGATGGCAAAAACCAACTAATTGACAATATATTTAACGGCGCGGGTGACACCTCACCCGATACCGTACCTGAGGAGTCAGAAAAAAATCCGCCAATTTACGTGCAAAACGTGCTTGAGCTGCCAATTGGCAAAAACAATGACAAAACCGTGCTTCTAAGCTCGCCTCTGCTTTCTGCTTCAAGCAAATACGAGGATATTATAAATTCAATTATTCAATCATCCCCTAACCTTGATAAGGAAAACGTAGATCAGGACGCAATGGATAAAAATGAAAGCATGGGCGACCTTGAAAATGAGCTTGAGGATGCAATGGAAAACCTTGGCGAGAGTAAAGACGAGTATCACGAAACGACTGATTTGCAGGTAAAGGGCGTAATTGAGGGTGATATTATAAAGCGCTCAAGCAAGTATATTTACTACCTAAGCGGCTCAAAGCTCAAGATTTATTCAATTGATAAGCAAAATTCGGAGCTTGTCGCGTTATATTCAATTGAAAAGCACATTGAGGCGTTAAACGAAGCGCTCAAAATTCCCGAGCAGCTTCACAAAAACGATGACACTCTTCAAGACAAGGAAGAGATATATGATGCGATAGAGAGAGTAGAAGACGTCTATTATACGTCGGTTAAGGAAATGTTCCTCTCTCGCGACTTGAAAACCGTAACTATCGTAATTCAAAACAGAGTAAGCGTTAACGTCCTTGACGACAATAAATGGGACATAATGTTAGATGAATATAACGACGCGCTTTACTGCACGACGCTCCTTTCATTAAACGTAGAGGACCCCGACGCGATTTATCTTAACAATCTGACAACCGTTTTCGGTGCATACGAAAGCGCGCGCTTGGTTGGCGACAGCTTCCTGCTTTTCACTAAATATACCCCAATTGCAAACGAGCTTATAATTCCGCAGTATAACGACGGAGAGGGCTTTAAGCATATTCCGCGCGAAAACATCTACTCACCGAATAAGTACCATAACGGTAGCTATTTAATTTCGTATCAAATAAACAGCGGCAGCTACGACGTAAGTGACGTTTACGCATATGCATCGTACGACGGCGAGATTTACGTAACAAGCAACAGCATTTACGTAACGCGTCAGTATAACGATAAAAAGACGTTTATCAGTGAGTATCCGATATACCTAAAGGACGTTGTTTCCGACAAAACCGTTGACCCCGATGCAATTTTGGGCTACGGCAAAAAGACAATCGTTTCCAATAAAATCGCAACGGATATTTTAAGAATTGATATTTCAAGCGGCACGTTTGTGCCCGTTGGTGCGGTTTCGGTTGACGGCTATATAAAGGACAGATATTCCCTTCACGAAAACGGAGAATATTTCTACGTTGTTACAACTGATTCTCCTGCACGCCAATATACCTACTATGAAAACGAATATGGATTAAAGGATTACGGTTACGACTACGATATTGTAGATGTAGGCACAAGCGCAAACCTTTTCGTAATTGATAATGAAACAATGGCGCTTATATCCTCTGTAATTCGCTTTGCACCCAATGGGGAAACTGTGCGCTCCGTAAGATTTGACGGATACAACGCGTACGTTTGCACCGCGGTTTTAAATACCGACCCCGTGTTCTTCTTTAACCTTTCCGACCCGCATAATATCACGTATAGCGACACGGGCACAATCCCCGGCTTTTCAACCTCACTTATCGAGCTGCCAAACGGTGAGCTTCTCGGCATAGGCACCGACAACGACGGTTACGTAAAGCTTGAGGTATACCGTATGGCGGAAAATAACACCGTGGTTATCGTTGCTACTATGAAAATCAAGGCAAGCAGCTATTCAACCGACTACAAAACGTACTTTATAGACAGAGAAAACGGCTACTTTGGTATTGGTTATAATGACAGGAAAAGAGAAGACGGCGAAAGATACGCCTTGGTTAAGTACGAAAACGGCTACTTCACGCTCATTCTCGACAGAGAAATCTCAGGCACGTTAGGGTCTAAGCGTGCAGTAATGATAGACGGCTATTTTTACATCCTTTCAAGCGAGGATTTTAAGGTAGTATACGTTAAGTAAAACAAAAAGGGCAGAGAAATCTGCCCTTTTTATTTTAATGAATTGCGCTTCGCGCATTATAATATTTCCTTAAACAGTTCGGTTGCACGTGCGCGGTAAACCGCTTCGGCGTTGTTTATTGCTTCGCTTAGTGGAGTTTGCTCGTTTACCAAGGTGTAAATTTTCTTAATTCCGAGGTCGTATGCTGCTTCGTAGCCGTCGCCAACGCCACCGACGATAAGGTATAGCGGCACGCCGTATTTTTGACAGCGCTTTGCAATTCCGTAAATTACCTTGCCCGAAAGCGACTGAGAATCAAGGCGACCCTCGCCTGAAATAACACCGTCAGCGCCTTCAAGTGATGCATCGAAATCGACAATATCAAGTAGTGTGTCAATGCCTGAGCCCATTTTTGCACCAAGAAAAACGGAAAGGGCAGCGCCAATGCCGCCGGCGGCTCCGCCACCGATAACCTCGTTTGCATTTACACCGAGTGTTTCGTAAATTACACGGGCGTAGTTTTCCATTCCGCCCTCAAGCTCCTTTACAATTTCGGGTGTTGCGCCTTTTTGCGGGCCGTAAACGTGAGTTGCCCCATTTTCACCAAGGAGCGTGTTTGTTACGTCACACATTACACTGAATTTTGCTTCGCGAGCAGACAAAACAAGGCAGGACGTGTCTATTTTTCTGATTTTTGCAAGGTTTTTGCCGATTGGCACAAGCTCGCTCCCGTTTTCGTCAAGAAACTTAATGCCAAGAGCGCTCATCGCCCCTATACCGCCGTCGTTCGTTGCGCTTCCACCGATAGCTAAGGTAACGTCGCGGTAGCCGCGCTGAAGCGCGTCAAGCACAAGCTCACCCGTGCCGAAGGTTGTTGTATATAAAGGATTTCTTCTTTCCTCGTCAATTAAGGTAAGGCCGCTTGCTTCGCTCAGTGCAATTATGGCTTTTTCGCCAAGGACACAGTAGCGCGCATTGATTTTTTCAAAAATCGGGTTAGATACCTCACATAAAATTTCCGTTGCCCCCTCGCGTGAAAGAAACGCCTCAAGCGTGCCCTCGCCGCCGTCCGCAATTAAAAATTGCGAAAACTTTGCTGTGGAAAGTTCGTTTTTCAGACACTCCCCGAGGATTTTTCCCGTTTTTTTGCTCGAAAGGGAGCCCTTAAAGGAGTCTGAAGCAAAAATAAAATTCATAAATTCACCCCGCTTTCCTTAATTGTATCACAAAAGGTGAGTGCGGTCAACAAAAATCTCTTTACTTTACCTTGGCGGTGTGATAAAATAAAATCAGTCAAGATGTAACCATCTTGAATTTGACTTACGCTAAGGAGAATTAAATGAAGATTAGAGTTCCCGATTTTGTGTGCCTTTTCACCGATGAGAAGGACGAATTTTTTAATGATGAAAAGAAAACAAGCTTAAAATCTAATAACGGTGAGGTCAATTTTTTGCTTGACGGCGATAAAATGACCGTTTGCGCCACCACGTATGAAAAGGGCGCAAAATATATTATGCTTCGTTGGAACGAGGACGTAAGAAAGGACGTAAAGGTGCTTGGCGACGCTTACGAGCGCGGCTACGGCGATTTACAGTGGCAAACAATTAAGCCCGAAAGAATGATGCCTTGGTATATGGCGGTGTCAAATGGAAGTGACTCCGTGCGCGAGTACAGCGGTAGATTTACCGAGTGCTTTGGCGTTATGGTACAGCCAAACGCGTTTGCAACGTGGCAATACGACACGGCAGGAGTTACCCTTTGGCTTGATATAAGAAATGGCGGTAACGGCACGTATCTTGGCGGCAGAATGCTTGAATGTGCAACCGTTGTTTTCTCGGAATACGTTGATATGAGCGCTTACATGGCAGTGCAAGAATTTTGCAGGGTGCTTTCACCAAGCCCGTACCTGCCAGAGCATAAGGTTTACGGCTCGAACAATTGGTATTACGCTTACGGCAAAAGCTCCCACGAGGAGATTGTGGCTGACACAAAATTAGTGGCAGAGGCGTGCTATGGACTTGAAAATATTCCGTATATGGTAATTGACGACGGATGGCAGCCAAACCCGACGGACGCGCCTTGGGACATAGGAAACGAGCGCTTCCCCGATATGAAAAAATTGGCGGACGAAATGCGCGCACTTGGCACGCGCCCGGGTATTTGGGTGCGCTACTTGGTAAACGGCAAGGATAACGAACAAAGAAAGATTGAAAAGCCAGAATCCTGGTATCTTGAAAGAAACAAAAAGGTTTTTGACCCGTCACATCCCGAGGTGCTTGAGTACGTTGCCGACATTACCGAAACGCTCACGAAAAAATGGGGCTACGAGCTTATCAAGCACGACTTTTCCACCTTTGACATTTTCGGTTGGTGGGGCTTTGATATGCAATATATGATTACTTATAAGGGTTGGTCGTTCTACGATAAGACAAAGACAAGCGCTGAGATAGTTAAGAATTTCTACAAAACAGTCAAGGACCACGCGCACGGTGCTGTGATTATCGGCTGTAACTGTATCGGTCACCTTTGTGCAGGACTTCACCAATTAAACCGTACGGGTGATGACACAAGCGGCTTTGAATGGTCACGTACTGCAAAAATGGGCGTTAATACCTTGGCGTTCAGAAACTGTCAAAACGGCGCGTTCTTTATGAGCGATGCCGACTGCGTTGGAATAACGGGTGCAATTTCTTGGGAGCAAAACAGGGAGTGGCTGACAGCACTTTCGCGTAGCGGCTCACCGCTTTTCGTTTCCTGCAAGCCGGGTGTATTAAACGAGAGCGAAATGGCAGAATTAAAGGAAGCATATCGCATAGCATCCTTGCAAGCTGACGAATTTGTGCCGCTTGATTGGATGGAAACCACAACGCCCGAAAGATATTTACTAAACGGCGAGGAAATCACCTTTAATTGGCACACAAAACGCGGAAACGAGTCTTTTTACTCTATTTGGAATAACGTTTAATTAAGGAGAAAATATGTTAATTAGAAAAAATCCTGTGCTTACGGGCTTTCATCCTGATCCGAGCATACTTCGTGTAGGGGATGACTATTATCTTGCCACGTCAACCTTTCAATGGTTTGGCGGCGTTGAATTATACCACTCAAAGGATATGATAAACTGGGAGCAGCTTCCTTGCCCACTTACAAGAGCATCTCAGCTTGATATGCAGGGAAATCCTAACTCGGGCGGCATTTGGGCGCCTTGCCTTTCGTACGATAACGGCGTATTCTACCTTATCTACACCAACGTGAAGAATTTCCACGGAATTTTCAAGGACACCCACAACTATCTTGTGACAACAACCGACCTATATGGGGAGTGGAGCGAGCCGATTTACCTGAATTCAAGCGGCTTTGACCCATCACTTTTCCACGATGACGACGGCAAAAAGTACCTTGTTAATATGCGTTGGGACCACCGTATGGAAAAGCACGATTTTGCGGGAATTTTAATGCAGGAGTACGACCCTCAAGCAAAAAAATTGGTTGGCGAGATAAAAACAATTTATCGCGGCACAGAGGTTGGCGGCACGGAAGCGCCTCATATGTATAAGCACGATGGTTATTACTATATTATGGTTGCCGAGGGTGGCACAATGTATAACCACGGCGTTAGAATGGCGCGCTCACGCGAGCTTTGGGGCGAATACGAAAGCGACCCACAACCGCTTTTGACAACGAGAAACAATCCCGAAAAATATATGCAAAGAACGGGTCATGCTTCATATATCGAGGCTGCAAACGGTCAGGGCTACGTTGCTTACCTCTGTGGCAGACCTCTTCGCGAAAAGCAGGTTGTTGACTGGGCGCCTGGTTGCTCGGTTTTGGGCAGAGAAACCTGCATAGCTCCCGTTAAATGGGAAAACGGTTGGCTCAGGCTTGAATGTGGTGGAGAGGTGCCACCCGAGGAGTACTATTCAACTCTTGACGAGGTAAAATACGAAGAAAAGCCGACGCGCGATTATTTTAACGGTGACAAATTACCGCTTCACTACAAAACGCTTCGCTTGCCACTTGACAGAATTGGCTCAATGACGGAAAGAAGTGACGCGCTCCGCTTATACGGAAAGGAAGCAATCACCTCGCCAAACGAGCAGAGCATGGTTGCGCGCCGCTTGCAAAATCACGTGGCAACTGCAACGGCAGAGCTTGAATTTGACCCCGAAACGCTTCAACAAATGGCGGGATTGACGGTATTTTACGACACCTATAACTTCTTTTACTTATATATGGCACGCGACGAGGAAAGCGGAGAAAATTGCTTGCGCGTTATCGTGCGCGATGGACTAAAATTCTACAACCCCGTGGAAAATTACCGCGTGCTTATCGGACAAAGCAAACACGTATGGCTAAGGGCAAAAATAAACCGCTTGACCCTTGAGCTTTCATACTCGCTTGACGGCGAAAATTTTGAAAAGATTTGCAAAGCGCTTGATTCATCCAACCTTTGCGACGAGGCATATGGAGTAATAGGCCACGAGGGACACACGGGCACGTTTATAGGTATGGCGTGTCAAGACCTCACGGGCGAGAAAAAGCACGCAGATTTCTTATCGTTTGAATATATAGCGGAGGAATAAATGGGAAACGCAAAATGGATATGGTACCCGGGCAGCTTTGAATTATACCATTCAATGCTCCTACATAACCGCCGCACAACCTCAAAAACGTACAAGGACGGATCGCGAAAAAGCGTATATTACTATCCAATGTGGCGCATTGACGCACCCGTGAACAACTCAATTCTTGAAAAAAGAGCGACGATAGATAAGCCCGAGGTAATTAAATTTTATTCAAACGCGGACTTTGCAAATATAGTCGTTGACGGCACCGCTTACCCAAGCGGCAGTGAGATAACTCTTGAGGTGGGTGAGCACCACGTTTTAGTGCAGGGCTTTAAGCGCGACTCTTTCCCTGCTTACTATATCGACGGTGACGTTTTCAAGTCGGACAGAACCTACACAGTCGGTGGGGATGACGACAAAAGGGGCAGACACGCGGGATACAGTGATTATTACACAAAGCCGAGCGACAACCCCGAAATTTTTAAGTTTTTATACAAAAAGGTCTACCCTGTGTCGAAAAAAGAGATAAACGGCGGCTTGCTTTTTGACTTCGGCAAGGAGATTTTCGGTAAGGTTATTTTAACCCAGCTTGACGGCAAAGACCGTTACGTTTCCTTGGGCGAAAGCTACGAGGAGGCGCTTGACTTTTTATACTCGGAGCTTGGCTTGAACGTAAGCGGCGAGAGCTTTGTGAGTGAGCCGTGTGCGCTTCGCTACATTTTCGTTCCAAACACAAAAAGCGGTGAGGCGTGTGTGGATTTTGAGTATTTACCGCTTGAAAACCGCGGCTCGTTTAAGTGCGACAACGACGAAATAAACAAGCTTTGGGACGTTTGCGCCTACACAATGCTGCTTAACTCGCGCGAGGCATTTTTCGACGGCATCAAGCGCGACCGTTGGGTTTGGTCGGGCGATGCTTATCAGTCGTATTTTGTAAATTACTATTTAGCTTGCGATAGCGACATTGTGCGCCGCTCAATTCGTATGCTTCGCGGCCGTGACCCGATAAAAAAGCATATAAACACAATTTGTGATTACACGTTTTTGTGGATTTCTTCCGTTTGGGATTACTACCTACACACGGGCGACTCCGATTTCGTTTTGGACGTTTACCCCGAAATACTTGATATGTGGGAGTTTATCGAGCCGCGCCTTGACGCACAGGGAATGTACGAAAGAAAGCTTGATGACTGGGTGTTTATCGATTGGTCAACATTTGATGAAAGCGGCCCTATCTGTGCGGAAAATATGCTCCTTGCACGCGCGTATGAATGTACTGCCAAGTATGCAAAGCTTTGGGGCGACAAAAAGACCGAGGCGCACGCCAAGGAATGCTTTGAAAATATAGTAAAAAGAATAAACGAGCTTTATTGGGATGAAGAAAAGGGCGCGTTTATCGACTGCTATAAATCGGGCAGAAAAAACGTAACGCGCCACGCGAATATTTTTGCGCTTCTTTTTGATTACACAAGTGATGAGCGCAAGGAAAAAATCATTAAAAACGTAATTTTCAACGATAACGTGACGAAAATCACCACACCGTATTTCGAGTTTTACGAGCTTGATGCGATGTGCAAAATCGGCAATTTTAAGTATATGACCGATATGCTAAACAGTTACTTTTGCGAGATGCTTCGCCTCGGTGCAACAACCATTTGGGAGGAGTTTGACCCGAAAAAGAAGGGAATAGAGCATTACGAAATGTACGGCGGCAAGTACGAAAAGAGCCTTTGCCACGCGTGGGGCGCATCCCCCATTTATCTCCTTGGTAAATACGCGCTTGGCGTTAAGCCAACCGCACCCGGCTACGGTACCTACGAGGTTAAGCCGAACTTAATGTGCTTTGGCGAAATCAGCGGCACCGTGCCAACACCGCGCGGCGACATTTTCGTCTCCCTTACCGCAAAAACGTGCGAGGTGCTCTCCCCGATAGACGGCGGCACGCTTGTCCTTGGCGATAAAAAATACAAAATCCTCAAGGGAGAAAAATTGGTTGTTGAAATATAAAAACATCACGAGGACACCTCACCACCGCCAAAAGGCGGAGCCTCCCCTCAAGGGGAAGCCGAATAAAAAACCACCCGATGAATCTTCATCGGGTGGTTTTTTTATACGCTCATTGCGCCTATCCAAAACTCTCGTGCAAATAAAAACGAAAGAATTATAAAGGCAACAGATAAAACAATCAATAAAATATTTAACCAAAGTATTTCCTTGCGAACAATGGCGACAATTTGCATAGAAATTGAGCCAATATTGCAAATGATTATAATAAGCGGGATTAAAATTATTAAGATAATTGAAATGAAAACGGAGACAGTATAAAGCAAACCGCTGCGATTAGACGGGAACTCTGTTAAAGAAGCAATAAGTCCGAAAATTTCCAGCAACACATAGGGCAAAATAGAAAAAAGATAAAAAGCTGATGAAATGAAGGTGAATAGTTTCTTTTTTTTCATAAAAACTCCTTTTTAATAGCAAATCAAGGAATCTTATAATGGATTTGTTACATAAGCATAGCTTGTAGCTCCCTTAAAAGCCAAAGCATAATAAAGACTAAAATAGCGGTTAAAATAAGAGCTGAAGCTATAATAAGCAAAATGTTTAGCCAAGGAATTTCCCTACGCTTGAGCGCTTTAGCTTGAAATACAATTGAAACGATATTGCAACCAGTCAAAAGCGAAGGGGCGCACGCAAACAACGGAATACAGATAAAGATTAGCGCAAGCCAAGCAAGCCACTCGGGCTCGTTTTGCCACAAAACGAGTGCGAAATATGGCACGGCAAAGAAAAGGAAAAACATTGCAAAAAATGCATGGGGGATAAGTGAAGCGAGTGTAAATGCTTTAGATTTAATGAAAGCTTTCATAAAATCTCCTTTCTAAATGATGCAAAGCATCAATTCATCCTCTTAGAGGAAGTTGTGACCTTTGGGTCAAATAACATCTCGCCCGCTGTCATCCTCGAGCAAGCCGCCCCAACGAGATTCTATCGCTACGCTCCAGAATGACAAATGTTGGGGCGGTGAAGCGAAGGATCTCGGGCGAAGTCTAAGATGTAAACTTTTAATAGTCACAACATATAATTGCATATTCAATTCATTGTGATGCTTTTGGCATCACACAATTTCGTCCCAATTGATTTTCTTGTCCTTGAAGTAATACTCGCGGTCGCGGTCGTTTATTTCGCGTGCGACGCGGCAAGGGTTTCCGTATGCGACGACTCCTGCGGGAATATCCTTTGTGACAATCGAGCCTGCGCCAATAACGCTTCCGTCACCTATGGTAACGCCCGGCATAACCACAACACCTGCGCCAAGCCAACAGTTTTTGCCAACGTGCACGGGGATATTGTATTGATAAACCTTCTCCCTTAGCTCAGGTAGGATTGGGTGTCCTGCGCTTGCAAGGACTACGTTTGGGCCGAGCATAGTGTAGTCACCCACGTAAATATGGTTATCGTCAACACAGGTTAAGTTGAAATTCGCATAAACAAATTTGCCAAAATGGCAATGCTTGCCGCCCCAATTTGCGTGAAACGGCGGCTCAATATAAACGCCCTCGCCGCACTCCGCGCACATTTCCTTTAGCATTTCAAGGCGCTTTGCGGTTTCGCTTGGACGGGTCGCGTTATAATCATAAAGCTTTTCAAGACAAGCGGTTTGCTCAACAATAATTTCGTCATCAACACAGCAGTAAAGCTCACCTGCGGTCATTTTTTCTCTGTTTGTGCTCATTTTAACACCTCAAAAGATCTTTTTCTATATTATACCATACGGCGCAATAAATGTAAAGGGAAATAAAAAACCGCCGAGCACGGCGGTTTTTCATATGTAAAATTATTCAGCAGCGTCTTCTGCCTTTGGAGCAGGAATAGCGTCAATGAGTGATGCCTTGTCTGCAGCAGCAAAATCTTCATCGGACATCTTAAGGATGTTAATACCATTGATAATACCCTTGATAGCATTGATGATAGCAGGAACGATCAAAATACCGAAAAGAATTGTCTTAATTCCGCGGTTCTTGTTACCTGTCATAAATGAAGGAACGCCGATAGAGTTGAATATTATGTTCATAATACCAAAAACGATCTTGTTATCCATTGTAAAACTCCTTTCAAAAATTTTTTTCAGTTTAGCACATTTTTTTACCACTGTCAAGTATTTGGCGCAAATAAGGTCGAAACAGAATAATTATATTTACATTTTCTTTTTATTATGCTATAATATAGGCGATATATTTTTATTCTTAAGGAGAAATTATGAAAAAGATTTTGGGAATTGAGCTTGGCTCAACGAGAATTAAATCAGTTTTGATTAACGAAAAGGGCGAGGTTTTAGCAAGCGGCGCGCACGATTGGGAAAACAAGCTCGAGGGTGGCTATTGGACTTACTCACTTGATGACGTTTGGGCGGGACTACAATCCTCATACGCCGACCTTGTTAAAAACTACGGCGAAAAGATAGAAAAGCTTGACGGCTTGGGAATTTCCGCAATGATGCACGGCTATCTTGCCTTTGACAAAAATGACAATTTGCTCGTTCCGTTCAGAACCTGGAGAAACACAACGACTGCCGAGGCGCAAACGATTTTAACGCGTGAGCTTGGCTTTAATATGCCACAGCGTTGGAGTGGCACTCACTTTTACCAAGCGGTATTAAACGGCGAGGAGCATATAAAGGACGTTACCTTCCTTACTACCTTGGCGGGCTACGTGCATTGGCGCTTGAGCGGCAAGCAGGTGCTTGGCATAGGCGATGCGGCAGGAATGTTCCCAACCATCGGAAACGAGTACGACAAGGAAAAATTAGTAATCTTTAATGACTTGCTTAAAAAGCAGGGCGTTGATAAAAAGCTAGAGGATTTGCTCCCATTACCTCTTATGGCAGGCGAAAATGCAGGCGTTTTGACAGACGAGGGCGCAAAGCTGCTTGATAAAAGCGGCGTGCTTTGCGGCGGTGCTGTAATGTGTCCGCCTGAGGGCGATGCCGGCACAGGTATGGTTGCAACAAATGCGGTTAAGGTGAAAACAGGTAACGTTTCAGCAGGCACGTCAGCGTTTGCAATGGTAGTGCTTGAAAAGCCGCTTTCCAAGGTAAGCACGGAAATTGACGTTGTGGCAACTCCTTCGGGCAACACGGTTGCAATGGTACACGCAAACAACTTCACCTCTGAAATTAACGCGTGGGCATCACTCTTTATGGAAGCTATCGAGCTTGCGGGCGGTTCAATTTCAAAGGGCAAGCTTTACGATGCGCTTTATGAAATTTCGCTTAAAAGTGACGAGAGCGTTGGCGGCTTAGTTGGCTACAACTTCCTTTCAGGTGAGCCACTTGTGGGAATGGAAACGGGCGTGCCAATGGTAATGAGAAAGCCCGACGGTAAAATGAACCTTGCAAACTTTATGCAAATGCAATTATATTCCGCCCTTGGCGCTATGAGCGTGGGAATGGAAATTTTGGCAGAGGAAAACGTGGAAATCGAAGCAATTTGCGGTCACGGCGGATTTTTCAAGTGTCCGTTTGTCGGCGCAAATGCAATGAGCGCGGCGCTCGGCTGTCCTATCACGGTTATGAAAAACGCAGGAGAGGGCGGCGCTTGGGGCGTTGCTTTGCTTGCACTTTTCGCAACAGAGAGTGGAAAAACCCTTGAAGAATTCCTTGATATGCAATTTGCAAGCGCAGAGAAGGAAACAACAATTGCAAGCGAGGAAGAAAAAGCAAAGTTTGCAAAGTTTATGGTTGAATATAAAAAGTGCTTAGCTGTTGAAAAATTGGCAACGGAGCTTTAAGAGGTATTAAAATGAAGGTAATGACCTTTAACACTCAACACTGTCTTAACTTTTTGGAAAGATATGTTGATTACGAAATAATGGCAAAAGCAATTCGTGACGTTGGCGCGGACATTTGCGGCTTAAACGAGATGTTCTCAGACGGAGAGGGCGCGAAATACCCAAATCAAACGAAAAAGCTAAGTGAGCTTTCGGGCTTGGAAAACTACTATTTTGCAGAGGCGGTGAATTTTCCACCCGAGGGACCTTACGGCAACGGCTTTATCTCAAAATATAAGATTTTGGAAGCAAAGACGGTGAAAATTCCCGACCCAAACCCAAGAAAATATAACGGCTACTATGAAACAAGATGCGTGCTTAAGGCAAAATTAGAGTGCGGCTACACCGTGCTTGTTTGCCATTTTGGCTTAAACCCCGACGAGCAGGAAAACGCCGTTAGCACCATTCTTGGCGAATTGGAAAACGAAAAATGCATCTTAATGGGCGATTTTAACGTAACCCCAGATAACCCCGTGCTTGACCCGATAAGGGCAAGAATGAAGGATGCCTCACACGGATTTTGCGAGGGCGTGCCAACCTTTCCAAGTGACAAGCCCGAGATAAAGATTGACTATATCTTCCTCTCACCCGACATTGAGGTTGAAAGCGCTTGTGTGCCCGAAATTATCGCATCAGACCACCGTGCGCACGTGGCAAAGATAAAATAATTTTATTAAATTAGCAAAATTTCACTTGGAGATTGACAAAAATATCAACAAGTGATATAATTATCATATCAAATTTATTTTTAGGAGAAAAAATTATGGGATTTTTAGACGTTTTCTTTGAAACCTTCAAAAAAATGCAATCACCTGAAATTTACCAAATAGCAAACAGCAAGCTTATCATAAGCTTAGTTTCAATCTTGTTTGGTGTTGTTGTTTTGGCACTTTGCATTGCAACTGCAGCGCTTTCAAAGAAGCAAAGAATTATCGGAATTGTTGCAGGCGTTGCAAACTTCGCTTTTGCACTTTTAGTTCCAAAGTACCTCAACCTTTGGCACAATATGCCAATGGGCCGCTTTACGTTTAATACAACGGAGGCAGCAGTAGCGTTTTTGAAAGAAATGCTTGTTCAAACGGTTATGTTTATGGCAATCACTGCTATTATGACGGTAGCTTTCGCTATTACAATCGTTTACATCATTACAGCTTTCAAGAACAAGCCGGCAATTTTTGCAATTGGCGCACTTGTAATCAATATTGTAAGATTTTTGATGATTACACCTTATCAGCTTTACTACCCAATGTTCTCAAAGATGTTTGCTGACTTGAACGGAACAATGGTTCCTGCAAACAATCTCTTTATCGGACAGGTATTCCAGCTCCTCGTGTTCTTTGGCACGTTGACACTTGCTTTGCTTCTCGTTTTGGTTCCTGTAATCTTGAACAAGATTAAGGAAAGCAAAGCTCCTGCGGCAGTTGAAGCTCCGGCGACAGAAGCAGAAGCTCCTGCAGCTGAAGACGCAGCAGAATAATTAAAAAACAAAAGAGAGAACCGCGGTTCTCTCTTTTTTGTTGACTTTTGTCGGAGCTATTTTTCGTAACGCAAAAATTTTTCAAGCAAAAAACGGTGAGCAATGCTCACCGTTTTATTGTTTTAGGTAAATTTAAGTATAAAAGTAGGAGTTTTCCACTTGCTTTACAGGGAGAACGTAGCTATTTGAAAAAATAATTAAAGCACCCTCGAAATAAGGGTGCTTTAAAGTATATTTATGATTATTTAACCTCGTTTGGCTTTACCTTAGCTGCGAGCTGAGCGGGCACTTCCTCGTATCTTGCGTAGTGGAACGTGAAGTTGCCGCGGCCTTGTGTCATTGCGCGAAGGGCAATAACGTAGTCGGTCATTTCGGACTTCGGCACCTCTGCCTCAACAACGGAGTATTTTGGACGCTTAGCGTCTGGCTCCATACCCATAACGCGTCCGCGACGCTTGTTAAGGTCGCCCATTACGTCACCAACCATTGATTCGGGCACGCTAACCTTAAGTGTGCCTATCGGCTCAAGGAGTGTTGGCGCTGCATTTACAAGCTCCTTGTATGCAAGACGCGCCGCAAGCTTGAATGAAAGCTCGTTAGAGTCAACGTCGTGGTATGAGCCGCCTGTTAAGTCTGCCGCTAAATTAACCATTGGGTAGCCAAGGAGCACGCCCTCTGCCATTGCCTCTGAAAGTCCCTTTTCAACAGCAGGGAAGTAGTTCTTTGGAACCTCGCCGCCAACAACGCTTGTCGTGAAGGTAAGACCTTCGTTTTCGTCGCTGTGTGAGAACGTAATTTTAACGTGACCGTATTGACCTGCACCGCCTGATTGCTTCTTGTGCTTGCCCTCTACGCTAACTGTTTTCTTAATTGTTTCTCTGTATGCAATCTTTGGTTGAACAAGCGAAATATTAACGCCGTATCTGTTCTTTAGCTTGCATACAACCGTGTCAAGGTGAACGTCGCCAATACCCTTAAGGAGTAATTCGCCCGTTTCAACAAAGTTTTCGTACTTAACCGTTTTGTCCTCGTCAAGCACCTTTGCAATAGCGTTTGCAACCTTGTCCTCGTCCTTGCCGTCGGTCTTGATTGCCATTGTCATATTTGCTTCGGGGAATACAATTTTTGCGTACTCTGTGTCTGATTTTTCGCAAAGAGTGTCGCAGGTGTTTGTGTTTGCAAGCTTTGCAATAACGCCAATATCACCGCAGGCAAGTGAGTCAACCTCTGTTTGCTTCTTGCCGCAAATTGTATAAATCTTTGAGAATTTCTCTTGTGCGCCCGTCGCGTTATTCTTAAGCACCATATCCTTCTTGAGCTCACCGTTCATAACCTTGAAGAAGGAGAAGCGTCCAACGAATGGGTCGGAAATTGTCTTGAATACAAAGAGCTTACATTCGCCCTCGCGCTCGATTGCAACGTCTGCGCCGCCTACGTCCTTTTCAACCTTTTTCGCGGTGTGTCTTGGGAATGACTGTGCAATTGAGGAAAGAATTGAGTAAATACCTCTCATACTTTCACTTGAACCGCACCAAACGGGAACAATTGAGCCGTTAATCATACCCTCGTGAAGGGCATTTGCACATTCTTCCTCGCTGAATCTTTCGCCCTCGAAGAATTTTTCGAGCATTTCCTCGTTTGTTTGGGCGCACGCTTCCATAAATATCTCTTGATATTTTTCAGCAACCGCAAGGCGTGAAGGAGTCATTTCCTCCTCCTGTCTTTCGCCGTTAGGAAGGTAACGGAAGCATTTCATTGTCTTTAGGTCAACCATCATTGTGCCGTTTGGCTCTTTGATAGGAATAAATACGGGGCAGAGTGCGTGACCGAACTCATCTCTTAGCTGATTGAATACCTTGTCGAAATCAGCGTCGGGGTCATCGCATTTGTTTATGAAGAAGGCACGTGGAAGTCCTGCATCAAGGGCGTTGTACCAGCCAATCTCGGTGCCAACCTCCATACCTGATTTTGCATCTATATTAATAAGCGCCGCGTCTGCAACTCTTAAAGCACTTGCAACCTCACCTGCAAAGCCAAGGAAGCCGGGACAGTCAATAAGATTGATTTTGCATCCCTGCCATTCAAGGTTAACAACGGAAAGCCCTATTGAAATACCTCTCTTGATTTCCTCCTGGTCGTAGTCCGAAACTGTGTTTCCGTCACAAATTCTGCCAAGACGGTCAGATGCCTTTGCCTTAAAGAGCATTGACTCGATTGTTGAAGTCTTACCGCTGCCGCTGTGTCCGATAATACACACGTTTCTGATGTCGTTTGTTGCAAATTTTGCCATTTTAGTGTTCCTCGATTCGTGAAAATTAAAGGCAGTATTCACTGCCGTTTATAATATTGTAGCACAGTTTTTTTGCACTTTCAATATTTTTGTGCAAAATGTTTAGTTTTTTTCTTAAAAAAATATAATTTTGTGCAAATTGACGGAAAAAATAGCGAAAATTATATAAAAATGATAATAAAAAGGTTGTAAGTTTTGTTTCTTTGTGTTAAAATGAAACCAAGGGAGCAGCTTTTGCTTCATTAAATTTAATAGGAGAAAAAATAATGGCGGAAATTTACACAGTTTCGTGCCTTGAAAAGGTATTGCTTCACAAAAAGCCAAAAACCGAAAAACGCGGCAGTATGGCAAAAAACGAGGTCTTTTCCTTTCAAGTCACGTATAGATATAATCGCTTTGCAAACGATATAAGGGTTGAAATCGAAAGCCCTATAAAGGAGTTTATCGCCTATCGTCAGGTGGAATACGTTGCCTGCACGTCGGTAAATCTTTGGGAGGGTGACGGCTTTTATTTTTCGCCCACCTCGTGCGCCTGCCCCGATATATTGCGCCCACTTAAAAAGGGTGAAGCAAAGGGCAGGGCTTGTGAATATAGCACGCTTTGGTTTACGGTAAAGGGCAATTTGCCCGTGGGCAAGCACAAAATTAAAATCACTCTTTATGCACCGTGTACGCCACCGCTATCAACGGAATACACCTTAGAGGTGTTTGATTTTGAGCTTAAGGAGTCGGAGCTTATTTACACAAACTGGTTCCACTACGATGCAATTGCAAACTACTATAAGCTTCCTATGTTCTCAAAAAAGTACAACGAGATAATGGACTCTTACATAAAAACGGCGGTTGCCCACGGTATGAATATGCTCCTTGTTCCTATGTTCACCCCACCTCTTGACACGCGCGTGGGCGGCGAAAGAAGGACCGCACAGCTAATTGACGTATATAAAACCGACAGCGGCTACGAGTTTGGATTTGACCGCTTGGTTGAGTTTATGCGTCACGTAGAGTCGCTCGGAATTAAGCATTTTGAAATGAGCCATCTCTTTACACAGTGGGGCGCAAAATCAGCACCGAAGATAATAGCGGAGGTAAACGGCAAGAAAAAGCAGATTTTCGGCTGGGACACTCAGGCAACCTCGCCTGAGTACAGTGAGTTTCTTTCGTGCTTGCTCCCTAAGCTCCGTGCGCGCTTAATTGAAGAGGGCTTGTATTCACGTTGTCGCTTCCACCTCTCCGATGAGCCGTGGAGTGAAATAATAGAGAACTACCGCGCAGTGCACGACCTCTTTAAAAAGCATATGCCCGACGCGCCCGTGACGGACGCCCTTAGCCACTACGAATTTTACAAGGAGGGCCTCGTTGACGTGGCGGTTTGCTCGATAAAATCAATTACGCCGTTTCTTGAAAACAAGGTGGAAAACCTCTTTGCATACTATTGCTGTGCGGAGAGCGGCGATATGTACCCGAACAGATATATGGCGTATACCTCACTTAGAAACCGCGTAATAGGAATTATGCTTTATATGAACAAAATTGCGGGATTTTTGCATTGGGGCTACAATTTCTACAACACTACGCTCTCGGACGAAGCAATCGACCCGTATCAAATGAACGACGGCGGCGGTGGCTTCCAAAGCGGTGACGCGTTTATCGTTTACCCCGGGGAGAAGGGTGCGCTTGATTCAATTAGACACGAAACGTTTTACGACGGACTTCAGGATATGCGCTTGCTTTATACGCTTGAGGGTAAAATCGGGCGCGAGGCGGTTATGAAAATTCTTGAAAAATACGGCTTTGGCGTCGGCTTTAACAAATATCCGCACGATGAAAAATCGCTCCTTAATATGAGATACGAGGTGCAAAAAATTATTGCATCAAAATAGCGCGCACTTTAGTTTAGTTTCAATTTATATTTAAAAAGTATCATAAAAATGAATAAAACGTAAAGGAAGTAGAGTATGAGCTGTTATATTTTTTACAATTCAAGGGCAGGCGGCGGTCTTGCCGAACAAAAGGCGAAAGCGTATGCCGCAAAAATAGGTCAGACGGATGCAGTTTATGACGTAACGAAGATAAATTACGCCGACGTTATCACCGATAACGAGGATATTATCATTTTCGGTGGTGACGGCACACTCAACCGCTTTGTTAATGCAACGGCGGGCTTAAAGCTTGAAAACAAGGTATTCATTTATCCACTTGGCACAGGCAACGATTTTATGAACGACTTAGGAATTAAGCCGAGTGACGAAGCCGTTGAGGTTACAAAATACATAAAGCGCTTGCCGATTTGCGAAATTCAAGGAATCAGAAACTACTTTATAAACGGTGTCGGCTTCGGTATCGACGGCTACTGCTGTCAAGAGGGTGACCGCCAAAAATCATTAGGCAAAAAGAAGATAAACTATACCGCAATTGCCATCAAGGGTATGTTTGGCAAATTCAAGCCAAGAGATGCAAAAATCACAGTTGACGGCAAGGAATACGATTTTAAGAAGGTGTGGCTTGCCCCCTGTATGTTCGGCAGATACTACGGCGGCGGTATGATTCCAACACCGAATCAGCTAAGAGAAAACGAGGACGGCACAATTTCCGTTATGGTTTTCCACGGCCTTGGCAAGCTTGGCGCGCTTATGCTTTTCCCATCAATTTTCAAGGGTGAGCATTTAAAGAACACAAAGAAAACAGCAGTGCTCAGCGGCAAGGAAATTATCGTTGAGTTTGCGGAGCCGTGCGCGGCACAAATCGACGGCGAAACCGTGCTTAACGTACGTCGCGCAAGATATACCGCGGCGCAGGAGCTTGTTGCACTTCAAAGCAGAGCGAGATAGGACCGACACCTTAAGGCACAAACATAAACCACAAAAAGGGCAAAGACAAAGCAAAGCGGTAACCTCTTTGAAATATAAGGTTGAAAAGCTCCGCTTTTCTTCATTAATGTGGTTTATTATTGCCGTTTGTTGAACTCTCGACGTACAAAGTACGCCTACGCTGGAACCCCTAACCTCATACTTCGGTTCGAGGACCCCGCGGCGTGAAAACAACAATTTCTGCTCTTAATCTGTCTAGTCCCCATCACATACAACCTTCGGTTGATGATATGCAACGCTATGCGTTGATGATATACACACTACGTGTGGTGATATTAGGCCTTCGGTTGATAAAAAAATAATGCGGTGAGCAAAACGCTCACCGCATATTTTTTATAAGGAGATATTTATTCGTGGGTTAAAATTTCTTTCTTATCACAAACCAAATAAGAGAGAAGGAGGCGCCACCAAAGAGAGCAAGTGTGCAAAGGACGGTTGCAATTATTGCGCCCGCGCCGATTGATTTCTTCGGGGTCTTAATTTCGCCGCCGTCGCGCTGACAGCCAATGCATTTGCCGTCCGTGCCGTAAACGTGTGTCACTTGGCGAGGTGCATTACATTCGTTACAGTCCTCGTCACACGCGTTATCGTACTTATGCTTGGAGGATTTAATCACCTGGCCGCAGCACTCTCTTTTAGTTTCGTGCAACTCGCCATTTGCTACCAAAGCGGTCTTATCACTTGAGTGATTGTTTCCGTTATATTCGCCGTATTCCTTTTGACAAAGCTCGCAAACTGCTAAGCTTGAGCAGCTTGATTTTCCGCCCTTGTGACTCTCTGGATTAACGTCACCGTAATTTTCGTCGCAAAGCTCGCAAATTGCAAGCTCAGTGCAGCTTGCTTTTCCGCCTGAGTGCGCTTCGCTTCCCACCTCATAGCGGCAAACTCCGCAAAGCACCAAATGCTCGTTATTTTCCGATGATTCGTAAACGAAGCTTGTGTGAATTTCGCTATTGAATACAAGGTCACATGATTCACAGTATAGGTAGTGCGTTTTTTCGTTCTTAATTACCGTCGCGCCTGCGTGGTGCACGGTTACGTATTCGCTGTATTCACCCTCCTCAATTGTTATGGGATTTCCCTTGCTGTCGTGGAAGGAAACGGTGCAGCCCGTATCCTTTGGCAATAAATCATTTAAAGTAAAGTTTTCAAAATTAATAGGTAAGGTTATGCCCTTTTCATAAATACCGCCGTTTAAGGTTACTTCAAACTCATTTGGTGAGTATGCGTAAATACAAAGCGGAAATTCATCCTTAAAAGCACCGCCGTTTACTGTAACACTCGAGTGGTTGTAAATTGTAATTCCATTTTTAAATACTCCGCTGTTTACTGTCAGCTCGGCAACTGAGCCATCGCCTGAAACGGTCAATGAGCCGTTTATAAATACCCCATCAACGGTAAGCTTGCCGTTGGAGATAATAACGCTTGTGTCATTTTCGATTCTTGAAATTCTGCCCATTTTGCCGCTTGTGTCAGTCAAAGCAAGAGAGGAGGCGCTATCTACGTGTATTAAATAATCAAGCAAAAGTGTGTAGCCATTCAGGTCTATTTCAATATCCTTGCCTCTTAGTATAATGCTGCTTATAAGCTCCGCGTCGCTATAAAGCTTGATTTTCGCGCTTTCATTTGGAATATTAGCCATTACTTCCTCAATGGATGAATAATAGTGTGTGCTTTCACCGAAGGAAATAGAAGCGCCAAGCTTAATGCCGCATGCTTGGCAAAGCCCGTCATTTCCCATTGTGTGCAATTCCTTGGACGCGTCTTGTACGGGCTTGCCGCAGGCGCAGCCCATAACGTGCTGATATCCCACGCTTGAATAAATTACGTTTTCAAAATCATGCTCGTGGCTTTGGCATAAAACGGGCGTTTTAATAAAGGTTGAATTGGAGTTTACAAGCGCTCCGTCCTCGCCGTATAGCGCGTAGCCGTCCTTTAATAAATGGTAAAAATAAATTTCCTTGTCCGTTTTGTTCACAATTTCCATTGCACCAAACGAGCCGCCGTTAATTTCAACCGAATTATCGTTTTCATTGTCACGGAGGCCTATTTCGAGCTTGCCTGTGCTTATATCGTTAAGGAAAACGCTGCTGCCGTTTTGATTTGACACGATAAGAATCTCGTGCTTGGTTGAGTTAATAATCAAATCGCCGCCCATAGCGCTTGCCTGCATTACACCGCTAATATCGTTTATTTCAATAGTGCCGCCGTATGCAACAATTCCGAATTCCTGCATCATTACGCCCGTTTTTTCCTCGCTTGAGTCTATTACTCGTAAGGTCGCTGTGTATTCGTGGAAACCGATATAAAGTGTGGTGCGTGTAACGGTTTTGCCGTTAAAATCAAGCGTTACGTCAAGATTTGTAGCATAAAAGCTTTTACCCTCTGCGCTAAAATCGCGCAATACAACGAGCGTGCCGCCGTTTTCGTTTGCATATTCAGTTGCGGTTTCCATAAAGAAAAACGTTTTTTCATTTCCGTTTTCGTCCCTGTGAAGAAGGATTGCCTCATCGCCGCAAAGAACACATTTTCCGTCATCATCAATGGAGTGATTTTGCGGTTCTGCTTCGTTGCCGCATTGCTCGCAAACGGCTGCGTGCTGAGTATCGTTTAACGGCTCAAACACTGTTTTATGGTCAACCGTGTCGGTATATGCACAGTTTAAGCACTCGCGGTGGTGTCCGTTTTGGTCATTAGCCGGTGAGTATTCAAATTCATGCTCACTAAGGATTGAAATTACGTCACAGTTGCGGCAGGTCTTTTTACAAACGTCACCGTCTGTACCCGTATATTCGTAAGCGTGGTTAGACTGCTCACCGTTTGAAAAGCTAACAGTAACGTGATCGCTTGACCAGCTTTCACTTTCAAGGTCGGCACTGCATTCGCCCGATAAAAGATTTATCGTCGGGTCTCCGCCTATGCAGTGTTCAACCATGTCTATTCTGGAGTAGCCAACTGCAAGTGTCGCGCCCTCCGCTACCGTAATATTTATCGTTACGTTTTCACCTGCCTGAATTCCCGGGTGGTTGTCGGCAATTAGGTAGCATTCGCCGTAAACGGTTAGGTTAAGCGTTACGTTATTATCAATTGATACACAGGCGTACCAGGAAAGGGAGGAGCCGTCAAATTCGTGTAAAATTACGTCGTAGGTAATATGCTCACCCGTGGTGTTTGCAAAGCCGATGTCCTTTGAGCCCTTACCCGTTAAAACTATTTTGCCCAAGATAGGGGCTTCCTCGCCTCCCTCAAAGGAATAGGAGTCACCGTTGAAAAGAACCGCGGTGTCCTTAGGAATTTTAACGTAGGTGTATTCGTCGCTTGCCGAGGGGGCTTCCGCACTCTCGCTTGCCGAGGCGGCAAATGCAAGAGTTATTATCATAACCAAGGTAGCAAGTATGACGAATGCTATCCTGAATATATTTGTAAGCTTGTTTTTCATGTTGTCTCCAATCTCCCAAAAAGCTATTGCTTGAGGGATTTTTTCTTAAAAATAACTATTGATACGCCAACTGATCCGAGGGCAAGAAGTGCGCCTGTGCCGATGATTATAAATATAACGCCAACGCCGCTTCCGCCTAATTTTTCGGTTCCTCTTTCCTCAAGTGCGCCGCAGCTATGGCAAAATCTTGCTTCCTTGCCGCTTGTCTTTCTTGTCGGTACGGTGATTTCCTTCCACTCGCCAAAGCTGTGTCCTGTGGCGGGCATTTCACCCTCGCATATTGAGCAAACAGAGCCCTCAAGGCAAAGAGGTGTGCTTTCGCTGTTTGTGTGGTCGCAATTTTCAAATAGCATAGCAAGTGAGGTTTGTTCAGCGCCGTTCTTAAAGGTAACCCTTGCAAAATAGTAGCCGAGCTTGTTTGGCTTAAGCTCCTTTTTATCCTCACCCACAATCTGTGAAGCGGTGCTTCTTTCAAGCTTAATTTGCGCGCTGAATTCGTTTTTGCAGCCCTCAAGCTCTAAATCGAAGTCGTAATATTCATCGGCAACGAAAATGTAGCTTCCGTTTAATTCTTTAACCAAGGTTAACGTTTCGGAAAGCCCAAAATCAACCGTAACGTCACCGTCAAACTCCTCACTTGGAATAACGGTTAAAACGTCGCCCGCCTTCATATCAAATTCAATATCGATCTCGTTTGCCTCATCGGTTGGATACCAAAGACCGTTTTTGAATTCTCCGTTGTTTATATCATCAATGTAAAATGCATCGTTTTCATCGTCGAAAACACAGTGCTGCGCAGGGACGAGCTTGTATTCCTTGTCACCGTCAACAACGAAAATCTCCGCCTCGGATCTTTTTCCCTGCTCGGCATATATTTCAAGCAGGTACGTGCCCTTTGAAAGAGGGAACGCTCCGTTTTCGTCGCTTTCTATCAATTGCTCCTCGTTATAGTTGCCAAAAACAATTCTGTCAAGGTTTGCGCCGTTTAATTTTAATAGCGTGTTATCTCTGTCGTTATCAAAATAAATTACAAGGCCGTCATTTTTATCGCCAATCCATTTTTCACCGTCGTAGTGACCGTATTGTGCATGTGATACGTGAAATTCGCCCTTTACCTCGTCGTATAACGGGAAGCTCTGATTTTCAAGGTATATCTTTTGCTCTCCCCGTAGAACGTAGATTTTTGCCGTACCGCCCGCATCCATGCGAACCTCAAAATCGGCAAAGAATTCAGCATCTTCTTTTAATTCGTAAAAAAACCTGCCCTCATCGTCAGTCTCAAAGAAAATATCGGTGCTATAGAGGGTAACGCTTGTGTTGTAATCGCCAAGCGGCTCAACGTACAAAACGTCGCCGTTTTCGCCGTAAATGGAAATATTGATGTATTCGCCTGTCCAAGCGCCGTTTTCAAATTTGCCGTCATAGACGCTAATATCGCTGATTATAGATGATTGTGAAACTGTATATTCCTTTCCGTGGCTGACGTAGTACCATTCGTAAGATAAAACGTCGCCGTCACAATTTGTCTTAACCGACATATCGCCCTCGCTTGGGCGAGACGTTATCGCATAATCCATATAGAATAAATCGCTGGATATTTCCTCGCCGTCCTCGCATATTGCCTTAGCAAAATAGTATTTTCCTATTTCATATTCGGTTAATTCCTTTGTGCTTTGCCCTTCAAGCAAGACGGGCTCCCTTGCCTCACTTATATACGCCTTTACCGTCGGCTCGGCAAGCTCGGGGTTGCAGGAAAGGTGGTAGAATTTTGACTCCGAAACAACCACACACGCCTTACCGCTGCCTATGGGCTCAAAATAAAGGTATTCACCGTCCTCTGAATAAAGCGCAAAATCGCTTGCTAAGACGCTTGGGTCATGCTCGATAAAAATACGCTCGCCGGCATCCGGCTTGAAAATGAAAAAGAAAAGTGTGTACATGATTTCGTCGGATGCAGTCCAAACACCCTTTTCGCTATCGTACGTGCCGAGGGGTTGTACGTTTTCTTGTGTATCGGTGATTTCGCGGTTTTCGTAAGGCATCTCGTACCATTCATAGCTCTCAATTTGTGCGCCGCTTACCAAGAAGGTTGGATTTTGTGCGCTCGGCTCGTTATCTATTGTAATTTGAGGTTCGCCTTCCTCTGCAAATGCAAATAAAGCAAGTGCGGGGATAAAAAGCATCACCGCCAAAATGGCAGATAAAATTCTCTTAACTGATTTCATTGTCGTTCTCCTTATTATTTGATGAATTGTTTTTTTCGTTTGTGCAAATTCCTATCAAGTCGTCGCCGTGTGAATAATACCTGCAATCGACACAGCAGCCGTCCTTGAATTTGCTTTCGCCAAGTGAGCAAAGCTCCTGCATTTGAGTAACGAAGGGGGCGCCGTCATCTCTATATACGGGGCTTTTTTTGAAGTCGGGGTAGATTGGCACCGGCTCACCCGACCCCCTTTCGTATTCCTCGTAGTAGCCGTACCGCAATTCAAAGGCGTGTCCAAAAAGCTCAACTACCTTAAATAAATCTCCGTCTCGTATTTTATGCATATCTTTCTCCTTGCTTTCTTATTTGAAGGCATAGCATACAAAAATCCCGTATGCCATTCACTGAGAATAGTATACGGGAAAATTTATGAAAAAAACACCACCGAAAACTTGATTTTTGGGTTCATTTTTTATGTACCAAAATTATATATTACGGGGGAATGGTGGGTTGAGAGCAGCTGACGGATGAGGTGTGAACCTTACAAAATGTTTGAAAATTCGCTTCTGTCCTTAACGCCTGTTTTTTGAACTACTCTTAGAACTTAACTGCCTTCCCCAGTTGGGGAAGGTGTCAGCGCTCAGGGGTCGTCAAACCGAACAACGAGGCGTGTTGAGAGCAGCTGACGGATGAGGTGTAAACCTTACAAAATATTAGAAAATTCACTTCTATCCTTAACGCCTGTTTTTTGAACTACTCTTAAGACAGTTTGCTTCACGGTAGATTCCGAAATATAGAGCATTGAGGAAATTTCCTTTGAGGTAAAGCCAAAGGCGGCTAACTTTGCAACCTCGCGCTCACGTGGGGTGAGGTTTGCGGCAACGAAGCGGTTTCTTACCGCGCCGCTTAAGCGTGACCAGCCGATGCTGTACGTTCTATATAGCTCCTTGATAATATCAACCGCGCCCTCATCGTAAAGCGCAAGTCTTTCCTCTAAAAGTCCGTCGAAATGGCGAATATATTCAACCAAAATTCCAAAAAGACCGTCGGGCAAAACGAGGGAAATTGCCTTGTCGATATGCTTAATTGCAAGCTCCCTTGCGCCTGTGTTGTGGTAAGCCACTGCGCAGGAGAGGCGCAAAAAGATTTCGGGAATAACGGTGCCGTCAACGACAGCTTGGGAAATAAGCGGCTCTATGGTGTTGGGTATCATTTTCATAAGCGCAAGGCCCGAAACGCCCTCAAGCTCAAACTGCTTTGAGGCAACCGCAAACGCCGCCATATATAAATATTTAATGTAGAAAACCTTTGCACAAGGATGTGCATCAGGGGGGAGCGCCTCAAAGTTTCCGCGCATAAACCACTCGGGAAAGTCGTGGTTATCGTAAATTGAGCTGTCGATAACGGCAAGAGTCAAGGAAACTATTTCGCGCTGTGACTCGCTTTGGCAGGGCGCTTCGCAAATATGACGCTTTGCCTCGTTCCAAAGATATAAGTCGCCACGCCAAATAGCGCACTGGGCAAGGAGCATACCTCCGCCAAGAATTGCATAAAAGCCCGAATGGGAATTAAGAAAGTATCTTGCTTTATCGTAAACGCGCTCAATTTCACCGCGGCGGTATGCAATTTGCGCCTTGAAAAGCTCGTGCGCCTCGACGTTGTTTTCAAAAAGCATAATGCTCTCGTCCGCCTGACCCGGCTGACTGTAAATATTCGTCATATCAAGAAAAGGGCTCTTTCTTGGCATTGGCATTGTGGGAATTTCGCTCTTTCCCGCGCTTGGCAAAACCGCGTGCGCAGGAATCATCCACGTGCGCTCCCATCTTGTCGCACCCTTGATTTTACCCTCCTTGCAGAGTCCTTGAACACGGCGCGGGGTAACGCCCCATTTTTCCGCCGCTTGCTTAACTGTAATAAGATTCATTTTTTACACTTTCTCGTCTTTTTGCATTCATGCTTCGATTGAACGAAATAAAATATTCAAAATTTTTCGTTTGAACGAAAATAATGGCGTGCTTGCGCTTCGCTCAAACGAAATTACACTATAATTATACACCAACGGCTTTGGAAAATCAAGCATATTTATAAGTACTGGAAAATATCGAACTAAAAAATGTGATACCAAAGCGGGGTGCGAAGGGAAATTGAATTTTAACGTGCTTATTAAAAAATATTTTTTCGGTATTCGGCAGGGGAGATGCCCATATGCTTTTTGAACATTCTGCTGAAATACTGCGCGTCGTCAACTCCGCACAATTTGGCAATTTGTGAAACGGTGAAGTCGGTGCTGGTTAATAAATGAACACTTTTGTCCACAATCAGCTTGGTGTAATACTCCTGTGGGGATACGCCCAAGCTTTTTTTGAAAAGCTTCATAAAATAAAATTTGCTTATTCCGCAAAGCCTTGAAAGCTCCTCGTTTGAGCGTCTTAGGTGAGATTCTGACTTCATTATTTGAATGGCGCTATTTAGCCTTGAAAATTTATTTCCTTTTTCTCCACCGCTTAAAACAAGCTTCATTATGCTTGCAATAAGCGTAATGAGCATACCGTCAAGCAATAGCTCGGACTGCTCATCACTTTGCGAGGTGCCCCTCCAAACGCTATGGCAGAAATGCTCAAATTCGGGAAGCGCACCTATATGGTATGCGCGCTCCTTAAAAAAGGAAAGCATTTTTTCAACCTCACAGCCTGTGAAAAGAATCCAGTAATGCGTTGTTAATTCTCCGTTTATTGAGTATATTTGCGGCTCACCGGGTCTATATAAGCAAACGTCTCCGCCCTTAAGGGTGCGCTTTTTGCCGTTTTCGTGAATAATGAGCGCGCCCGAGAAAACGTAAATGAGCTGATAGTCAAGTCTGCCTTCTTTACGGCGAATGGACATTTTTGCGTGGTCCTTGCAATATCCGAAATCGTTAATATACAAAAATCTGTCGGTTTCGGTATGCTTTTCGTTACTTGATTTTCCCGAATAATAGGACGCTTTTTTGTTGTGGTTGCGCATTTTCATCCCTCCTTTTTTGCATAATTATATCATAAAAAAGCACTTTTGTCCATATTGTGCCAAAAAAATCCTATTGTATTTTATTCTTACGAATGATATAATTATATAATAAGGAAGAATATACCAAAATGAAAGAAAGGGCAATTCATGAAAATATCAATCCCAAGACCGGAGCATCCAAATCCGCAATTTGAAAGAGAAGACTGGGTTAATTTAAACGGCGAATGGGAATTTGAGCTTGACCGCGGTGTCAGCGGTCGCGACAGGAAATTCTACGAAAGAAAGAGCCTTGACTCTAAAATTACAGTTCCGTTTTGTCCTGAAAGCGTTTTGTCGGGCATTGGCAACACGGATTACCTCAATTGTGTTTGGTATTTAAAAAGGGTCAAAATCAAAAAATGCCAAAAAAGGGTGATATTGCACTTCGGCGCGGTTGACTACGAAAGCTATATTTACGTTAACCATGAGGAGGTATATCACAATATCGGCGGCTACGTCGGCTTTGAAATAGATATTTCGGATTTTGTCGAATACGGAGAGGAAAATATAATAACCGTATGCGCAATTGACGGTCATCCAAACGGAAAGGCGTCGGGCAAGCAAAGCGAAAACTACTATTCAATTGAATGCTGCTACACCCGTACAACGGGAATTTGGCAAACGGTTTGGCTTGAATACGTTGAAAAAAATTACATAAAGAGCGTAAGATACTATACCTTACCCGAGCAATGTAGCGTTTTAATCGAGGTTGAAGCCCAAGGCAGCGCGGAGCTTAGTGCGGTGGCGTTATATGAGGGCAGAGAGGTCGGACGGGCAAGTGCTAATCTAAAAAACGGCATAAGCCGCGTAACCCTAAATTTAAGCGAGCTTCATTTGTGGGAGGCGGGCAACGGACGGCTGTACGACCTTGAATTAAGCTACGGCGACGACAAGGTAAAAAGTTATTTCGGAATTCGCTCAACCGATTTTGATAACAGAAATTATTTATTAAACGGCAGGCCTCTGTTCCTTCGCACAGTACTTGACCAGGGCTACTTTAAAAAAGGAATTTACACAGCCGAGACGGACGAGGAGCTGAAAAGAGATATCACCTTATCCTTGGAGGCGGGCTTTAACGGTGCGCGCCTGCACCAAAAGATTTTCGAGCCGAGATTTTTATATCACTGTGACAAAATGGGATATCTCGTGTTCGGGGAGAGTGCAAACGCGCACCTTTACTATTGGGATATGAACCAATTAGTGCCGTTTTTGCTTGAATGGCAAAGGGCGATAAAAAGAGACTTCAACCACCCCTCAATTATCGGCTGGTGCCCCTTGAACGAAACGTGGGATTGGGACAACAAGCATCAAAACGATGACTTTATACGGGCACTGTACTATTCGACAAAGGCAATGGACACAACACGCCCCTGTATCGGCACAAGCGGAAATTATCAGGTTGTTTCCGATATTTACGACCTTCACGATTACATACAGGACGTAAAGGAGTTTGAGGATATTTATCTTGCAAAAAGCCAAACGCAAATGCTTGAAAATTATGACAAGAGCCACAGCGGTGTGTCAAAATATCAAAAATCAACGGATTACTCAAATATGGCGCTTTTCCTTAGTGAATACGGCGGAATAAGGTGGGACGTTGACGGAGTTGAGGGCGGCTGGGGCTACGGCAACGCGCCGAAAACCGAGGAGGAGTTTTTCAGTCGCTTTGAGGGTCTTACAAGTGCGCTTATTAATTGCCCGTACGTTTGCGGCTTTTGCTACACTCAGCTCTACGATATAGAGCAAGAGGTAAACGGCATTTACACCTATGAAAGAAAGCCCAAATTCGACATTCAAAAAATCAAATCGATAATACAGGAAAAAAGAAAATTTTGAAAAATCTTAGTTAAATTAGCCGTTTTACGGAAAAATTTATTAAACGGCTTTTAATAAAAAATAATTAAAAAGGAGAAATTAAAATGAAAAAGAAGCTCTTAATTGCTTTGTTTGCATGCATCTTGACCTGTCTTTTCGCATTGACGGTAAGCGCGGCAAATGAGGTTACGTTAGTAGGCGGCGAAAAAGCTGACCTATCAACCGTTTTTAAGGTTGACTCTAAAAACCAAGTTACCGGATACAACAGCGGCTATTCGAAAAATGACGTTGAGGCGGTTATTTTCCCTGATGAAATCGTTGGTCTTGAGGCAAATTTTCTTTTCAACTCATCAACCTCGTTGAAAACCGTTACATTTGCATCAACGGACACGTTCTTTATCAGCGGCGATAACATCTTTTCAAGCTGCTCGGTAGAGAAAATCACCTTTGACCCTAACTGTATCGTTGAATTAAGAAAGGGTAACTTCTCAAACTGCAAAAATCTCACCGAAATTACGTTCCCTAAGTTTATGAAGCTTGCGGGCAGTGCATTTGCGAGCTGCGCGAGTATGGTTGCAACAAACGATCTTGTTTTTGCAGAGGGTATGACGGAAATCGGCGGCCACGCATTCCGTGATTGCACCTCACTTACAGGCACGGTTTATTTCCCGTCAACGCTTGAAAAAATTCAAGAATATTCATTCCAGCATACGGGCTTTACGTATTTTGACCTTTCAAAGTGCGCAAGCTTGACTGCAGTTGGCGGTGGCTACGGCGGTCCCTTTAACGATAACGATAAAATCACAACACTCGATTTGAGCGGATGCACAAGCTTGACAGCGCTCAAAAGCTCGTTTGCTCAGGGCTGTGACAGCTTAACCAAGGTAATTTTGCCACCAAACCTTACTGAGATTCCGCACAAGGCGTTTGCACATTGCTACAAGCTTCAGTCGATAGTGCTTCCTGAGTCGGTTACGTACGTTGCAGACGAGGCGTTCCACTCTGCAAGAAACGGCCAAACCGTTAAAACCTTTACAGTATATCTTCAAAGCTACGTTAATTTCCACGAAAAGTATCCATTCCGTGATTCAGGTGCGAAAATCGAGTACGTTCTGATAGGCGAGGGAATGACGGCACAGGCGTTTATCGCGGCTAACACCTTCTCAGGCATTACAGGCGCATCGGTTGTAAACTACAAGGACGGATATAATTATACCGTGGGTCAAACGATATCAAATCACACAATTGTTGAAAACTACTGTGCTTCACTTGCCTTGACGGGCGAGCATGCATCGGGCGAAAATCCTTGCGTTATTCTTTGCACGGATTGCTCTCTTTCCGCACCGAAGGAAAACCCACAGCATAATTTAACCGTATCAATCGTATATGAAAACGGCTTTGATATGGCGGGCTTAAAAATCACAGTCTGCGTCAGCGACGGCTGTAAATATAATGAAGAGACGGTAGCTTCCGCACTCTTTACCTCACTTGGCTATTCAGTTGCTGAAGAGGGGGCAAGCGGAGTTGACATTGGCTACAAGGTAAACAAGGATGCGGTTTCGGAATACGAGGAAGTAATGGGCGAAAAGCTTAGCTTCGGTATTTTCGCAGGACTTCAAAGCGTAATTGGCGAAAGCGATATTTTTGACGAAAGCGGAAAAGCGTTAAACGGCGTAATAAGCGCGGATATGACGGACACCGACTATTCAATTTTCAGAATTAAAATGTACGGCTTCGCGGGTGAGCAGCTCAATACCGTATTTGCAATAGGCGCGTACGTTTCCACGACCAAGGATGCAAAAACAGAGTATCAATACCTACAAATTTCCGAGCCGAGCGAGAACTCAAAATACTACTACGCTTCATATAACGATATCTTAAAGCTCTGATTCACATAATATTAAAAAGACTCAAGCCGTTTTTCGGCTTGAGTCTTTTTCTTTGAGAGGGAAAGCTTGCCCTCGGGCGCACGTGCTTCGTTACGCGGGGACGACGATAAGCTCCGTGCCCACCTCGTCGAATTGCTTTATAATTTCATTTGAAATCGGGAATTTATCATCCGTTATTACCGTGTCAAAATCCGCAATGCTCGCAAAGCGGCAAATTGAGTTTTTTCCTATTTTATTGCTTTCTGCAATTAAAACGGACGTGCTTGAGCGCTCTATCAGCTTTTTTGAATAAGAGCATTCGTCAAGACTGTACGACGATACCGCATCGGACGAAATTGCCGTGCAGGAAATAAAGGAAATATCAAAGTAATAGCTGTTTAACGCCTCGGTGGCAAACGCGCCCTTTGAAAAACGGTTTTGAGCATCAAGCTCACCGCCGATAAAAATAATTCTGCCGTCTATTTCCCCTGCGTTAAATTTGTTTAACAAAATGCTCGCGGTTGAAACGGAATTCGTCACGACGGTGACGTTTTTTACGTCCTTTATGCAGCTTGCAATTGACTGAATTGATACTCCCGCGTCAAAAGCAACCACGCATCCGTCAAAAATCATAGAGGATGCCTTCAAGCCGATGGAGAGCCGTTGATGTTGATTTGACTTTATTCTCAACAAATAGTCGTCGTCCTTGCGGCAAAACGGCTTACTCAAAACTGCGCCGCCGCGCACCTTCTTAACTAAATTTTCCTTGCAAAGCTTGTTTATATCACGTCTTACGGTTTCTATTGAAACGTTTAGCTTTTTTGCTATATCGCCAATAGAAGCAAAGCCGAATTCCTTCGCGACTGTAAGTATATAATTTTGTCTTTCGTCCAATCTTGCCATAAAAACCACCGTTTTTTATTTTATTGTATATCAAAAATGATATAAAAGCAAGGAGAAAATGAAAAAATGTTGAGTTTTGTGTTGAAAACGTGGAAAAGTCAACAAAACACAACAAATGCCCGTCAAAACGTAGAAAAGATATATTTCTACTTGAAAAAATTATTCGTGCATATTATGATAATGTTATAAAAGCAATTACAATTAGTTTGTCGGGGCGCTTAAATGTTGAGTTTTCAACATTTGCTTATCGGGCGGTAATCGGGATTTTGCCGCCGCACAAGCAGCCAAAGCGCGTAACCGACGTATCATTTGAGCTTTTACAAACGAAATGGAGGAGAATTTTATGAAAAAAACACTTTTGGCAATAGCCGTGGCGCTTTGCTTGATGCTTGCTTTTTGTGTCCTTGCGCTTGCACAGGAGAATGAGGAAAGCACGTATTACGTTGTGCAAAGCGAAAGCTCCGAGCTTGCCGCTGCTCTTATAGCAGAGGGGAAAAACGTTGTAGGAATAGAAAAGCTTTATTCCTCAAGGGGCAACTCGCTGGCGACGGGCTCAACCTATTTTTTAAATCAGTTTGACGGACGTGAGCTTAACCTTATCTTAGCGGAAAACGTGAGCTATGCCATGGGTACAAACCCATCAAATCCGACGGGCTCGGGTATTCGTCTTGATAAGGCGGTTACCTTAAACGTATATTTTAACGGCTATTATTGGTGGATTCCCGACGACAGCAGATACGCGGGCTTCTTTATTGCAAACGAGGGCGCAACGCTTTCCCTCATCGGTGAAAGAAGCGAGGCGGAAATTGAGTCAGCAAAAAGCATAACCTCGCAGGTGAATGCAAAAACCACGTCAAATAGGGTTGACTATTACGGCGGCTACATCGGCTTTTATTTACAGGCGGGTAGTCTTATAATCAAAAATGCGGTAATCGTTGGCGAGGACGAGGTAATTTACCAAAAGAACTATAACGGTGCAGACTCAACGGGAGAGCTTTTAATTCACCTTGAAAATACCTCGGTATATTGCAAGGACGGCTCCTGCAACCCGATAGTTATAAGGGGCGATGGCGCGCACTATAACACGAAAATGGAATTTGACCACGTATATACGGGCAAGGCACAGATATACAACCTCCTGCCCGACAGCTATATAAGAAGAAGTCAAATGAATATGCTTGAAGCGGATAGCTGGCGCGCGGATTCACGTATCGGCTTGGACTACGTGTACGTTAGCGATTCAAAAATCGGTGATTACATAGCCAAGGGCGATACACAGCATATTGTTGCAACAAATACGGAGTTTGCAAAAATCGACCTAAAGGGAGACTCATCGGGCGGCGCGTATGCAACGCTTATAAATTCCACTTATACCTCCCTTAACCTTAAAAGAAGCACGACGAAGGTGTCAAGAAACGGCGTTTTGTACGTTTTAACGCTTGCCGACTGTGTAACTGCGGCAACTAAGACGGACTATAATTATGATGATGCAACGTCAAGCGTGGTTGTTACAGCTGATAATAAGTATTCACAGGACAACCCCGCGCTCGGTCACACAACCGACGGCGCCCCACTTTCCGTTTCATACGAAAGCTACCTTAAAAGCGGTAACGCGGAGTATATTTGCACGCGCTGTGGCGTACGCCATACCACCCCATCTCTTGAGCCGCTGTTCGTTGCACTCGGCTACTCGCATTTTGAGGGCGAGGAGGGCGGAATTTCCGCGGGCTTTAGGGTGAATGCCGAGGCGATTTCGTTATACGAGCAATATTTGGACAGCACCTTTAATTACGGTGTGTTTGCCGTATCGGAGGTAAATATAGGAGACGGCGAAATTTTTGACGAGCAGGGAATTGCCTCGCGCGGTGTAATAAGCACACAAATCACGGAGTACGAATTTAACAGATTTCAGATTAAGATAGTCGGCTTTACAGAGACACAAAAGGATTTAAACCTTGCAATGGGTGCGTACGTTGAAATTGACAACGGCGAAACGAAAAAATATTCGTATCTCCAAAGCGAGATGCCGAGCGAAAATCAAAAATACTCCTTCGTTTCATATAACGGAATTAAAAATTCAAAGCCAAGCGTTGAAAACGTAGTGTTAAACGATATTGAAATCGAGGTCGGAATGAAAAAGACGCTTCCAAAAACCGCACTTGTCGGCGGCGAGGAAAAGACGCTCACGTATAGCTTCGTCGGTGAGGGCATAGCTATTGACGGCTACGAGCTAATCGGCCTGAGTGAGGGCGCAGAAGCAACGGTATATGCAAGCGCAGAGGGCTATCTTGGCACGTTTAACGTAAGAGTGATGAAAAATGAAAACTATAAGCACGTAGTAATTATCGGCGTTGACGGCGCAGGAACGTATTTTAAGAATGCCGAAACACCGAATATAGACAAAATTTTTGAAAACGGCGCGATAACGTATAATTGCTTGACGTCAAACCCGACGATAAGCGCACAGTGCTGGGGCTCACTCATTCACGGTGTTGAGCCGACGGCACACAAGCTTACAAATTCAACAGTTGCCGCTACCGAATTCCCGACAAATTCAAAATTCCCAAGCTTTTTCCGCGTTATAAGGGAAAATGATGAGAATGCGCTCCTTGCTTCGTTTACAAACTGGAATCCTATCAACGTCGGTATTGTGGAAAACGGTATAGACGTATACAAGGTTGGCGGAATTGGCGACAGAGCTTTGACAAACGAAATTCTTTCATATCTTGACCAAAGCAGTCCGACCGCTATGTTCGTTCAATTCGACGAGGCGGACGGCGCGGGTCACTCCGCCGGCTACGGCAGTCAAACACAGCTTGCAAAGATTTCCGAAATTGACGCATACATCGGAGAAATTTATTCGGCATACGTAAATAAGGGCATAATAGACCAAACGCTCTTTATCGTAACCGCTGACCACGGTGGAAACGGAAATAGCCACGGCGGACTTACCGACGGCGAAAAATACGTTATGCTTGCGGCGGCGGGCAAAACCGTACAAAACGGCACGATTGAGGATATGGAAATTCGCGATACCGCCGCTGTCGTGCTTTACGCACTTGGCTACCAAAATCCCGAAACGTGGACAGCAAGAGTTCCGTCGGGCCTATTTAACGGAGTTGTAGCGGGCGAGCGTCCTGAGTACGTAGACAAGGACTCCGAGCGCTATCACGAGTCAGTGCCGACACCCGAAAAGGGAAGTGACGGCTACGTAACGGAATATGTTGACAACGAGCTTAAAACCTACTTAACCTTTGATAACGGCATAGCCGACAGCTGTGGCGCTTCGACCTCACAGAGCGGAAACGTATATTTCATTGAGGACGGCTATTTCGGACAGGGTGCAACCTTTGACGACGGCTACGTTACCGTTGACGGCTTTAACTTAGGCGACAGCAGCTTTACAATGTCATTTTGGATTAAAACCGACGGAGTAATTGAGGATCCGTGCATTATTTCAAACAAGGATTGGTACACGGGCAAAAACTCGGGCTTTGCACTTTCAATAACAAGCGGCTCCGAAATAAGATGGAATTTCGGTGACGGCTCGAACAGAGCAGACCTCAACGTTTCTCTGCCTCAAAATTACAGAGAGGGATGGATGCACGTTTTGGTATTTATCGACCGCGAAAGCAGTAAGCTTGGCATGTCGATAGACTTCGGCGAAATTATAATCACCGACCTTCCAAGCAGCTTGCAAAGCGACTCCTTCAACACGAAGTATCCTTTGACAATAGGCCAGGACGGCACAGGAAAATATAATATCCCACTCCCTGCCGCACTTGACGAGGTTATGGTTTTCGAGGGCGCGTTTACACAGAGCGACGTTAGCGCACTTGCAAGCTATTACGGAATTTCAAAATAAAAGCAATACAACACACAATCATAAAAAATCAGAAATCCGCTTGGATTTCTGATTTTTATTTTTTAATCACACGTAATCAAAAAATGATATAATGATGTTATGGTGTTTTTGGCGCATCTTGAATATAAAGCGCGTAATTATTACCTTGAATTTTCAAGGTGGCGGTGATATAATGTTTATATATGAATTCAAGAGGGAGGGACGTCTAAATGAAAAGGTTGCTCAGTGCATTAAAGCTGATGCTCATTATGATGAAAACGGGCTTTTTTACCTTTGGCGGCGGCTATGCAATGATAAGCATGCTTCACTCGGAATTCGTCGAAAAGCGCGCGTACCTTTCCCACGAGGAATTTATGGACGTTGTTGCCGTGGCGGAATCAACCCCGGGGCCTATTGCCATAAATATGGCAACCTACATCGGCTACAAAAGGTGCGGCTTTCTCGGTGCGCTTTTTTCAACGTTTGGTATGTGTGCCCCGTCCTTTGGCGTAATATTCATTATTTCGCTTTTCTTTGACCGCTTCCTTGAAATTACGTGGGTGAAAAATGCATTCCACGGCATACAAATTGCGGTAATTTATATAATTTTGTCAGCTGGCATAAAAATGCTCAAGCAGCTTAAAAAATCACCCTTAAATATCGTGATTTTATGCATTTGCGCGACACTTATGGTGCTTTTTTCCGTTTTTTCAGTTTCGTTTTCTGCCGTTTTTTATATCTTAATCAGCGGCGGCATCGGACTTGTAATTTTCCTTATAAAATACGTTAAGGAAAAGAGGGGGGCGGGCAAATGATTTATCTTGAGCTGTTTTTGTCCTTCCTTAAAATAGGCGCGCTTTCCTTTGGCGGCGGACTTGGTATGATTTCACTGATTCACGACGAGTGCATAGGCAACGGTTGGCTTACCGAGGCGGAGCTGCTTAACCTTATCGGCGTGGCGGAGTCAACACCCGGGCCTATTGCCGTTAATATTGCAACGTTTGTCGGAAGCACGCAGGCGGGATTTTTCGGCGGACTTTTAGCAACGCTTGGCGTTGTCATCCCGTCCTTTGTAATTATTTTGGTAATAGCGGCGCTTTTGAAAAACCTGTTAAAGGTACGTGCCGTGCGCGCCACTCTTGACGGAATGCGCCCAGCCATTGTCGGCTTAATTCTCGGAATGAGCGTTATTTTGTGCCTCAGCTTGCTTTTCGGCATCAGCACAATTGAAAATAAGCCAAGCTTTGATTTATGGGGTGCGATAATTTTATCGCTTGTTGCGCTTTTTGCATTCATATATAAAAAAATAAGAAAAAAAGCAATTTCACCTATAATTTTAATAATTTTTTCAGCGATATTGGGGGCGATTTTTTATGGAATCTGTTAACTTCAAAAGCATTAAAATAAACGGCGGCTTTTGGCAAAGGAAGCAAGAAATGCTTGCCAACACAACTGTGCACGCGGTTTACGACAGATTTTACGACACGGGCAGAATAGAGGCGTTTAAGTGCGACAAAAACGCCAAGCATAAGGCACACGTATTTTGGGACAGCGACGTTGCCAAGTGGATTGAGGGCGCGTCATACCTTATCTCGCTCGGTATGGCAAGCGGCGAGCTTGAAGCAAAAATCGACGCCATAGTTGACGATATTGAAAAAAATCAGCTACCGTGTGGCTATTTTAACTCGTATTTCATTCCCTGGGAGCCCGAAAACATCTTTACCAACCGTGACTGTCACGAGCTATACTGCCTCGGTCACTTAATCGAGGGCGCAATTGCATATAACGAGGCCACGGGCAAAGACAAATTCTTAAAGCTTGTCGAAAAATACGTTGATTACGTAGAAAAACGCTTCGTTATCGACAGGGACACAAAATTTACCACCCCGGGACACGAGGAAATTGAGCTTGCGCTCGTTAAGCTTTACGACCATACGGGCGTTAAGAAATATCTCGACCTTGCACGCTTTTTTGTAAACGAGCGCGGCAAGAAAAACGAGGGGCTTACATCCTGGAGTGAGGAAAAATACAACCAATCCCACAAGACGGCAAGGGAGCAGCTGAGTGCCGAGGGACATAGCGTGCGAGCGGTTTATTTTTACTCATCAATGGCGGACCTCGCCCTTCGTGACGGCGATATTGAATTAAAGCAGGTGTGCGAGAAAATTTTTGACGATATAGTAAATAAAAAAATGTATATAACGGGCGGTATCGGCTCGACCTATATAGGTGAGGCGTTTACCGTGGCGTACGATTTGCCAAGCGAAATGGCATACGCGGAGAGCTGTGCCGCTATCGGTCTTGTTTTCTTTGCGCAAAGGATGCTTGAGCTGACGGGCGAAAAGAAGTACGCGGACGTTATCGAAAGAGTGCTGTATAACGGCTTTCTTTCCTCAACCTCACTTGACGGAAAATCGTTCTTTTACCAAAATCCGCTTGAAATAGTGCCCGAAAATCACACAAGACACGGCTCGGTAAAAAATAAAGACCCACTTCCGCCAATGTCGCGCGTTGAGGTGTTCGAATGCTCGTGCTGCCCACCGAATATCGTAAGATTTGTGCCATCTCTCGGCTCACTCCTTTACACGAAGGACGAAAACGCAATATACGCGCAACAGTTTGCTTCGTCCACCGCAAAAATTAAGCTTGGCGAAAAGGAAATTACCTTGACACAAAAAACAAGCTACCCCGAGGACGGCAAAATTTCGTTTACGGCTGATAGTGACGTGACGGTTTACGTGCGCGTGCCTGAGTATCTTGACACGGGAAAAATCGGCAAAAACGGATACGTCCCCCTACATTTGCGCGCAAACGAGGAAAAATCAATCGATTTTGAAATTCCGATTTACCTCGTCGAAGCAAACCCACGTGTGCGCGACAATGCAGGCAAGGCGGCGCTCCTTTACGGCCCCGTTGTCTATTGCCTTGAGGGACACGACAACCCATATGACCTGTTTAATATAAGAATTGACAGAAAAACCGAGTTTGAAATAATGCAAAACGAGCAGCTCGGCGTGCCCACAGTAACGGTGGACGCTTTCGTGCGCGAGCAATCAAATGCCCTCTACGCGCCAATCTCACCGTCAAGAAAGAAAATCAAGGCAACGTTTATTCCATATTATGCTTTTGCCAACCGTGGAGAAACATCAATGCAGATTTGGACACTGATTGAATAGAATTTTAACTAAAAAAGACGAAGCAAATTGCTTCGTCTTTTGTTTTAACCGTTTGTAAATTTAATTAAAAGAATAATTCCCACCGTGATTAGGGCAAGCAAAATTTCAGACACAACGCTAAGAGCAAATAAAACCGAAAAATATATTTTTCCGCCTCTTATTTCGCCTCGCTTTGTCCTTTTAAACGACGTGCAAAGTCCAATTAAGCTAAGGCACGCGGGCAGCTGATATAGCACAACGCCCACCGCACCTACAATTATCGTTAAATAAATTATAACTGCAAGACCGATTGCCTTGCCAAGGCCCTCCCACCCTTCGGTGACCGTGTTTAGGGCATTTATTGTATCAATTAAGAGAATTATATTCAAAGAAAAGGCAAGAATAGTTATGAAGGAGTAAAATACGGTCGTTACGGTTTTTAATGCTATTCTTTTTTTGATTTTCGGTTGAGTATTCAGCGTCAAGCTCTCAGCTTCGTCTGTTGTGACGTCGTTTACGTTAGTTATGTTGTCCATAAAATTACCTCCTTTATATATATTATTATACCACAAAAGGCGCAATTTGTAAATAAAAAAATTTAGCGCGCTAAAGCGAAATATATTCCTATTGACAAATTTTTTTCAAAGGGGTATAATTTAGTTGAGCAGATAATAAAATATGGGCTTTTAGGTGAGAAAAAAGCGCGGGTTGCGTGTCACTATCCTGTAAAGTCCAAAAGGAGAGAAAAGATGAAAAAAATAGTACAAGAATTCAAGACCTTCATCACTCGCGGCAACGTGCTTGATATGGCAGTCGGCGTTATTGTCGGCGGTGCGTTCACGGGTGTGGTAAACGGTCTTTCCAACTTTATTTTGAAGCCGATTATCAACTGGCTTCTCGCGCTTGTTTTGGGTAAGGACACGCTTTCTGACGCGCTCACGTTCTTCCCCGGATACAAGATTTACAAGGACATTTTAAACGATGCAGGCGAGGTTATCGGACAGGAAATTGACCTTGCAAGCTCAATTTACATCGACTGGGGCTCATTTATCAGCGCAATTATCAATTTCTTGCTTATCGCGGTTGTCCTTTTCGTTATAGTTAAGGTGATAAATTCCGTTCGTGCAAATCACGAAAAAATATCAAACCGTATCGTAAACGGCAAGGTGACTAAGGAAGAAAAGAAGGAAATGAAGGCCGAGGGGCTCAATTTCAGAAGCGAAGCAGACGTTGAAGCATTCCGCGCACAAAAAGCAAAGGCGGCAGAGGAAGCACAAAGGGCAGCAGACGAAGCGGCAGCGCTTGAAAGGGCAAACAACCCAACTACTGAGGATTTGCTCAAAGACATCCGCGACCTGCTCAGAAACAAATAATAAAATAAAGAGAGATGCTTTCGTATCTCTCTTTTTTAGTTAAAATATTGAAAACGCCCCACCCTGTGTGCGAAAAAATGACAACCACGCGCAATTGACGCGGTTTACCATAGTTCATGATGCAAAGCATCAATTCATGGCGACAGCCAATTCATGTGCGAAGCACAATTCATGACACGAGGTGTCAATTCACTGCACCCTTGTGTGCATTATTTCGTTAATTCGCCACGTAAATTTTCTTCCATTTTTTCCTTGATTTCTTCCTTTGTGTAGCCCTTAGAGAAAAGGTAGTAGAGCTTGGCAACCGCCGCCTCGGTGGTCATATCGTAGCCGCTTACCGCACCTGCAGAAACAAGGGATGAGCTTGTCGCGTATGCGCCGAGGGTAACTGTACCCTGCGGACATTGTGAGCAAACGGTCACAACCGAGCCCGCGTTAAATGCGCGCTTGATAATGGGAAGGAGTGAGTGCCCCTCACCCGGGATATTTCCCGCGCCGAAGGTTTCAAGCACGATGCCCTTTAATTTTTCTGTCATAAGCGTGTCGAAAATAGGGAACGAAATGCCTGGGAAAATTTTAAGTACGCCAATGGGCACGTTTTTAAGCTTGCAAAGAGAAAAGCCCGACCCCGTGTCCGAGTTTGGTGTGTTATACGGTAGGTATCTAATGCTGATTCCTGCCTCGGCAAGACGTGGGCAATTCGGTGAATCAAAGGCGAGCAAGCCGTCAGCCGACATTTTCGTTGCGCGGTTGCCGCGAAGCAAGCGTCCGCCGAAATAAAGGCAAACCTCGCCTATTTTTCCGCTGCTTGCAATTAAAAGCGAGGTCACAAGGTTGTCCTGTCCGTCGCTCCTTATCTCGCAAAGCGGAATTTGTGAGCCCGTCAAAATTACCGGCTTGTTAAGTCCCTCAAGCATAAACGAAAGCGCCGCCGCCGTGTATGCCATTGTGTCCGTGCCGTGCAAAATTACAAAGCCGTCGTAAAGGTCGTATCTTTTTGCAATCTCCTCGCCGATTCTGTTCCAATCGTCAACCGCCATATCGGACGAGTCAAGCAAGGGTGACATCTCGTAAAATGAAATTCTCGGCATCTCGGGCGATTTTAAATCCGCAATTGAGTCAAGCACCGTTTCAAAATAGCCCTCTAAGGGTAGGTAGCCGTGGCTTGATTTCACCATTCCGATGGTGCCGCCCGTATGTATTAAGCAAATATGTTTTTCCATAAAAATCTTCCTTTTTGTTTTGCTTCCGCCAAAATAGGCGCAAGTATCAGCGCCCACACAAATTCATTTTATCACACGCAAGCGCTTTTGTAAACAAAAAACTTGACAATTTAGCGCTAAAGTGATAAAATATTAGCGTAAAAAATATATTATCTTCGGGGCAAGGTGAAATTCCTTATCGGCGGTAAAGTCCGCGAGCCAATCGAGATTGCGAAATGAGTGTAGACCCAATCCCTTAAACCGCTACGCGATTTTAGGGCACCCTTGGGGAAAGCGTGAACTCGTACACGTTGTAGGGGTTCCTCAAAGCGAAAAATGAGCTTTGGGGGTTCACGTATGCGTACTTCGTACGGTAGAGTGCGAGGTCGCGACTAAAAAACAGGAATAAAAAGGAGAGAACTTGTAAAAAACAAGTTCTCAACAATAATCCACTTATAATTTCGTCCAAATGAAGTTTTAAGGATGTTTCTGTTTTTGTTCTGTGCGTATTGCAGCATCATCGAGGCAGATTCGGTGCAATTCCGAAACCGGCAGTATAGTCTGAATGGGAGAAGATTGAAAAAAGCGCACCCTGTGTCGCGTTTTTCGATATTTTTGAGCTTAAATTTGCTTAAAATCTCACTCCGTCACCTCGATGTGGCGGATTTTTTGTTATAACGGATGTGCGACTGTACAACGTAACCCGAATTTGTGATTCATCACAAGAAAGGAAATTATGAATAATAAAATCAAAAAAATAGCGGCGGCGGGCGTTTTTTGCGCCTTTGCCTACGTTTTAACCAATATAGGAAATATAATTCCGATTCGCTTTGCGGGCTTTTTAAGCTTTGACCCAAAGGATGCAATGATTGTTATGGCGGGCTTTGCCATCGGACCTTGGGCGGTGGTTGGAATTACGCTTGCTTGCGCACTTTTGGAGCTTGCAACGATTAGCACAACGGGTCTTATCGGCTTTTTAATGAACGTTATCTCAAGCTTGTGCTTTGCTCTCATACCCGCGTTGATATATAAAAAGCGCCCCACCTTTATCTCTGCTATTTTGTCACTTCTTGCCTCATCGTGCTTGACGGTTGCGGCAATGCTTGCTTGGAATGCATTTATCACTCCGATTTATATGCACGTGCCAAGAGAAGCGGTTATCCAAATGCTCATTCCCGTGTTTTTACCGTTCAATATCATAAAATGTATTATCAACGTTGTCATGGTTGTGTGCTTATATAAGAGCGTTATAAGAGTGCTTCGCAAAATTAAGCTTGTTTCGCCAAGGAATAAGGGGCAGATGGCAAAAAGCATCACGTCTGATAGCCAAATAAAGCAAGCACCCGCCGCACCCGTATATATTCTCGGGGTTGAGTCCTTTGAAAGATGCGAAGGGGAGAATCGCATTACCTTTTCATTATGCGAAAAACACGATAATGAATAACGCGCCCACTTTAGCGTGTTGACAACTATCTTATATTATGGTAATATAAAAATGTAAAAAACCTTAAAGGAGAAAATTATGAAAAGCATAAAAAGAATTGTAGCCATTTTGCTTGGCGCATTAATGCTTCTTTCGCTTGTTGCCTGCGGTGGCACACAAACTGACACATCAAGCGACACAAGCACAAACACGGACACAAGCACAAACACGGATACAAGCACGAACACGGGCACAAGCTCGAGCGACACGAATGATTCCGATGACGTAATCGATTCAGACAAGCCGTCTGACTCAGATAAGCCGTCTGACTCAGATAAGCCGGCTGACTCTGACAAACCGGCCGATTCCGACGAGCCAACCGACACAAGCACACCCGGCGATACCGACACAAGCGGTGACGTTGGCGGAGATAACGGCGGTGACGTTACGCCCGATCCAAAACCCGAACCTGAGCCAGAGCCAGAACCTGAGCCGGAACCCGAGCCGGAACCCGAGCCGGAACCTGAGCCGGAACCTGAGCCGGAGCCGACAAAGCCAACACCCGAAACCTTGAACA
>JAZREL010000067.1:0-13887 GCA_045660785.1 Eubacteriales bacterium | reverse complement strand
GTAGCCGCGTGCGAATGTGATAAACGCTGAAAGCATCTAAGCGTGAAACACACCTCAAGATTAGATATCTCCAACATTAAGTTGATAAGGTCACTTGTAGACTACGAGTTTGATAGGTCGGAGGTGTAAGTACAGTAATGTATTCAGCTGACCGATACTAATAGACCGAAAGCTTGAACTACTTTTTACGGTTCAATCATTCAAGACATATATCGTTGAGTTTCATTTATTTCACTTGTTCGGTTTTTAATGAGCATTTTTCAAGCCCAACGGGAACAATATCCCATATGCACCTCTAGCTCAGTTGGTAGAGCAACTGACTCTTAATCAGTGGGTCCGGGGTTCGAGTCCCCGGAGGTGCACCAATTATCTTGACTGATGTATAAACTACATTGTCGGGGTAAAAAATATAGAGTACCGAGAAGCAAACGCGAAGTTCGCCTCCGGTGGCTCCACCGGTTGGTGTTTTTAACGCACAGGGTCCACCTGTACCCATTCCGAACACAGAAGTTAAGCTGTGCTGAGCCGAAGATACTTGCACGGAGGCGTGCCGGGAAAATAGGTCAATGCCAACCCACTCTTAAAGAGTGAACCGAGCGAAAGCTCAACGACAACAAGCGAATAAATGAAAAAGTTGGTGTTTTTACTGCACAGGGTCCACCTGTACCCATTCCGAACACAGAAGTTAAGCTGTGCTAAGCCGAAGATACTTGCACGGAGGCGTGCCGGGAAAATAGGTCAATGCCAACATTTTTCATTTAATCGTAATGTTCGTCAATTAATCAGAATAACCAAAACCACGAATCAGAAAGTGATGTAAATAGCAAGGCTATTTTCAAAAACACCCCATCCTGTGTATGATTTTGATTATTCTGTTAATATACTTTTTAAATTTTCTCTCCAATATATATTCCGAATTAGCTCAGTTGGCAGAGCACCTGACTGTTAATCAGGTTGTCGCTGGTTCGAGCCCAGCATTCGGAGCCAAAAGGACACCAAACGGTGTCCTTTTTTGTTAGCTCCGAATGCGGCTCTCACCAGTCGGTTTACGAGTAAACCTGCCGGTTCCGCTTCGCGCCGCTCTAGTCGCATAGTCGTCTAAGTCCTTATCTTGCGATAACTTCTTATACTCCTTGCTTTGTAGAGAAAACTTCGGTGAAAACAATACTCAATTGTTTTCATCCTCGTTTCCCAGCATTCGGAGCCAAAAGGACACCAAACGGTGTCCTTTTTGTTTGCCCGATAAGGCAAGAATATTTTTATGGTTTGGAGAAATTAAAAAGAAAAAGCGGACCCTGTGTCTGCTTTTTTGATTTGACAATGGAGCCTCAAGCCGAATAGAGGTCCTCAGACCGCGATTCGAGGTCTGGGGTTCTCGTGGATGTGAGGCTTGGGGTACTCTTTGCGAGGGTGGATGCGACGAAAAAGGAGCGCGGTTCGAGTGAGACGATTGGTGTGCTTGCGTGGCGTTTACGCTCATGTGGGCGGAGTGGATGTGTGGGATGAAGTGTTGATTTTTCGTTTCCTTGCGAGGATTTTTGTGACTTTTTAATCTGAAACTCTACTGATAGTAGATATTTTTTGCTATTTATACTCGAAATATTCGGTTGACAAGCGGATAAAAACTAAATATAATATAATTAAGGTAGTTTTACTTAAAGCAATTCCACCGAGGGTGGACAAACAGAGTCAAAGCAAAGGAGTAGCTATGGCAGACGAGTACAATTATGAAAAAACGTTCTCTACAAACGTACGCAGATTACGCAAAAAGCTTAATATGACGCAAAAATCATTAGCGGACGCTATCGGATATTCGGAAAAAACGGTAAGCAAGTGGGAAACCGAGGGAAGCATTCCATCAATAGATGCGCTTTTTAAAGTGGCTAACGTTTTGCACGTGAGCATTGTAGAGCTTTTTAGGTGTGATGAAAATATATATTATTTAGGAATTGACGGAGGCGGAACTAAAACAGAGTTTTTGTTGTCGGATTCTGAGGGAAAGACAGTTTGCCGCGCTATTTTGGATGGCTGCAACCCCAATACTGTTGGTATAGAGAGAGCAAAGCGTATAATTGAGGACGGCATTATTCAGGTATGCAAGGATGTTCCGCTTTCGTCTATAGTGGTATATGCAGGAATTGCGGGTTGTGCATCCGGAAGCTATGCAGATGAAATTAAGACTATGTTGGAAAAAATGTCCTTTGCCGCCTGTAATGTAGGTAGTGATAATAACAATATTGTTGCCGCAGGGCTTGGCGATAACGAGGGAATCACAATGATTCTCGGCACGGGAATTTGCGCTTACGTTGTCAAAAAAGAAAAAACTAAGAGAATTGCAGGCTGGGGCTATTTATTTGATAACGGAGGAAGCGCGTTCCATATTGGCAGAGATGCAATTAACGCCTATTTCTCCGCACAAGACGGCACGGGCGAAAAAACAAGCTTAGTAGAAAATATAAATAAGACCCATAGCTATTCAAACAGCGACTTTCTCAAATATTTATATAACGGCGGAAACAAGCTGGTATCCTCATATGCTATGTGCGTTTTTGAGGAGGCAGAAAAGGGCGACCGTGTTTCTTTGGCTATTCTTAAGAAAAACGCAGCCGAAATTGCACGTCTTATTCGCGCCGCGCTTTCTCATTTTTCAAATTGTGAAACGAAAATCCCCGTTATTCTTGGCGGCGGACTAACCAACCATAAGCTTTTAATGACGTATCTTTGTGAAGCGCTTGGAAATGACACGGAAAAATGCGATATTCAAATTTTGTCCGTGCCACCGGTAGAGGGAGCAATAGAGCTTGCAAAGGAGCTTTGGAGAAAAAAGAATGAAAAGTGAAAATAAAATGTTAAAAACAGAAATGCGCAACCCCGATACTACGTATATAGACCGTATGTCAACCGCCGAAATGCTGGAGTGCATCCAAAAGGAAAATGAAAACGCGGTGATGGCTGTAAGAGGTGCGCTTAAAGAGATTGAAATTGCCTGCGATATAATAGCTGAAAAGCTGTCACTTGGTGGCAGACTTATCTACGTTGGCGCAGGAACGTCGGGCCGCCTTGGCGTTTTGGACGCAAGCGAATGTCCGCCAACCTTTGGAGTGCCAAGAGATATGGTAGTGGGCATTATCGCGGGTGGCGAAAAATGTATGTTCCAAGCCGCAGAGGGAGCAGAGGACAATTATGAGAGCGGAATTAAGGACTTAAAGGACAAGAGCCTAACCAAAAACGACGTTGTGGTTGGAATTTCTGCCGCAGGAAACGCACAGTACGTAATTGGTGCGCTTGACTTTGCAAGCGAGCTTGGCTGTGAAACGATAGGAATCACCTCAAATGAGGGCACGCTTATAACAAAACGCGCAAAAATTTCAATTATCACGGACACAGGTGCCGAGGTTGTCACAGGCTCAACCCGTATGAAGGCAGGCACCGCACAAAAAATAATTCTCAATATGCTTTCAACCGTTGCAATGATAAAGCTTGGCAACGTTTACGAAAATATGATGATAAACTTGCGCCCGACAAACGATAAGCTCACGCTTCGTATGATAAGAATTGTCACGGAAATTATCGGAGTAAACGAAGCGGAGGCAAGAAAATTACTTGAACAATCGGATTGGGATATAAGGACGGCTATTGAAAAGCATAATGCTTGTAACTAACATATAACGAAAAGAGATTTATTATGCGATTTTTAAAAACCTTCAAATTCAAAAACGGCTTTGAATTAAAGCTGGATTTTGAAAACGGCAATTTATATTATACTGTTACAAACGGAAAACACGAATACAGGTTTTTCTCGTGTGACACCTTGAAAACTGTGGGCTACTACAATATGCTCGGTTCGCAGATAGAGCTTGAAGAAACTGAGGATTCTTTAACTATTCACGCGTGTCCCACAGATGAAAGCGGCGCGCCAATCGGTCCGGTTATGGCTCACTATAATTTTGAAATTTGCGGTGACAATGCACTCCGTGTGCGTACATATTTTACATCAAAAATACAGCTTCCCATCCATATGATGTCTTGGATGGATTTGAAATTTGAAAGAAATAGGTTTAACACCTGTCAAGGCTTTGAGCCCGATTTTTCGGTTGGTGCTCACGATATAACTCACCAAATTACACTTTCAAACGGCGCTTTGATTGACAATTACGGCTACGTTATGCTCTCAAATGCAGGATGCACCTCGTTTGCGCCAAAAAGCGTAAACGCGATAGTGCCGTATCTTTCGGGGGATGGCGAGGTTGAATTTTGCTCCCTTAAAAGCAACGTAGGGTCAAAAATAGATTTCTTTTTAAATATGATAGACGAAGCACACGCGCTCTGTGCCATTATCTCCTTTGGAGAGGGGGGGCCCGTTTTGCCAACCGTTACCCCATCAGCGCTTGTGCCAATTACCAAAATAAGCGGTAAAAAATACGAAATTACAAGCGGCCGCTTAACGTGTGCGGTTTACGTACGAAAGGACGGCGCTTCAATTGCCAAAACCTCACTCCTTGACTTTAAGCCAACAGATGAGCCATCGGTAAATCCAATGACCGCTCTTAAAATCAAAAACCTCAAAACAGGTGAGGTTGAAGCGTTTTCTGCCGAATGTGGCTGGAATAACGTACACGTATGGAGTGGCAAAAACGAAATTCGCGTTGTTTTTGAATTTCCGCGCTCGCTCCCAATCCGTGTTATCATCACCGCGCGAGCGTACCAAAAGGATGAAATCACCTTTGGCTTGCAGGTTATAAACGACTCGCCCGACTACACGGTGCTTTCAGCCTCGCTTCCATCAATTTCCTTTGTTGGATACGAAAAGCCCAATTTACTTATTGCCCAGGCAAGCGGTCAGCTTTTTGAGGGCGCGTACGAAAAAGAGGTGCATTGGAATTCGCACTATCCAAACGGCTTCGGTTGCGTTTGTCCCGTGCTTGGAATTTATGAGCCAACGAAGGAAAGCGCAAACGGTCTTTACGTAGCCGTTCATTCCCCATGCGCCGAAAGATGCGATATGAGATGCGATATGTTTGAGAGCGGCGAGGGAAGCTTCTCATTTGAATATCCCTCAATTTCAATGGGCAAAGCATATAACTCCTTTGAGCCTCAAGGAAAGGTTTCAATGCGCGTTTTAGACGGCGACTGGTACGATATGGCTTGCATATATGAGGAATATGTAAAAAATCACGCGGAGTGGTACGCCCCCCTCGGCAGATACGACACTCCCGAATGGTTTAAGGATTTGCCCGTATGGATTATGGACTGGATGCCAAACGACAGCCCCGATGCCGAGCCTGTTCCGATTTCATTAAGAAGCCTTGTTCCGCCAAAGGAGGACGACTGGAAAAATAAGCCAATCGAGTTTGCAAAGAGGCTCGGTCTTCCCGTTGGCTACCATATATACAATTGGCATAAAATTCCGTTTAATAATGACTATCCATACTATTTCCCCGTAAAGGACGGATTTATGGAAAGCATTGACGAATTCCACCAAAACAACGTTTACGTTATGCCATACATCAATGCCCGACTTGTTGATACAAGAACACCCGATCTTTCAACCGAGAAGTTTGAAAGAGAATTTTTAGAGGGTGCAACGCTTGACGTAAACGGTAAATTAGGAATCGAAACGTATGCATCCCACGAGCCAGACGGCTCACTTTGTCAGCTTACTGCAATGTGCCCGTCAAGCCATATTTGGAGAGAAACGCTTGCCGAGATAATAAGAAAAATGTCAAAGGAATGTAACGTTGACGGCGTTTATCTTGACCAGGTTAGTGCATCTGACGCAAATTTGTGCTGTGCCCCTCACCATAATCACGAGGGTGGCGGTGGCGCTTGGTGGGTGCGCTCATACAAGAACATTATGTCGCGCCTTAAGGAAGAATGTAACGAAAATTGCATTTTCACAAGTGAATGTAATGCCGAGCCGTATGCCGACCAATTCGACGGATTTTTAACGTGGGCGTGGGTGGCAACCAACTACGTGCCGTTTTTCTCGAAAATTTATGCAGGCCACGTGGTTATGTTCGGCAGAAGCACCAACGGATACAAAAAGGCAGACAAGGAATATTTTAGATTCCATGTCGGTCAAAGCGTTATGTTCGGTCAACAAATCGGCTGGATTAACGCAGACGTTATAGACGACGAGGAAAAAATGGTATACCTTACCCGTATGTGCAATATGCGATACGACTTTAAGGACTATTTTAACTACGGCAAAATGCTTCGTCCACCAAAAACGAACGACCCACTTCCCAAGTTTGTCACAGATAGCGCCATCGGTTTTTCCGATCTTAGCGAAGCGCCGCTTATTCTTTCATCATGCTGGGAAAACGAGGAAAATACCGTTATGCTCGTAACCAACTGCGACAAAAAGGAATATACCTTAACCTATGAAGCTCCGTTTGATAGCTACGATGAGGTGAAATATTACGGAGAGGGCAAGGTTTCCCCTGTTGTGGGTTCAAAAGTTAACGTCACTATCAGCCCTGAAAGTGCCATTGCAATTATAAAGAAAACAAAGGAATGAAAAAATGGAAATTAAACGACTTGAAAAAGAGAATTATGATGAACTAATTTCACTTTTGAATCTTGTTTTCTCAAAGCAGAACGGATGCGCAATGGACTTCGAAAAAGAGCTGCCTAATATGTGCGTAAGAGATGACTTACATATGAGAAAGCACGTTGGGCTTTTTGAGGATGGCAAGCTTGTTTCGGTTGTTGGCGTTTACCCCTTGCCAACGAGGGTTTTAGAGTGCGAAATTAATTTTTGTACCGTTGGAAACGTAGCAACACACCCTGACTACGAGGGGCGTGGGTATATGAACCTTTTGCTTGAAGGTGCAATGGAAATTGTAAAAGAGGAAAAGTACGACGCTTGTCGGCTCGGTGGCGATAGAAGTAGATACCTGCGCTTCGGCTTTGAGCTTTGCGGCAGAAATTATTCTTATTACGTAACGAGAAAAAACGTAAAGAAATCACCGCTTGCAGCTTACGGTCAAAACACAAGCGTTGAAGAGATTTTTCCAAACGATGAAAAGTCCTTAGCCTTTGCAAAAGAGGTGTATCACAAAAACAAGGTTCGCGTTTTAAGAAAAGACAACGATGAAATGTACCGAGTTATGACGGCGTGGAAAAACACCCCTTATTTAGTATCTAAAAATAATGCGCCAATCGGTTATTTTACACTCACTCCCGATAAAAAAGCGGCGTCTGAGGTGTATGCGCAAGATATGGAATCGTTTTTTGACACGGTTGTTGCAATTTCAAATTACGTGGGCGGCGATTTCTCGGTAACGCTTTTCGAGCACGACGTAGATTTAGTAAGAGAAATGAATAAATGCGCCGAGTATATGAGCATACAAATCCCGTCGAATTTCAATATAGTCAGTTTTGAAAATGTGGTTGATGCTTATATCAAGCTTAAAGCAAGCTATACTGCCTTGGCGGAGGGAAGCGTGACAATTTTAGTAAAAGAATATGGCAAAATTAAGATTTTTGCAAACGAAAACGACCGCGGATGTGTCCGTTTTGACGGCGAATGTGACTATGAGCTAACAAAAGCCGAGGCAACAAGATTTATTTTCGGTATGCACCCGTCGGTTTGTGTGGCTGAGCCGAATTTGTTTGCAAAAGCCAATTTTCCGCTTCCACTTTCTTGGAACACACAAAATAGAGTATAAATGATTTTCTTATAAAGCGTCTTTAATTCAAAACAAATTGGTAAAATCTAAATTAATACTTGCTATTTTATATTTATAATGCTAAATTATATCTATGGGTTATCAAAAAAGTTCAACAAATAAAATTAATATGAAAAAGGAGAAATTTATGAAAAGAAAGCTTTTATTATCTTTAGCTATTATAACAGTGCTTGCGTGCGCTTTTGCCATAAGTGTAAGCGCAAAAAGCGTATATCTTGAGTCGATTCCTGATGAGCTCAAGGCAGAAAATGACACATTTACACACTTTGTGGTATTTGAAGAAGAAAAGTATTTTACAGGCTCAGGAAGCACCTTCAACGGGCTAAACGATAGTGTAATGGACGCGGATATGGCGGCTGCCGGCATTGACAAATCAAAAATTGGAACAGAATATCTTACAAGATACAATTTCCCTGCTTATATGGGCGAAACCTTGATTACATATGTTAATCTTAATAGTATGAAAACTCATAAGTATTTTAAAAATGTGTGCGGATATATCCAGCTTGAAGGAACTGTAAATAAGGTACACGATATGAATGAGTGCGTTAGTGAATTAAGATGTATCGACTTCGGTGAAAATAGCCAAGTTACAGAGATTCCATCTTGCTTTGCAAACTGGGCTAGAAAAATGGCAAGCGTTAAGAACCTTCCAAGAAATTTAACCAGCATAGGACAGGATGCGTTTAATAGCTGCTACGGAGCGTTTAGAGGCGAGCTGTACATAAGCGCTACAACTATTGGTGCGAATGCGTTTAATAATGCAATTTCCAATGTAACACATTTGATTTTGGGTCCTAATGTTAAGACCATAGGCAGACAGGCGCTAACTGTCCTTTTTGCGATTCAGCACCATAACGAAATACCTACCTTTTATGCCCCCGAGGACATTAAGCCTGCCCTTGTGTCTATTGAGTTCCAATGCGATGTATCACAAATAAATTTTGCATATCAAGGCAACAACTCGGGATCGTTCTATTTCCCTGTTACAACAGCGCGCGCTCCTTATGAAAAACTTGAAACCATTATTTTGTCCCATCCGAATAACGCAAAATATGTAACTGAGGGTTCAATTTTCAACGATTTTACTGCAGACGGAGTTAATATTTTGTTTAATGACTCAGATGGTCTTGACGACTATGTAACAGCAAAGCACAACTTCACCATTTTAGATGGTATTTCTTACGAGAGCTATACTGAAGAGGGCAAAAAAACTATGAAGTGCGCAGACTGTGGAGCAATCTCCTATAAAAGCGTAGCGCCACTCTTTACCTGCCTTGGCTACTCCGCGGCTGAGTACGGCGATATGATGTCGGTTAACTACAGAGTAAACGAGAAAGCAATCTCGGAATACGAGGAAGCAACGGGCGAGAAGATAAGCTACGGCGTATTTGCGGTGACAAAGAAAAATATCGGTAAAAACGATATCTTTGACGCGGAAGGAAACGCGCTCTCGGGCGTTATCGCTGCCGATATTACAGGCGCGGGCTTCAACCTCTTCAGCTTAAAGATAACAGGCTTTACTGAGGCACAAAAGGAGCTTCCGTTTGCAATGGGCGCTTACGTTGGAACTTCAAAGGACGGTGTGACCGAGTATAGCTACCTTCAAATTGCACCTGCAACCGCGGGCGAAAAATACTTCTTTGCTTCATACATTGACGTGCTTGCATTACTCCCGAAGGAACCCGAGGTGGCGTAAATGAAATACGTTTCCCCTAAATATGAAATTTCCTTGCTTGAGGTAAGCGACGTTTTAATGTCGGGCGAAGCGAGCTACACCGTTGAAAAAAGCGAGGACGAAAACGGAAATTCAATCGGCAACGTGATAATGGGCGCGATTGACTTATTCAAATAAATAGAAAAGAGCAACCACTCCTTACCAAAACGGGTAAGAGTGGTTGTTTTTTAAAAAACTATCATATGAAACAACAAAATCAACATTTGTACTAATTCGAGAGTGAAAGACGGAAAACGTATTGAATAATTATAAAAATGTGTTATACTGAAGAAAACAAATTTGAGGTTTTTCAATGGATATTATTTCAGCATTATTGTTGCTATTGAGTGCATTTCTTGCATCGGTTAGAAATGTGTTGACAAGAGGATTTGTCTCGTTTTCTTTTAAAAAGCGTGAGTTTTTTGGCATACAGGCCCTTGTCTTCGGTGTTGGAAGTATTACACTGCTAATAGTCAACCTTTTCAGCTTTAGCGGTCTTGCCGCTTACACGTTTTTTCTTGCCTTAATTTATGGCGTTCTTCTCGTGTGTGCTCAATGGTTCTATACAATTGCTCTGGCAAAGGGAAAAATAGCTCTTTGTGCCACTATATATTCCTTTGGATTTTTAATTCCAACGTTGTCCGGCGCTATATTTTGGGACGAAAGGATAACGGCTTTTGGAATATTGGGAATACTGATGGCTGTTTCGGTTCTTGTTATTTCGGGAATTGGCAAAAAAGCAAAAATAGATAATAAATCATCAATTTTGTATTTTCCACCGTTAATATTGGCTTTAATCTCTTCGGGTGGGTTGGGCGTAGTTCAAAAATTGCATCAGAGCTCAGCGTATTCAAGCCAGCTGAATTCATTTATTTTAGTCGCCTTTGTCTTTTGCTTTATTATATCGCTCTTGTTTTTCCTTTTTCTCAAAAAAGGAACCGCCAAAATACAGAGGAAGCATTTTGCATCCTGCACTATAATTGGCGTTTTCTTTGCTTCCTGTAATTTACTTAATACGTATCTTGCCGGAAAGCTTAATAGCTCTGTATTTTTCCCTGCTATAAATATTAGCAGCATCCTGTTTTCATTGATTTTAAGCTTGATAATTTACAAAGAAAGGCCTACAAAAAAGGATTTAATTATTCTTTTGCTATCAATTGCTTCAATTATTTTGGTTAATTTTTAATTAGCCATAGCTGTCAAATGTCCCGACTGTTATAAACGGCAGACAGATTTAATAATGCTACACAAGGAGATGTGATATGAGAATTTCGCGTTTTTTACAAACCCCATTTATTTCTTACGAGGATGAAAATATGCTTTATATCGAGGTTGCGGATTGGGATATGTGCAACCCATACGAGGTAAGCATTTTTATTGATGGAGAGCTTGTGTTTGGAAAGAAAATATTTGCGGCAAGCTTTTCAGCTATGATACCCTGCTATAATGAGGAGCGCTTGGCCACGGTGTGCATAACTCCCTTTGAGGACACGCCGGTCGACAAAGAGTTATTGGTGGTTCCGCAAAAGCATTGGGAAATCCCTCTTTTGTATTCCTCCCACGAGGATTTGGGGTACTGTGCATACATAGAAAAGCTGCATTATGAGTGCTATGAGTATCTGAAAAAAGCTATGGAGCTATGCCAAAAGCATCAAGATTTTAAATATATGATAGAGCATTATTGGTGGCTTGATGCCTTTGATGCTTATGCCACGGAGGATGAAAAAGCACTGCTTAAACATCTTTTTAAGGAGAAAAAAATAGACCTAAGTGCTGTGCATAGCGGAGTGCATACCTCTTGGGAAAGCTCTGAGCAATTGGTGCGCGGAATGTATTTCGGATGCCTTGAGGCAAAGGAAAAATACGGCATTTCTCCCAAATGTGCTTTTTATGTGGATTTATCGGGAGCTAGCTGGTCGGTTGTAAATTGCTTTGCAAAAATGGGCGTTAAATATATAGGAATACTCGCTAATGGCTTTAGAAATTCTGCGCCCAATACAAATATTCCGCCACTTTTTTGGTGGGAGGATAAATCGGGCAAGGAAAGGGTCTTGCTTTGGAATCAGCGCTCGTATAGACAGCACTATCTTGATAGGATTTGGTGCGATACCTTGAGGCAATACCCCGAGGGCGGCTTCTATTTTGATACAACAAAAATGCTAAAAACGGAAAAATGGTTTTCCGAAAGAATAAGCCAAATAGAGCCCTGCGGATATGATATTTTGCCAATTAGCTTTTATGATGACAGGGAGCTTCCCACAACTATGCTTTTGACTGTTTGTGAGGAAATGAATAAAAAGTGGAAATATCCTAAATTCAGCATGGAAATTCCCTCTGTATTCATGTCAAGATTAGAACAAAAATACGGTGATACCATTCCTACGTTAAGAGGTGATATTAGCGATCAATGGGCGGATTTTGCTACAATTGCGCCTAATTGGATGTCGAAAAAAAGAAAAGCAACGAGAATGCTATATGACGTAGAAATGCTATCCACCCTTGACTCTATAATAAACAAAGCAAAATATAATCAAAAAAGCTTCCGTGATATTTATTTTAAGCTTTGCGAGTTTGATGAGCATTGCTGGGCAACATCCTCTAAGCATCCTCAAAAAATGCACAGGCACAATTTAGAAAGGGTCAAGGAGAATACGGCAGTATCATCCGTTTGCGAGCTTGAAAAGATGCTAACAGAGCTGTGCCCTGAAGCAAACACCAAGGAAATTAGCGTAATAAGCACTATCCCACAAGGCAGAAAAAACCATATTTATGGGAAAAAGGAAGAGTATGTACCTAAGCATCTAAAGCATCAAATTTTGCCAAGCGGAGCTGTGGTTACCGAAGCTATGGAGCTTGACGGTATTGAAGCAAGGGGAGTAGAGGGAATACTGCCATATAAGGAGTCAGTTGAAATGAATGCTGATTTTATAGAAACGGATTTTTATAAAATTCGCATTAATAGACAAACTAAAAGGATTGTTAGCTTGATAGACAAGGAAACGGGTGCGGAATATATTGACAATCAAGCAAGATTTGAGCTTGGTCAGTTCGTATACGCGTACGCAGAGCAAAAGACGGACCCTAATCTGAGCTTTGAAATTCCTAAAAAAACAGATTTTAAGCTTTACGAGGGAGACGTGGCCTATGCTTTGGTGCAAAAGGGATACGAGGAGCAAAGCGGCGCTATTATCAATGCTCAATTTGTATTTTATAAGCACGAAAGAACCATAGACGTGGACTTAAGCTACGAAAACGCCACGGGATTGATTGGTGATTTTTACGACAGATACAAGAAAAACTACTTTTTTACATTTCCATTTAAGCTTGAAAATCCTAAATTCCACACGGAATTGCCCGCAGGGGAAAAGAGAGAGGATACGGACTATATTCCTTTGAACGCAAACGATTTTTCTGTAACGCAAAATTGGGTAGCAGTGGATGGGGAAAATAGGGGTGTAGCTATTTATACAAGAGATATGCCCGTGTTCCATTTAGGAAACATAAAATTTAATCGGTTTAACAGGGATTTTTCAGAGGATAAATCACATATTTATTTGTATGCAAGCTCTAATAGATGTAATAATTTAATATACACATCAGTTGAAAAATGCCAAGCTAAGTACCATTTATCAATCCTTTTGTACAATGGAGAGCACAGTGGTGTTGTGCCTGCGTGGAGCAACGAAAACGACCACAGGTTGATAGTAAGCAAGAAAAACGTCTTGGGCAAGCGTATAATGAAGCTTGATAAAAGCAATATTAGACTTGTGGCGCTAAAAAAATCCGAAAAAGAAAATGATGCGGTGGTGCTACGATTAACAGAAACCGAAGGCAAGGAAACAGAATGCGCACTTGAGCTTTTCTTTAATCCTGAAAAGGCCGTGTATTCAACAAATGATGAAATTGAGCTTGAAGAAATAACCGAAATAGAGGACAACATCATACGTTTTAAAGCACAACCGTATTCTTACACCACTATAAAGGTATATGGCGATTTTGATATTTAATCAAAGCAAAAAGGACACTCACAGCGTGAGGTGTCCTTTTTTGTTGAAATTTTTAATTTTGAATGTTTCTTATATATTCAGTTGGCGTTATGCCGGTGTGTGCTTTAAACTGCTTGCTAAAAAAGTACACATCTGAAAAATTACACATATCAGCTATTTGAGCAACGGTATATCTGTTTAATCTCAAAAGCTCACAGGCATAGTTCATTTTCTTCTGAATAATGTATTTTTTCATTGGAAGACCAAATTTTTTCTTGAAAAGTCTGGCTAAACGCGGCTCACTTATACCGCAAACAGTTGCTAAATGCTCGCTTGTTAGACTTTTGTACAAAAAGTTCTTTTCTATTTCATTGATTGCCGGCTCAATCAGCGAATACTGATCAATGGGTAAATAATTGGTTTTTTGCAGGTTTGCAAGAATTTTATATACCAAGGACAAGCTTTCAAAGTAGTACCCCTCGTCCTTGTT
>JAZREL010000066.1:0-23377 GCA_045660785.1 Eubacteriales bacterium | reverse complement strand
GAGCTTCTTTCCTCTGCTGTTGAGGAAGCAAAGAAGCTTGGCGTGCGCTATAAGGTTGGTAACCTTCTTTCATCCGATATTTTCTATCACGCAGACCCTAACTTCAACCAAGGTTGGTACAAGATGGGCGTTTTGGGCGTTGAAATGGAGGCGGCTGCTCTTTATATGAATGCGGCGGCGGCTGGCAAGCGCGCGCTTGCAATTTGCACAGTTTCAGACCACATTTTACGCGGTGAGGCACTTGATTCCGACGCGCGTCAAAACACATTTACAGATATGATGAAAATCGCCCTCAACGTGGCGGTTTCTATGGCATGACGCGCCGCGTATTTTTAGTTGTGCTTGACTCCTTTGGTATAGGTGAAGCTCCCGATGCCGCTAATTTTGGCGACGCGGGCGCAAATACCCTTTCAGGAGTAGCCAACACAGGTATTTTGTCCCTCCCCAACCTAACTTCACTTGGACTTGGCTGTATTGACGGAGTAAAGGATATTTCAACGGTTGAAAATCCGCTTGCCGCTTACGCGCGCTTAGAGGAGCGCAGTATGGGCAAGGACACAACCACAGGGCATTGGGAAATGGCAGGAATTATCTCCGAGTCGCCTATGCCAACCTTCCCCGAGGGCTTCCCACGTGAGCTTCTTGACAGGTTTGAAAACGCTGTGGGACGTGGAACGCTTTGCAACCTTCCCTACTCCGGCACGGACGTTATCCGTGACTTTGGAGAGGAGCACATAAAAACAGGCAAGCTGATTGTTTATACCTCGGCGGACAGTGTATTTCAAATTGCCGCACACGAGGAAATTGTTCCTATCGACGAGCTTTACAGAATTTGCCGTATAGCGCGAGAAATGCTTGTCGGAAAATACGGCGTTGGACGTGTAATTGCCCGTCCGTTTATTGGCGCGCACCCTGATTTTAAGCGCACTGAAAACCGCCGCGACTTTTCCTTGGTGCCACCAAAGGACACCGTGCTGAACAAGCTATCAAAGGCGGGCTTTGACGTAATTGGCGTTGGTAAAATCGGTGATATTTTTGCAATGTCGGGACTGACAAAGTCCTATCCTACTCACAATAACACCGAGGGCATGGAAAAGACAACCGAGCTTTTAAGCTATGATTTTAACGGCCTTTGCTTTGTGAATTTGGTGGATTTCGATATGAAATACGGACACCGTCAGGATGCAAACGGCTACGCCTTGGCGCTTAATGAATTTGACACTTGGTTGGGAAAGACCTTGCCGAAGCTTGGTGAAAATGACGTTTTGATTATAACGGCAGACCACGGCTGTGACCCGACGGACAACAGCACAGACCACACAAGAGAGTACGTTCCGTTTTTGATGTACGGAAATGATATTACACCAAAAAATCTCGGCACTATTCTCGGCTTTGACCATATTGGCAATACACTTGCCGAGCTGCTTGGCAGTAAGTGAGGAATTATGAATAAAGAAAAATATTCTGTTCTTATAGAAAAAGCTATCGAAGCAAGAGAAAAAAGCTACTCACCGTATTCAAAATTTGCCGTGGGGGCTGCTCTGCTTTGCAAAGACGGCACGGTTTACACCGGTGCAAACATTGAAAATTCTTCCTACACACCAACGGTTTGTGCGGAGCGCGTTGCATTTTTCAGTGCCGTGCATGCAGGACACAAGGATTTCTCGGCTATTGCCATTGTAGGCGGCAAGGATGGCGAGGAAATAAGCGATTTTTGCCCACCGTGTGGCGTTTGCCGTCAAGTAATGGGTGAATTTTGCACGGGTGATTTTGAAATTATTCTGTCTGACGGCAAGGAAACAAAGGTTTACTTGCTTGACGAGATATTTCCAAACCGTTTTGACCTATTAAAATAATGCGACACGTGTCGCGCTTTCTTCAAAAAATTAAGAAAAAAGTCCATTCCCATAAGCTTGTCTTGTGGGAATGGCAAAAATATTATAAAAAAGGGAGAGTCCTATGAACAAGCGTTTATTTATCGGTATTGCAGGTGGCTCAGGCAGTGGAAAAACAACTCTGGCAAAAAAATTGGCGGAGTGCTTTGGCGACCGTCTCTCTCTTTTACGCCACGATGACTACTATAAATCGCAAAGTAGCTTAACTCCAAAGGAGCGCGCAAGCTTGAACTACGACCATCCCGACGCGTTTGACACTTCTCTTTTGGTTGAGCATTTAGACGAGCTTTTGGCGGGCAACGATATTTCTTGCCCGATTTACAATTATTCATTGCACGACAGAAGCAGTGAAACGCGCTTGGTAAAAGCAAACGAGGTTATCGTGCTTGAGGGAATTTTGATTTTTGAAAACCCCGAAATTCTTCGCCGATTAGATATAAAAATTTTCGTAGATACAGATGCGGACGTGCGCATTATACGAAGAATTAAGCGTGACGTGAGCGAGCGCGGACGCGACCTCGATTCGGTAATTAATCAATATTTTGATACTGTAAAGCCGATGCACGAAGCGTTTGTTGAGCCGAGCAAGCGTCAAGCCGATATTATCGTGCCCGAGGGTGGAATGAACCAAGTGGCACTTGAAATGATAACACAGCGTATCATTTCGCATATGGAAAAATAATCCCATCCTTATTTTACGAAAACTCTATTCGCTTTTATGCATAAAGCGAACCCCTAAAACAGAAAGGAACAAGCACCAAAAATGTTTGAAGCAATATACGAGCTTATTAAAAAGCACCACACAATAATCCTTCACAGACACAAAAACCCCGACGGTGACGCGCTTGGGGCACAAGAGGGACTTAGAAAAATTTTATCCGAGAATTACCCCGACAAGAAAATATTCGCCGTTGGAGATATGACTCCGCGCTATAATTTTATCGCCGCGCCGATGGATGAAATTCCTAACGAAGCGTATAACGGTGCGCTTGCAATTATACTTGACTGTGGCTCAAAATCACTGATTTGTGACGACAGATACACTCTTGCCGAAGCAACCGCACGACTTGACCACCACGTTTTTTGCGAAATTATTGCCGATTTTGAGGTTGTTGACACCTCTTTCGAGAGCTGCTGCGGTATGGTTGCAGCAATGGCAATGGAATCGAATTGGCAGGTTTCACCCGAGGCGGCAAAATCAATTTATACGGGAATGATAACCGATTCGGGAAGATTCCGCTACGACTGTACAAGCGCCCAGACCTTCCGCTTGGCATCATTTTTGATGGAGCGCAAGTTTGACACCTCAACTATCTACCAAAAGCTTTACGCGGACGAGCTTTCAATGCTTCAGCTTCGCGCAAAATTCACGTTAAAAATTAACACTACGCCCGAGGGTGTGGCTTATATTTACACTCCATACGATGAGCTTGTTAGCTACGGCGTTGATAATTTCACAATTTCTCGCGGTATGGTAAACGTAATGAGCGATATACGCGGCATACATACCTGGGTAAATTTCACGGAAACCGACAACGGTGTGCTTTGTGAAATTCGCTCAAACACGTATAATATCAATCCTATTGCCGTAAAATACGGCGGCGGAGGACACCAAAAGGCAAGTGGCGCTACCCTTAAAAACAAGGATGAGGCGATGTCCTTGCTTGACGACCTTAAAAAGCTTTCGGAGGAAAATTTATGACAGCGACCAATGCACGCATAGTGCTTGACACAATAAAGGAATACCAAAAAATTATCATTTTCCGCCACTTCAGACCCGACGGCGATGCGGTTGGTTCAACTAAGGGACTTAAGCGCATTTTGGAGCTTACCTTCCCCGAAAAGGAAATTGTTTTGCAAAACTGCGATTTTTCAAATTACCTTTCCTTCCTTGGCGGTGAGGACGAATTGCGCGAGGATGAATATTACAAGGATGCGCTCGGCATTGTAATTGACACAGGCACAACCGCGCGTATTTCAAATCAGCGCTTCTCTCTTTGCGATAAAATTATAAAGATTGACCACCATATTGAAATTGACGTTTACGGCGATATTAACTGGGTTGAGGAGCATAGATGCTCGTCTTGCGAGCTTATAGCCGCTTTTTATAGCGCTATGCGCGACGAATTAAAGATTGATAAGGAAGCCGCAACGTATCTTTATACGGGAATGGTGACGGACTCAGGCCGCTTCCGCTTCCGCGAGGTAAGTGGGGACACGATGCGTCTTGCCGGCATGCTTCTTGACCAAGGCATTGACACCGACCGTCTTTTTGCCAACCTATATATGAAGGACTTTGAGGAATTTAAGTTTGAGGGCCACGTGCTTAACAACATAAAAATTACCGAAAACGGCGTGGCATACATTTATATTGATACGGAAACTATTGAAAAATTCGGGCTTTCACTCGAAAACGCCTCCGCTTGCGTTTCCTATATGGACAACATCAAAAACAGCTTGATTTGGATTGCATTTATAGATACAGGCAAGGGTGACGAGATACGCGTGCGCATACGCTCCCGATTTGTTACTGTTAACCATATCGGCGAAAAATACTCAGGTGGCGGACACGCTTGTGCATGCGGTGCAACTGTGCATAGCTTGGAGCAAATGCAGCAGCTGCTTAGTGATGCCGATGCATTACTTGGCGAATATAAAAAGAATAACGAAGGATGGCTATAAATGAAGATACTTATTACTAACGACGACGGAATTGACTCCCCTGTGCTTCCTTTGCTTGCAAAATGGGCAAGCAAGCTTGGCGAGGTTACGGTTTGCGCGCCAAAGGTTGAGCAGAGTGCAAAAAGCCAAGCAATTTGGCTAAAGGAAATGGAGGTAACGACGAAGGAAATTGCCCCGGGGCTTATTGCCTACGCCGTTGATTCCACGCCTGCTGACTGTGTACGCTTTGGCGTGCATTGGTTCAAAACGGAGTACGATTTGATTCTTTCGGGCATAAATCGCGGATATAATTTAGGTGACGATATTGTATATTCGGGCACGTGCGGCGCTATTTTTGAGGGCGCAAGAATGGGCATTAAGGGTCTTGCGGTGTCGAGCGATATTGAAAATTTGATGGAAGCACCCGAGTCACTTGATGATGTTTGGAGCTTTATTCAAGAAAATAAGCTTTACGACTACAATTTGCTATATAACGTGAATATTCCGCCCCGTCCAACGGGTGAAATCCGCATAACGAAGCAAGGCGGCGCTTACTACTGCGATACGTTTATTCGTGCAGAGGGCGAAAATATGTTTATTCAAACGGGATACATATGTCAAGATTCGGGAAATGACCCGCGTAGTGATATAATTTCGATACGTTCGGGTGTAATTTCCGTTACACCGCTTGCAAAATCGCGTACCGAGATGGATGTTTTTGAAAAGTTAACCGAACAAAAATAAACAATCCCTCCGTCTGCACAAGGCAGACACCTCCCTTTGCACAAAGGAGGCTTGTTCCGCTCGGGTGTAATTTCCGTTACACCGCTTGCAAAATCGCGTACTGAGATGGATGTTTTTGAGAAATTAACAAGATAAGCTTGTTTAAGACAAAACACCTCATCCGTCACGGCAAGCGTGACACCTTCCCCTCAAGGGGAAGGCAAAGTATATTTTGAAAGATACCAAAAAACAGACACAGGTGCGTACCTGTGTCTGTTTTTTTACGCGTAAATATAAAATTTTCTTGTGTCGATAAATAAAACAACCTCGGTTGGTTTTATGTCGAATGAAGCATTGAGAGATGAAAGAACGGTTTCTACGTAAGGCGTTGGATTATAGTCGGTTTTGCTTGAAATTTTGCCGCCGCCCGTGATATTGCCGAACATTTCTCCCCATCCGCCATAGTAATTCAGATATTCCTGAAAATCGTTATAGTGGTTGTAGGTGTAGAATACGTAGCGCTCATCGTGGTCAATTGTGCCGTTTTGGTCATCATCCTCGCACACGTAAACAATACGCGCCGCGCCTCTTGTTATAATTGTTCCGTCGTTATATACGGTTGAAAAATAGCCGGGGTCACAGTCTGTGCCTGTTGTGCCTACGTCCATTTCATAATAATTCAGCGTGCCGCCGCATCCTGAGATGTTTGGAAGCTCTGGCTCATATGGGTATTTTTTCGTGCTGCCTGAGAATGAGCTATGATTTAAGCGAAGGTAAATTCCCCACTCGCTTGACTTTGGACTTGTATTTTTTGAGGCGGTTTGGTTTGCGGGTGGCTCACCAAATGCAAATACGTGCGCCGCAACCTCCTCAAGCATTATATAAGCCGCGCCGCGGTATATTTCCATAACGACGTTGCCGTATGCATCAACCACGTAATATACGTTGCCGTCCTCTGAGTAAATCATTTCGCTATTGCGGACGAATTTGCCGTTTTTCATTGGTTGGTATAATGAAAGCGTTGGTGCTTGGTCCTGCGCGTCAATTGTGCCCGACATTAAATTGTGAAGCGTTCTGTAATATGCATCCTCGTAGCTTGTTGCAGGCTTGTAATTTTCGTAAAACTCGTCCTTATCTACGTTTTCGTACGGGTCGGTTTTGTCAAGTGGGGAGTTTGGATTTACAAAATCTATTATAATTCCCGTGTCGATTTCGAGTGTGCCGTTATAGTTACGAAGTGTGCCGCTGATTAAGACCTTGTCGCCTGCTTTTAGCGCGGAATTTGAAACGGGCGAGAGGTCAAGCATTGTTGATTTATAGACGTAAATTGAGCCCGTTTCGTCATAGATATACATTCTGCCGTTTGACGCGCTTGAAATTTGTCTGACGGTGGCAACTATATAATATTTTTCGCTTGATGCGGAGCTTGTGTACTGCTCTGCTATTTCAAGTGCCTCGGCAACCGTTATTGTGTTATAGCCGTCAGCAAAGGTATCGTCGTCAGTTGTATCGTCGCTGTCGGTTGTGTCGTCGCTGTCAGTTGTGTCGTCGCTGTCTATTGTATCGTCGCTGTCTGTTGTATCGTCGCTGTCGCCCGTGGTATTATCAGTGTCGGTATCGTTTCCGCCATCGGTGTCGGTATTTGTGTCGCTTGAATCAACACCGGGGACTATAATTATAACACTGTCCGAATAGTCACCTATTGTTGCCTTGACAACCGCTGTGCCACAGGAAAGAACTGTAACCACGCCGTCGTCAACGCTGACGCAGCTATGACTGCTTGTCCACTCGACAACTCCTTCGATATTTTCGTCTATTGTGAGTGTTAACGTAATTTTATCGCCCTTTTCAAGAACATAGCGATTTTCGCCGTTTATATAGAAACCGTTTTCTTGGCTTTCGGTGCTACTGTCGGTATCCGTCTTTGTAGATGCGCCAAAAAACGTGCAGGACGTGGCACTAAATAAAAGCGCGATAATCAAGAAAAACGAAGCTGATATTTTAAGTAAAGATTTCACATTGTACCTCTTTTTTATATTTTCACTATATTCTATCATTTTCCCGGGAAATAATCAAGAGCTTTGTGAAAAACGTCGGCGACAATCTCACTACATATGAAAAACACCACGCCCGAGGGTGTAGTGTTTAAAAAATCCCCCACCGCAAATGCGGTGGGGGATGGTGTTTAAGCTATTTAGTTAAACTAAATTACTGAACGAAGTTAAGGGACTTAAGACCGATATTACCTGTTTCCTTAGCGAATGAGATAACGAGGTTAGAAACGTCTGACCAGCCCTTACCGTCTGCGAATGTGAATGAGATGTTATAGGTTGTTTCCTTTGCATCTACAGGAGTGATTGCAGCGGTGCTTGAATTGTTTGCATAGCCAGTTGCTACTACGTTACCTGCTTCATCAACAAGAGTAAAGGTAAGAGTTGAGGTCATAGTGCCGTTTGAGCCGTTACCCTTAATCACAGCTGTGATAGTGAAGCCGGTTGTAGTGGAAATTGCAGAAGATTTAATTGATGATACCTTATCTCCGCCACCTCTACCAAATCCGAGGGTGTCAGCGTATCCCGTTCCGAGCTTACCTGTAATAGTCCACTCTGGGAAGTTTTCCTTAAAATAGGTATCTGCATTTCCGTTGTTAGCTAAGCCAACAAATGAAAGATTTTCAGGAAGCACGGTTTCACCTGCTACAGGTTGTTCTGCATCACATCTTGTGCATACGCCATCAACGTAGTTGTGGCCGAGAGCAGGAGTAATCTCCTTGCCGCAGGTTGTGCAGGTTTGTGCCTTTGTGCATGTTGCTTCTGCGCCTGCTTCACATTCGTGAGCTGCTTGCTCTGTAATCCAACCGTTCTTAACTTGAGGTGTGCCGTTATATTGACCGATAACACCGTAAATTGTAACGGTTTCACCTACTACCGGCTTAACAGGCATAGCATCGAATCTTGTGCTACCGTCTGCTGAGTACGTACCGTAAATGGTAAGAATAGCTGTACCGTCTACTGTAATCTTCATATTACCGTATTGAGTGTTATAAATCTCAGTAATAGTACCTGTTACGTAGTACTTGCCGCTTGTGTAAGTGTTATGTGCAAATGTGCTGCCGAGTGCAATAACTTGCTCAACAGTAAGAACAGAATCAGCTGCAGGAAGGATAACCTCTGTGCATCCGTCTGTGTCGCACTTATAGTCGCCGTTGTTATCTGCGTGTGCGCCTGTAGCAGGTGCGCCTGGCTCAGTATATGAGTTATTGCAGCCTTCTACGTCGCATTCGTAGGTTGTATAGCCAGCATCTTTACATGTAGGAGCTGTAACTGTAGAAACATAGTTATGTGTATGCTCTGTGGCGCCGCATCCGTTAGCGCAAACGCCGTCAACGAATGAGTGACCGAGAGCAGGAACAGTTGTATCAACTACAACGTTACCGCAGGTTGCACAGGTATGAGTTGTGTAGCCCTCTGCTTCGCAGGTAGGAGCTGTTACTTCGTCTGAATATTCGTGTGTGTGTGGTGCTGTTGAGCTGATTTGGCACATTGCGTTACCAGCATCAACTCTTACACCGCCAACTGTGTAGTAGTTATTATCAAGAGCTGTACCGAATGTGTAGTTAGAGCCGTCGAGCTCCTTGTAGAATACCTTGAATTCCTCATTGAATGAGAAGCCAATTGCAGGAGCAGCGTCTACGTATACTGCGTTCTTGTGTGTACCGCTAAGAACGAGATCGAGATACTTTGTTGCGCCGTCGATTTTAGCTGTGAGGTAGTATGTGCCGTTAGGACCTTCAGCTACTGTAACCTTGAGAGAATCTGCTTGAGTTGTTGTAGTAGCCATATAGTAACCGCTCATAACACCTGTGATGTAGTAAACCTTGTCATTCTTTGTCATACCAAAGAAGAATTCGCTACCGATGACTGGGTTAGCTGGATTGAATGGAGTTTCAGCAGCACCGCCTTGGCTTGCATTATCCTCGTGAACGGTGTGCTCAACAACCTTCGCGTTCTTAAGCTGAACTGTTGTTGAATACTTACCTACTGTTGAAAGAACCTTGATTGTGTCCTTAACGAGTGGCTTAGGATCCATGCTGTCGTATCTAATCTTACCTGTTGAGTCGTAAAGACCGTAGATGTAAAGTGAGAAGTCGCCTGTTTCGTCTACGATGTAGAGGTTACCGTAAACGTCGTTTGCAATGTTATCAATTGTACCAACGATGTAGTAAAGCTCTTCGGTGTACTTACCGCTTGCCATAACGTCGCCGATATTGAGTGCTTCTTGAATTGTGATTGTTGAAATTGGCTTAACTACGATTTCGTAGTCCTTTGTCTTTGAAACGTCACCGCTTGTAACGGTTGCCTTAACCTTTACAGTTTTTGCTTCCTCAGGAATTGTAACTGTAAGTGTTGCGCCATTTAACGTTGCAACGCCTGCGCCATCAACGAGCTCCCAAGAAATTGAAACGCCTGTTAAGCTTGAGAACGTTGTAGGAAGTGATGTGTTACCTGCTAATTGAATTAAGCCGGGAACAGTTGTGTTTTCAAGTGCGATGTCAACCTGTACGTCGTCAGGCTTTTCTTGTGATACTATGTTTGTAAGAGCATCCTTTGAAACAGGCATAAGGTAAATAGCGCTGTTATATACTGCGATAATACCTGTTACGTCTGCTGCGTTGTAGAAGTTTGATTCAAACGTTGCTGTAAGTGCTCTGCCGTCATCCTCTGTAATGCAGTTAGATGAGGTTGAAATTCTGAAGTATGTCTTGTGGCTGCCGATTTCGAAGTTGTGGTAGCCGTTTGCTTCGCTATAAGTAAGAAGTGTAACGCCCTTGATTGTAACGAGCATACCGTTTAAGTCAGAAAGCTCAGGTGCTTCAAGTGATGATGCGCCGAGAACTGCCTCTGTGAAGTCAACAGGTGTTACTGTCTTGATTGAATCATCAGTAACGATTACTTCAGCGTTAACAAGCTCGTAAGTGCCGTTATAATTCTTCTTTTCGCCTCTAACCTCAACAGTCATACCAACCTTGATATTTGTAAGGTCTGTTGTTGAGTTGTATACGTAGTAACCGCCGTTACCGCTAAGGTCTTGGAGGAACAAGCTTTCTTCCTTTGTAGAGGTGTTATGTGTCTTAGCCATAATACCTGTTACGATACCTTGAACGATAAGTGCTTCGCCGTCTTCAGCTGCAACGTATTGCTCGTGTGTGTTAACTGAGAATTTAGGAACAGTCAAAGTGAAGCTGCCCATCTTCTTCTCGCCGTTTTCGTTCTCAATTGAGAACTTGAGTGTGTAGGTGAATGCGTTGTCACCAAGCTCAGGAACGTTTACAACGTAGAAGCTGCCGTCCTCTGACTCTGTGATTGTAACCAAATCACTGTCTGTTGACCAGGTAATTTCGAAGATTCTGTCGCCGATTGGCGCATTCTTCATAACCTCAAAGCTTGATGTTGTTACGTTAAGTGTCTTATATGTAAGCTTAACGTAATCATATGCGGCTTGAAGGTCCTCATCAACCGCAGGCTGGCTGCCTGTGTCGGTGTTTGTGCTTCCGCTATCTGTGTTTGTGTCGTTGCCGCTGTTGCCACCGCAGGAGGTGAGAACAAAGAGACCGCAAACAAGTGCGATAACGAGAAGCAAGAGTGAAAGTTTTTTCATAATTTGCTCCTTTATTATTTTTTTAATAAGCATTGTTTATTATACCACTGCCGCTTGGGCAGATAATATATGAATTAAAAAACTATTCGTGGATGGTGATATCGTCGATATTGAATACCTTCACTTGATAGTCGTTGAAGTAATCAATGATACCCTTAACGTCGATAACGGTTCCTCTTGGAAAATCAGCTGCTACAACTACGCTCTGGTCATCACGTACGAGCTTAGATGCTGTGCGGATTTCAATGGTTACACCGTTTTGGTCCTTACAGGTTATCGTAAGTGCGCCGTTTGAATCAGTATCGGAGGTTGTTGTATAAACGCTTTGAACCGTAAGGTTTGAAAGCTTAATTGTGCTGTGAAGTGCAAGTGCGCCGTAGTCAAACTTAACCGTTTGAAGCTCCTCTACGATTTCGCCATTTTCATCCTCACGCTCAACGTATGAATCGATTTCAATTTTACCGTTTAAGAGCTTTGAAGCATCGCCCTCGCGGTATGACGCCTCGTGTCCTGTTTCCAAAACGCGGCATCCGCCCTCGTCATCCGGGAATAAAATATCGAATTGGAGGTTGGAAATCTGATACGTGCCTCCGTTTTCCCAATATTGGAGTGTACCTACAATGGAAACACGGTTACCGATGGCGAATCTATCCATAATAGGACAGCCCGCGCCTGCATAAATTTGCATACCGAAATACATATCGTTTTCGGCGTCGTATTCTTCAACGTAGAAGGTATAGCCGGATTTCTTTGCAACTACTGCATCGAATTTAACGAGAGTGCCCTCGTACTTCTCTGCGTTTGCCTTAAGCTCCTTAAGAGTAAGGTTTTGCGCCTTGCCGTAGTAGAAATCTGGGTCCTTGAGCTTTTTGTTGAATACCATAAGCTTCATTGACGTTGCTTGGTAAAGCGCTGCCGTTGTATATTCGCTATACGTATTTGAGGTAGTGCCTGAGCCGAATGCAAGTCCTTGTTGGAGAATTTCGATGTTTAAGTTTCTGTATTCTCCGTTTTCCTCGGTCTTATACCAAACCCAAAGGAGATATCTTGCACCTGTTGAGTCAAGGTCCCAACCGTCTGTGTCGGATTCGATAATAATACCGTTTTTGATTTTTTCAGCCTTTTGAAGCTGAGTTTTTGTGTAATTTGATGCCTTTTTGCCCCATGGCTCAACTATACCCGTTGACTCAGGTGTATTGATGCCGAGGTATCTTGCCTTAACGTAGCCCTCTTCAATTAAGTCCTTATCAATGTAGAAATGTGTTGTGTCGCCGTCAATGTATGATTTTACGGTAGCGTACGTCCACATTTTACCTGAATCGGGATTGAATTTGAGCTGTGAAGCATAGTCAACAAATTCGGGCGTTTCACTGCCGGTGTCGGTATTTGTGTTACCTGAATCGGTATTGGTATCACCCGTGCCGCTTCCTGTGTCGGGGTTAGGCCCGCAGGCGATAAGTGAGCCCGCGAGCATAACCATAACAAGAAGCATTATCAAAATTTTAGATAACTTGTTCATAATCTTTCCTTAATAAGTTAAGAATTAGTTATTATAGAGACATTCTTTAATAGCGTCCTGGAATGCTTTGAGAATCATTGCATCAACGTCATCTGCTTGTGTTGTGAAGCAGTATTGAAGGAGTGCGCCAACTTGGTCACGTGCCTTTGTTGAGCCGTTGAATGCAGGGGAAACGAATGCTGAACCTGATTGCTCGAATGCGAGCTTAGCAACTGTTGCAACGAGGTTACCTGTGCTGTTTGCATTGTTGAGCCAGTTATTGTATTGTGGCATTTCCTTAGCAGAGTTGATAACAGGCATATAACCTGATGTCATTGAGAATGCTGCTTGGAATTCAGGAGTTGTGCAGAGGTACTTAACGAAGAGCCAAGAAGCAAGAACCTCTTGATTGTTATCGTATGAATCCTTGTCGCCAACTTGGCTGAAGATACAAAGTGATGGACCTTGTGAAATTGCCTTTGGCTCCTCAGGATTTACCTGTGGGATTGGAGCAATACCAACCTCAAATGGGAAGCTATCGTCCTCACCGATTGGAATTTGGTGGCTTGCGCCGCCAGTTGAGCCGATGCACATATAGCATGATGGCTTTGTTGGGTCTGTGTTTGTGAAGAGCTTAGATGTATATGCACCGTAGAGCTCTTGAGTTGTTACGTAACCAGCTTGGTACCAAGCGCGGAACTCCTTAACGAAGTCACGGTTTGTCTTGTTGTTAAAGAGGAAGTGGTTATCCTTGTCGTTTGATGTGTAAGGTGAGCCGTATTGCTCTGTCATTGTGATGAACCAGTTTGACTCTGAGTCGTAGCCGAGAGGAATATCTGTATCGTTTGTTGCGATATCGTCTGTCTTAAGGATTTCCTTGATTTGAGCGCAAACAGTTTCCATTTCTTCCCAAGTGTTAGGAACCTCGATGCCGTGCTTGTCAAAGAATGACTTGTTGTAGAAAAGAACCTCTGTTGACTTTGAAAGCGGCATTGTGTACATTGTGCCTGCTTCGTCAAATACGGTACCCTCATCATAATATGCCTTAATGAAGTCTGCCTTTTGTTCAGCAGTAAGACCGATAATCTCTCCGTCCAAGCCCTCAATCTCGATTGTGCAATCGATAAGAGCGTCAAGCGGAATAACCTTCTTTGTTACGTTGTAAAGAGCAACGTGGTCAGGATAGCAGTATGCGATGTTTGGTTGGTTGCCAGCTGTGAGCTGCTTGTTTGTTTGGTCACGAACCTCGTCGTAGCCACCGATTTGTGTATGCTCTACTGTGATGTTAGGATAAATTTCGTTAAACTTTGCAATGTATCTGTCAAGAACAGTTGCAAGGTTTTTACCCATTGTGTGTGAGAAGGTGATTGTGATCTCAGTTTCCGTGTCAAATCCCTCTGCAGGCACGTTCCACATAACCTTTTGAGCTGTGGTGCCACCGTTTCCGCTGTCTGTGCCTGTATCTGTGCCGGCAGGAGTTGTGCCGCAGGCAACGATGCTAAGAGACATTACAACGAGAAGGAAAAGAGCTAAAAGCTTCTTCTTCATTTTTGTTTTCCATCCTTTTAATAAATATTGTTTATTTTTAAGACTTTCGTCATTAAAACTGAATTAACCCTTAATACCCGATCTTGAAACGCCCTTCATAATATACTTACGAAGGAAGATAAATACGAGGAACAAAGGAATTGATACAAGCGTTACCGCCGCCATCTGCTGTGGAATGTTGGCTGTACCCGTTGTTGTATCCTCAAACGCCTTACGCAAGCCGTTTGTGATAAGGTGGTAGTTCGTAGGGCTAACAAGACGTGGCCATACGTATGAGTTCCATGCGCCCATCATCTTAAGAATTGTAATTGAGATAAGAGTTGGGAGTGCCAAAGGAATCATAACCTTCCAAAGGTATTTAAGGTCAGTTGTTCCGTCAACCTTTGCCGCAAGATAAAGCTCGTTCGGTATTTGCATAAAGTTTTGCTTTAACAAGTAAACGTAGAAAATACTAACGAGGAACGGCACGATAAGAACACTGTAGCCCTTTATTGCTTCAAGACTGTTGCTTGTGCTAACCCAGCCCCAGTTTGAAACTGTGATGTAGTTTGTGATTGTGAAAAGCTCACCCGGGATCATCATTGTACCGAGAAGAACGGCAAAGAGCGTGTCTCTGCCCTTGAATTCAAGACGCGCAAATACGAATGCGCTGATAACCGTGATTACGAGTGAGAGGAGTGTTGAAACGATACCAACGATAACGGTGTTCTTAAAGAGCTTGAAAAGCTCCGCCGCTTTAACCGCTTCAACGTAGTTTCGCCACTCTATTCCCTGTTGTGGGAAAAGCGTCGGAATCGGCTCGTTATATTCCGCAAGTGTCTTTAAGGAGGAGATAATCATCCAATAGAATGGGAAGATAACTATAAGTGCCATAATACCGAGGAACAAATAAAGGAAAACCTGTGCGATTATCTTCATTACTCTTTGAACGGAGACAACCTTCTTCATATCCTTCTCATGCATTGTCGTGATTTTTTCCGCTACCGGTTCTTCAGCCGCTTGAGCATCATCATCGGGCAGGATCACAACCTCTGCTTCTTCTTGAGAAGTCATTTCTTCATTCTGAATTTCTGACATTAAGAAGTCCTCCTTTATTAGTAATGAGTTTTCTTCTTGCTTACGTAGAGGTTAACGAGTGTAACCGCAAAAATAATCAAGAACAAAATAATAGCCGCAGCGGATGCAAGTCCCTGTGAGTTTGTTTCAAGCGCTTGGTAAATAAAGCCAACCATGGTTTGAAGTCTTGGTGTGCCCGCGCCTGCGCCCGGAGGCTGCATTTTATCACCGAAGATACCAACGATGCTGGTATATTCCTTAAATCCGCCGATAAAGCCCGTGATAACAACGTATGCAATCATAGGTGAAAGAAGCGGAACCGTAATTCTTGTGAACACTCTCCATGCAGGAGTTGCGTCAATCTTTGCCGCCTCATAGTATTGCTTATTTACGCTTTGAAGACCGCCGAGAAGAATAAGAATCTTAAACGGAAGTGCATTCCAAACGATATAAATAATCATTACCGCGATGTTTGCCCAATAGCCCGAGCCCTGGTTAACCCAGTTTATCGGCCCGACACCGAAAAGTCCTATGATGTTATTGATAATACCGAGGGATTGGCTGGCAAGAAGATTATGCTCGTCAACGCCGACGATATTAAACATAGCCGCGAATACCATACCGATAGCGATTGAGTTCGTTACGTACGGCATAAAGAAAATCGTTTGCAAAAATCTTCTGAGCGGCTTGATTGAGTTCAGACAAACGGCAATCAAGAGCGCTAAGAAGGTAGAAAGCGGAACGGTGGCAACGCAAAGTATTATCGTATTTTGCATAATACGAAGGAAGCCATCGTATTTCATAACGTTAATAAAGTTATGGAAGCCAAACTTGAAATCCGTTTCGCCCGCAAGGTCAAGCGCGATGTTATAGCCCTTGCACTGACCGTATTCCTTAATTTTAAGCATACCGGTTTCGTCATCCGTAATTGGGTTTCCCTCTGCGTCTGTTTCATAAACAGGCGAGCTGTCATCCCACCACACGGAAAACGCCATTTTAACGGTGTTTATAAGTGGCCAGAAGGTAAAAATTGCAAGAAGAATGAGAGTTGGGAGGAGATAGAGCCACGCCTTCCATTTATCAAACTTGATTTTTTGCAAAACCTTGTTAATCTTCTGCGTAAAATTGTACCATCTGTATTTTTTGGTTTTAGCAACTGATTGTTCGCCCATAATCAGTTCACCTCAAATCTAATTCTTTCTTCCGTTTCCGCATCAAAAAGGAATACCTTATGTGCCTTGAGGTTGAACTTAACTGACTCGGCTTCTCTGTCAATCTTGTAATCCGCATCAACTATTGCGCGGATGAATGGGTTTTGTGAAGCTTCATTTGTGCAAACAACGCTAACGTCACGTCCCATAACCTCAACGCTGCTGAGGTTACATTCAAATACGCCGTCAGCTGAAGGAATGAAGCCCTCCGGACGGATACCAACGTAAACGTCACGGTCATCAACACCGTCAACCTTTAGCACCTTAGTGTCGTTGATTATAAGGAAGCCGTCTTGAACAGAGCCCTTAAATACGTTAATTGGTGGAGTACCAAGGAACTTAGCAACGAAAAGGTTTGTTGGGTCGTCATAAACGTCTTGAGGTGCGCCAACCTGTTGAACAACGCCGAGCTTCATAACAACGATAATATCAGAGATGGACATTGCCTCCTCTTGGTCGTGCGTTACGAAAATGGTTGTGATGCCTGTTTCCTTTTGAATTCTCTTAATTTCCTCACGGGTTTGCAAACGAAGACGTGCGTCAAGGTTTGAGAGTGGCTCGTCAAGGAGAAGAACCTTAGGCATTTTTACAAGCGCACGTGCAATAGCAACTCTCTGCTGCTGACCGCCCGAAAGCTCGTTTGGCTTACGCTCCATAAGCTCGTCAATTTGAACGAGTCTTGCTGCCTCATATGCTCTTTCGATCATCGCCTTTTTGCCAAGCTTGTCCGGACCGCGAAGATTTTGAAGCGGGAACATAATATTTTGCTTTACCGTCATATGAGGATAAAGCGCGTAGTTTTGGAACACAAGTCCAACACCACGGTTTTCGGGAGTAAGCTTTGTTACGTCATCCTCGCCGAAGAAGATTTTACCGCCCGATGGAACTTGAAGACCGCTTATCATGTAAAGAGTTGTACTCTTACCGCAACCGGAAGGACCTAAAAGTCCAACAAGCTTTCCGTCCGGAATGGTAAATGTGAAGTCGTTGACAGCAATTGTTTCCTTACCCTTCTTTTTGTCGCGGGGAGGGAAAATCTTTGTCAAATTCTGCAAAACAATTTTCATACCATTTCGCCTTTCTATGTAAATAATATTTTATAAATTTGTATTTAAGCCATCGGGCTTTTCTTCCCTTTGGCTGTTTACCGTATCTTTATGTAAGCTCTGCTTGTACGCAAGAAGCTCCTCGGGTGAGTCAAAAATCATTTGGCTTGCAAAATCGACCGTAACCGTACCCGACATTATATCGTGAACGGGAGTGCGCGCCTTTGTTGCAAACAAAAGAACGATTTCGAGCAGAACGATTGCCACGAAAATCACAATTCCGACAAGACCGAGAATTTGTGACATAAGCATAATTAAGAGGTACACGGGCACGAGTGTTTCGAGTGTGCATTTGCCGAAAATTGAACGAAGGAACAATTGAATCGGCGTAATTTTAACTCCGTCAGTACGCATAACTCCAATGCCGAATATTTTTTTGCCGAGAGTTTGTCCGTTTTTGAAAATAAGCGGAATTATAAATTCCATAATCAAAAATCCCGTCATCACGCTAAGGGTTATAAGCACCAAAAAAAGATTGTCAACTATGTACTTAAGACTTGAATATTTATCGTAGAGTGTTAAAAGCTCTGTATCTGACCTAATATTTTTCTCAACAGTTTCCTTTTCCTTTTCAACCGCTGAAAAATATGCCTGCTTTTCCTCGTCAGTTTTATATAGCTCGTTAAATCTCTCGTTGTCGTATTTCTCCATATTTAAATGAATGCCGTGCTTTTGCTCGTATGCATCATAAAAATCGACAAGCGCTTGGTCAACGCGCTCACACTGCTTGTCATACCTCAAAACAAGGTTGAAAAGGCAGGCGGCACCGACAATAACAATGCCGATAAGGATGAAGTCAAAGAGCCACGCGGAAATACGTTTCCACATATTTGCTTTTTGGAAATCGTACATTATTACACCTCCTTACACGCGCACATACGTAATCTATCCTACATTATATCACAACTAATATAAAATTTCAAGCACTCTACAAAAAACAAAATTTAGCAATTTACACAATTATTCGACACGGTTTTTGGTTAAAATGAATAATTCTCGTCATAAATCAACTTTTTTATGCAGTTTTGTATCTTTTTTCATTTCTCTGTTGCAACGCTTTTTAGGTTGTGCTATAATGGATACAAATTTTTTAAGGTAGGGCTTTTATGGAGATTTTCACGATTGAAAACGTGGCTCAAGCATTTGGAATAGTGGGTATGATTTTCAACATACTTGTGTTTCAGCAAAAGAAGCAGAAAAACGTTTTGCTGTTTCAGTTTTTCGCCGCGGTTTCCTTTGGATTTAACTATTTTCTGCTCGGCGCGGTAATCGGCGGACTGCTTAACGTGGTAGGCGCTTTCCGTTCCGTGATTTATTATTTTGAGAAAAGGACGAGGGCAAATTCCGTCGTTTGGTTTATCGTTTTCATTGTGCTTTTTGCTTCCTCTTACCCACTTACGTTTTTGGCGTTTGGTAAGGAGCCCATATTTAGGAATTTTGTAATTGAAATCTTACCTGTTTTGGCAATGATTGTGGCAACTGTTGCAATCCGCCTCGGCTCATCAAAAATGGTTAGGCGCTTGGGTCTTATCAGCTCACCCCTTTGGCTTACCTACAACTGCTTCAGCGGCTCAATTGGTGCTATTGCAAGCGAAATACTAAATCTTATTTCAATTATCGTCGGAATAATCCGTTTGGATTTAAGGAAACGAAAGTCAAAAAATCAATTCTAACGTTAATAACAGAAAAAGCACCTTTTGGGGTGCTTTTTCTAATTTTTGGCGGGGGGAGTGTCTGTTTTTTGATATAATTCGAGGTATGGACTTAACGTAATATTAAGTGTTTTCAATTGATTTTTGAAAGGTAATTTAGAAAGGGCTATGCGAAAAATCGCATAGCCCTTTGGGTTTATTGAATATTAAAGCAATTTTGCTTTACCATCCGAAGCTATCCATATTAAATGAAAAATCTCCGTTAACGGTACCGTCAGCGTTAACTGTTTCATTTTCTTGAATTTCGCCGGATGCTAAAATTTCTTCTGATTCAACAACTATTTTTTCAAAAGTTGGGGATTCGTATTTCATTTTAGTTATCTCCTTGTTAATTTTCAAGTTAATTATTCCGCTGTAGTTGGTCCGTAGTGCTTGAGCAAGTAAGCATAGCTTTCATTGAGATAGTTCTCGATGTAATCAAGATGCTCTTCCCATGTTGCATATGCCTTGAATTGAGCAGGAACGCTCCATCCGCCCATTTTGTCACTTGCGCTTGTGTTGCCGATAAGATTCCACTTTTCAAAGTTCTTTTCGTAAGCATCCTTGTGCGCTCTTGCATATTCAAGGTCGCTTGCAATTGAAGCTTTGATTGCTGCCTCATTTGCAACAAGCTCATTGTAAACGAGTGTTCTGAATTCTTCATATTCAAGAAGCTCTCTCATCCAATCATTACGCTCTGCTGTCCAGAGTCTTTCTGTGTTGGAGAAAATTTGCCAGCCCGTGTTGCCTTCCTTATGAGTTACGTTACCAACGGACATATCGAAGTCCCAAAGAGGAGCAGCAACGAGCTTGCCGTTTACATCCTTATAATAATATACGCTTGAATAGTTAACGTCAGGGTTCTTAAAGAGGTCGAAGATGATGTATGCTTGAGCAAATGACTTAACGTCGATAAGCTCACAAAGTGCAGCGTAGTTTTCAGCAGAAGCATTTGCATTTATGGCATTGTGGCACTCTTGCAAATAAGCTTGGATGTAATCAAGATATGGCTTTGCCTTTGCTGCATCAAAGTTGCCGTCGTCGTCAAAGAAAACGTCCTCAGGATCCTTGACTGTAAATGCCTTTTGTCCGCCCTTGATTGTAAAGAATACGTCTCCGTCCTTGTTGTAGTTATCAAGGTACTTATTTGCGCTGTCGGTTGCCCAAGCGTCCATTTCAACGAGGTAGCCGATGCTATCAGGATCGATCATGCCGTCGTTATCCAAATCCACACCGTCATCCTCTGCTGTGATGTTAACGCGGTTTTCCTTAATTTGGATTTGCTCACAGAGGTAGTAAACGCCTCTATACTCGCCGTTTAAGTAAAGCTCAACGCTTTGACCCATTGAGTTGTATTGAAGCTTGGACATTGTAAGGCCTGCATTGAGTGCGAGCATATTACGAACGAGTGAATAGTCTCTTGCATCAGCCAAGAGAACCCATGTCTTTTCATTACCGTAACCGAAAAGGTCTTGCTTTTTGTCAAACTTGAACTTATATGGCTTCTTGTCGAATTTGTCCCAAGTGGAGTTTCCTCTACCCTTGATTTCAGCAACAGCTGAACCAACGCTGTCACCCTTGCCTGTGTTATCAAAAAGTGTGATTTCACAGTTGATGTAGTCTTCCAACGTAATGGTATCTTTTTTACCGTTTTCCGTATTAATTGTTATAACGGGCAAGCCAGTGCTGTTAGGAACAAAGGAAGCTGTGAGGTTTGCTTTTTTCTTTGCTTTTACAGTAATTTCGGGAGTTTGTGTACCGTCACTCCAGCAAGCGAAGGTGTAGCCCTCTTTTGCTACTGCCTTTACTGTTGTTGTTTTGAATCCCTCATATACGGTTTGTGAGGTTTCACCCTCGAGTGAACCCATTGTTTCGTCACAAGCGAAGGTGATTTCGTACTTAGGTGTGCATGCCTCAGCAATATCAGCAAAGGATGTTGCGATTGCATACTCTTGTACTGAAATTTTGTTTTCTGCATTTGCGCAGAGGTAGTCAACGTTTTTGCCATCCGTTACAAATGCGCAAATAACAGCAATTTTGTCGTAATTGTTTTCGTTAAATCCATCAACGAAGAGGTTGAAGGTGTCATATTTCTTGCTAACCTCGCGAACGAGTGCGGTTGCAGAACCGTTAACTGTAAAGTCAGGGTTAACCGGCTCATACGCGCTTATATCGTCGCTCTCACCAGGTATTGCAATAACAAGACCGTATGAGATGTTTTCAAGATATGCTTGTGTCTTCTTATCAACGGTATAGCCAACAGTTACGCGCTCACCGCCGATTTGTGCGGAATAGCCCTTATATGTAAGGAGTGGAGCGTATTCTGTAGTTACGCCCTTTGCTTCACATACTGAGCAAACCTCACCAACCTCGAATGCGGTTATTGCATCCTTATATGTGTTTACATCTTTGTAGCTGTGTCCAAGTGCATCAGTTTTGCTGTCAACGTATGTATCGTCACATCTTATGCAGGTGTGAGTTGTAAAGCCTTCGTTTTCACAGTCAGGGTCTGTAACATCAGCACTGTAGCTGTGACCGAGAGGATCTGTTGCATTGTCAACGTATGATTCGCCGCAAGCAACACAAGTGTAGGTTGTAAAGCCACCGTTTAAGCAATCAGGCTCAGTTACCTCAGGCTTATAGGTGTGCTCTACGCACTCGTTTCTTGAGAAGCCGCAGTTGTTGCATTCGCCGTCGTTGTCGTCGTCAAATACGTGCGCATTTGCGTCAATTGCAGTTTCGTCCTCTTTATAGGTGTCATTACATCTTGTACAGGTGTAGCTTGTGTAACCGACGGTTGTACAGGTTGGTGCTACTACTGTCTTTTCGTAGTTATGACCGTCGTGGAATGCGATACAGGTTGGTACATTGTAAACCAAAGTATGACCGTTGATTTTTGTGTCATAATATTCCTTGTTGGAAATATACTCTTCGTATGTAATCGCCTTATTGGTTATAGCATTTTTAAAATGCTTGTCTGTATAGTTGGATACAGTTTTTGCCTCTTCAAGCGTGCCTGCAAAGAAGAAGACAAGATTTTTATCTACAGCTATATAGTTCTTATCATAGCCTCTGTAAGAGTCAAAGAATGAATTTGCAGTATTGATTGTATTTGGAACATACATATATTTGATACTGAAATTTTTAATATCCCAATCTGTGTATACCTTTTTATAGTCGGTATTAAAGCGACCTGCAAACGTCATATTTTCTCCCAACACAACGGTTTTAAGACCGATAGTATGGAAGAATACGTTATCTTCAAGACGTGTCATTGTGCTTGGGAATTTAACGTACTCAAGAGATATGCTTTCTCTGAAGGTATGAGTTGCAATTGTTTCGATTCCCTCCGGGATAACGAGACGCTTTAGGTTAGCGCAGAATGAAAATGCATATGCAATTTCATTCTTATAGCCGGCATCAAAGCCCGTAACACCCTCGCCGAAGTTTTCGTATTGAACCCTGTTGTTTTCGAATTCAAGAACGATAATTGGTGCGCGGAAGCAAAGCTGCTTAGGGATGCAGGTCAAGCTTTCAGGAAGATAAAGCGCGAGCAAATATGAGCCGTCTGCGATTTGGCAATATTGATATTTTTGCCCCGGCTCGTGAAGGCTGTAGGTTGCCATGTAAGCTTGCTCAGGAAGAGTCTTTACATTTTTTGTGCCAAAAAAGTTTACACTAACAACCTTTTTTGAGAAGCTTACGCCGTCTGTGTCTGTGCCGTAAATGTAATTGCCGTTTGCATCGGTAGTGCCTACAGCACCGCCGATTGTGGGTGTGCTTTTAACAACGATGTTGCGAACGCCGCTCGTTGTTTTGCCAAGGTCGTCGCTAACAACGTACCAGGTAAGTGGTGTGCCGTTTGCGTCAGTCTTAGCGAAGCCCTCGCCCGTAATGCTACTAATCAGCTCAAAACGGGTGTTTTTTGTGCTGAAGCTTGCTTCAATTGAATAAAGCTTATTATCTTCAGCGACTTCGTTTTCGTAGTAGTTATACGTTGTTGCGCCTACGCTTATAGCGAAGAGGCAAACAAACATAACCACTAACAAAGAAATCATTAAGATTTTCTTTTTCATTTTGGTTTTTCTCCTTAAAAAATTTTATAATATAGCGTGCATACTGCAAATTATTTGAAATAAGATGCAGTATGCTCTCTGCTTTATTAATTATTTATTTGGCTTGAAGATGTTTGATGCGTTGATGATGAAGTCTGCAACTCCGTCTGCAACGTTTTCTACCTTAACGTCTTCCTCAGCTTCTTGGGAGGCGGAAAGGATGTCCTCTACCTCAATATTCATTTTTTCATATTCAGGGGAAACGTATCTCATTT